>NZ_JBEZDM010000006.1:0-404839 GCF_040648335.1 Nonomuraea sp. NPDC049158
GGTAGTAAGTGCGGCGCGCGACCCAACGCCATGGGCGCGCCGCACACAACCCGCGGTGCCCCGGTCCCTCGTTCGAGGGGCCGGGGCACCGTCGTTTCAGCGCTACCGGGCAGGTTAGAGGCGTTCGATGATGGTGACGTTGGCCTGGCCGCCGCCCTCGCACATCGTCTGGAGGCCGTACCTGCCGCCCGTACGCTCCAGCTCGTGCAGCAGTTTGGTCATCAGGATCGCGCCCGTGCCGCCCAGCGGGTGGCCCAGGGCGATGGCGCCGCCGTTGGGGTTGACGGTGGCCGGGTCGGCGCCGAGCTCCTTCATCCAGGCCAGCGGCACCGGCGCGAAGGCCTCGTTGATCTCGGTGACGGCGATGTCGTCGATCGACATGCCGGCCTTGTCCAGCGCCCGCCGCGTCGCCGGGATCGGCGCCGTCAGCATGTACACCGGGTCGTCGCCCATGAGCGCGAGCTGGTGGATGCGGGCGCGCGGGGTCAGCCCATGGTCCTTCACGGCCTGCGCCGAGGCGATCAGCACCGCGCCCGAGCCGTCGGAGATCTGCGACGCGGTGGCGGCGGTGATCTGGCCGTCCTCCTTGAGCGTCTTCAGCCCGGCCATCTTCTCCAGCGTCGTGTCCGCCCGTGGTCCCTCGTCGTCGGAGACGTCGTTGATGGGCGCGATCTGGTCCTTGAAGTAGCCGTTCGCGATGGCCTTGGCGGCCCGCTGGTGGGATTCGAAGGCGTACCGCTCCAGCTCCTCGCGCTTGAGGCCCCACTTCTCACACATCAGCTCCGCGCCGCGGAACTGCGAGATCTCCTGCTTTCCGTACCGTTCGACCCACATGTCGCCGAACGGAAACGGCATGCCCTTCTCCAGCGCGGCCGTGATCGACGAGCCCATGGGGACAATGCTCATCGACTCGACGCCGGCCGCCACGACCAGGTCCTGGGTGCCGGACATGACACCCTGCGCGGCGAAGTGGATCGACTGCTGCGAGGAGCCGCACTGCCGGTCAATGGTGACACCGGCCGTGGTCTCCGGCAGTCCCGCCGAGAGCCAGGCATTTCGCGCGATGTCCATGCTCTGGGGGCCGAACTGCATGACGCACCCCATGATGACGTCCTCCACCGCGGTGGGGTCGACGCCGGTGCGGTCGATCAGCGCCTTCAGCGTGTGAGCGGCCAGGTCAGTGGGGTGGACGGTGGAAAGGCCGCCCTTCTTCTTGCCGACCGGGGTGCGGACCGCCCCGACGATGTACGCCTCTGCCACAGTGCCTCCTGAAACCGAGCATTGTTCGGTTATTAGGGAGAGACTACAACAGAACGATGCTCTACGCCCCGTCACCCTGGGGGCAGAAGGTCCTCCACCGCGTCGATCCGGAACCGCCACCGGTCCACGATCAGCCCGTTCAGCGCGTCGGCCAGACGCAGCGCGAGCGCGCCGACCTTCTCGGGGTCGTCGCCGCGCAACTCGATCGCGGTCAGCTCGGTGGCGAAGGGCAGGAGCTCCTGTACGGCGGGCGGACGGCCCTTTTCCGGGACCACGAGGACCCGTATGTCGCCGACCGTGTAGAGGAAATCGTCCGGGTTGATGTCGTCGCCAGGAGCAGCGGCAACCTTGGCGGCTTCAGCGACTTCGGCGACTTCGGTGGCTTCGGCGGCTGCTTCAGTCTCGGCGTCGACGCTCGCTTCAGCTTCAGTTTTGGCGTCGGTTTCGGCTTTCGCGTCGGTTTCCGTGTCGACGGTCGCACCCGTACCGGCCTCTGGGGGCGTCGCGTCCGCAGTGGTGGCGTCCTCGGGTGCGGTGTCGTCCGTAGCGCTGTCGTCGCTGTCGCTCTCGTCACCCACGTCAGCCTTCGGGCTGTCGTCGAGCCCGCTCAGCACCGCCCGCAGCTCATCCGGCGTCGGCCGTTCCGGAAGGATCACCGCTGGACCGCCACGATCACTGTCGGCGGGGTCGGTCACCTCGCCTCTGCACACGGCCAGACCGCCGAGGCGGAAGGCGATCCCCTCGGCCAGGTAGCGGTCGAAGTAGTCGAACGGCAGCGGACCCTCCGCCACCACCCGGCAGGCCCACACCTGTTCCAGCTCGCCGCCCACCAACTCGGGCTCGGCCTCGACCGGGGCGTGCATCCGGACGTCCACCGCCACGATGTCGGCGCCGTCCTCGCGGGCCTCCGGGTCTGCCAGCCGTACCAGTCGCAGGAGATCTGCCTGGCTCGGTTTGGCGGGCAACGCCGCCGTCGGGCCAGTACGCAGTCTCCGCTTAGCCATCCAGCCCATGACGCGCCTCCGCGTTCAGCCTCGATAGGAGCTTGTCATCGTCGCATAGACGATGATGTTGTCGGTGTAGTGACCGATGCTGCGGTTGTACGTGCCGCCGCAGGTGATGAGGTGGAGCTGGGCGTTGGCGTTGGGCTGGTTGCCGTAGACGCGCTGGGTGGGGAACGTCTTCTTGCTCGCCTGCTCGACGCCGCCGACGGTGAACACCGCGGTCGTACGGTCCTGCCGCTTGACCTCGATGGTATCGCCGTTACGGATCTCGTACAGGCGGCTGAAGACGGCACTGCGCGTCCGGGTGTCCTTGTGCCCGAGCATCACGGCCGGACCGGCTTCGCCGGGGGTGGACATGTTGCGGTACCAGCCGACCAGATTGGGATTGTTGGCCGCCGGCACCTGGATCGTCCCGTCCTTGGCGAGCCCGAGGGACTCGACCGGCGCGTTGATCCCCAGTCTCTTGATCACGATCCGCTGCGGCGTGGACGGCAGCATCGCTGGCGCCGGGTCCGGCAGCGGCAGCGGCGGCGGCACGGTGGGGGCCGCCTTGAACAGGGCCTGCGCCGGCTGTCCCGTCGTCTTGCCGTCGGGCTGCACGGTGACGGGCAGCGTGTCCCGCTGGCTGGCCAGGCCGTACTCCTCGGGCGAACGGAGCACGATCAGCAGCCCGGCCACCACGGTCACCACCCCGGCCACGGCGGCGAGGATCAGCACCGACCTGAGTACGGTGCTGCCCCTGTCCTGCGGCGGCTCGCCCCCGTAGGGGTACTGTCCGGCCACCTCGATCAGCCTCTGGTGGCGGAACGGCGACGCATCACGAGTCCTCCAACGCCGGCGGCGAGTATCAGTGCGGATCCGGTCAGCACGACCATCCTGCCGTCGGGACCCATGTCACCGCCACCACCTGTGTCGGCTCCGGCCTTGGGCGTCTTGGAGCTCTTGGTGGTGGTCTTCGTCGCGTGGGGCGTCTTGGTGACCATGACGGTGGTCGTCTTGGTGGGCTTGGGGGTGGGAGTGGGTGTCGGCGTGGGAGTGGGGGTGGGGGTGGTGCTCGGGGTGTTGCTGCCGGACGGGGTGCCCGTGGGGGTGGTTCCGGTCGCGACGACGAGGTGCATGGACGGTCCGCCGGACGGGCCAGGGCTGCAGCTGTACGACTGGGTGCTGTTGACCTTGATGGAGAAGCTGCCGCCCTTGATCGCGACCGTCCCAGTGGCGGTCGGCTTCACGACGATGCCGAACGTCGGCAAGGGCAAGGGCGAGTTCGCGGACACGGTCGCCAATGGGGTGGACGTCACTCCGACAGTCACCGGCGTCGACGGCATCGGAGTCCCGCTGGGGCTGACGACGGCTTCGGCGACGATCGTGCTGCTGGGGGTGATCTGCGCGGTCGCCAGCAGGCTCGGGCTTGCCGTTGGCTGGCGGATATCCCATGTGACGGTCACGGTAGAGCTGGGAGTGACCGACACACCCGGAGTCTTCAGCTCCATCTGGAACGGATAGCTGGACCCGTTGCTGCAGGTATAGGTCACGTCAACCGGTGTGGCCATCGCGGCCATCGCCGGAACGACCCAGAAGATACCCGCACCCGCTAAGGCCAGGCCAGATGCCTTGAGGGCGAGGCGGTGCCTCGCCTTGGAGGTCAGCACTGTCCTTCTCCGTTTCAGCGCGCAGTATCAACAGGCGTATCAGAATCCCAGCCGTTGGTCACGGTTAGGTAGCGATGATACGAACTGTCCCTGTGAAGTTCGCGTAAACCCTACAAGCAAGCACTTGCCCGCCGTTCACCCCTTCTTCTTGGACAGGGTGGCGTACACGATGATGTTGTCCGTGTAACTGTGGGCCGTCTTGTTGAAGACGCCCCCGCAAGTGATCAGCCTGAGCTGCGCGTTCTTCGTGTTCCCGTACACCCGAGCCGTCGGGAACGAGGACTTGCTGACCTGCTCGACCCCACTCACCGTGAACCGCGTCACCTTTTTGTCCGACCGGTACACGTAGATCTGGTCACCCTTGGCCACCTCGGAGAGCCGGTAGAACACCGCCGCGCCCTTCTTGGTGCTCACGTGGCCGTTGATCACCGCGGGCCCGATCTCGCCCGGGACCGGCGAGAACTTGTACCAGCCCGTCAGGCTGGGCTTCGTCAGCGGCGGGGTCATGAGGTTGCCCTTGAGGTCGACGGTGACCGAACCGATGGTGGCGTTGACCTTGATCTTGGGGATCTTGATCCGGTACGGCTTCGCCTTCGTGGCCTTGGTCTTGGCCGGCGGGATGGCCGCGACGACCGGGGCGGCGGCCAGCGGCGGCGGCGCGTCGAGGCGGGCGGGGGTGAGCGGCACGTTCTTGCCGCCGGGGCCCACGGTCGGAGGCAGGATGAAGGCGCCCGCCGCGTTCTGGATCTGAACCGTGTCCCCTGGCTGCGCCTGCGGCCCGGGACCCGAGCCGTCGTCCACGGTCGGCGCCAGCGACAGCAGGCCGACCATGACGGCGCCCACCCCGGCCAGCGACCCAGCGATCAACAGCCCGGGAAGTGCCCTGTTCAGCAGCGGCTTCTGCTCGGTCATGACTCAACTCCTCCGGCGTGCTCGGCCTTGCGCCGCCGTAGCAGCAGCCCTCCTGTGGCGCTGCCCATGAGCAGCATCGAACCGCCCGCGATCAGCCCGTACGACCCGCCGCCCGGCGGCTCAGGCGCCTCACCGGAGTCGACCCCGCCCTTGGGCGTCTTGGCGACCTGCGCCTTGACGTACTTGGTCTTGGTCGTGGTGGGTTTGGGGGTCGGCGTGCCGGTGTTCAAGGTTCCCGGCACCACGCTGACGAGATTGCGGTCCACGCCCGGGTCCACGTGCGGGATCGTGGCCGTCGGGCTGCTCGACGAGCTGACCGAGCCGGTCGGCGTGGGCTTGGTCGGCGTCTCAGAGGGATTGACCGTCGGAGAGATCGTCGGGGAGACCGTCTCGGTGGGCTTCGTGGGCTCCCGGACCGTGACGATCACCGAGACCGGCCCGCCGATCAGATGGCAGGTCGCGCGGTGGAAACCGGTCGGCGTCTTCGCCGTGGTCGAGACCTTGAAGGCGTCGAGCCAGACCGGACTCGCGGACGCGCTCACGATCTTGACAACATGGCTGCCGTACGCCAGGGTCGGCGACTTCCACAGAGTGTGGCCACCGTCCATGTTGGAGTTGCGCGGCTTGTCGTTGCCGTCTCGCGACGGGTTCACCGTGGCCCGCTTGGTGCCGTCGAGGTAGACGTCGACCGGGCCCGCGGTCTTGTCCCACGGGCCGATGTACTCCACCTGGGTGCCGATGAACGTCAACTCGGCCGAGTCGCCCGGCGTGGTGGTCTCGTGCAGGTCGTTGTGCTCGTGATGCTCGGAGCCGGGGAGGTCGTCGCGCGGGGTCCATGTCCCGTTGTAGACGATCTCCAGGTCGCTCGGATTGTCGGCCTCATTGCCGTCGTTGACGACGACGCTGCCGTCCGGCGGCGTGAAGTCGACGACGATGTCCTTCGGCGACACCTTGATCGTGCCCGCCTTGTTGATGAGCCCAGGGTCGGTCAGCGTCTCGGGGAGCGCCAGTTCGTCGTCGGGCCGCAGCTCCGCCGTCTGGTCGGCGGAGCCCTTCGGCTTGAGAATGCCCTGCCAGCTGCTGTCGAGCTCGACGTTGCCGACCGCGTGCAGCAGGGCGCCGGCGGGGAAGTAGCCGGGCGACTGGAGCCGGGTGTCGTCGGCGTAGTCAAGCTTCCAGATGAAGTTGAGCGGATCACCGACGACGAGGTCCGTGGCGAAGTTGAGCCGGGTGGTCAGCCGTACGGGATCGTGCCGGACGATGGAGGTGGGCGTGTTGGCCGTACACCGATAGTCGACCTGGAGATCGGCCGGAGCAGCGGACGCCGAGGGAACGTGCAGCGCCATCAGCCCTACGGCTGCGGGTAATCCGACCGATGCGGCGATCAACGCCCTACGCCACCGACTCACGGCACACTCCGATCAACAGTAAGCCGAAGGTCGATCTTAGGGTCGATGTCCGCCGAACACCGCAACTAACGGCACTTGTGATGAACCCGTGTCCGCCCCCGCGAACAAGCAACAGAATCGTATTCTGTCCAGCACGACCACCCCCCGCTTGGAGGCGACTGATGCGGCGAGACCTCTTCGACGAGGAGCACCTGCTCTTCCAGGAGACCGTGCGCGAGTTCATGGCCCGTGAAGTCGTGCCACACCACGGCCAGTGGGAGAAGGACGGCATCGTCCCGCGTGATGTGTGGAAGAAGGCCGGGGAGATCGGCCTGTTCGGGTTCTCCGTCCCCGAGGAGCACGGCGGAGCCGGTGTCACCGACTTCCGGTTCAACGCGGTCATCGTCGAGGAGATCATCCGGCACGGCGCGTCAGGGCTCGGGTTCGGGCTGCACAACGACATCATGGCGCCGTACCTCGTCGACCTGACCGATGAGGAGCAGAAGCGGCGCTGGCTGCCCGGGTTCGTCAGCGGCGAGCTCATCACGGCGATCGGGATGACCGAGCCGGGCGCCGGGAGCGACCTTCAGGGGGTCAGGACGACCGCGGTCCGCGAAGGCGATCATTACCTGGTCAACGGGCAGAAGACGTTCATCACGAACGGGATCAACGCCGACCTCGTCGTGGTGGTCGCCAAGACCGATCCCGCGGGCGGGGCGCGTGGCACCACGCTGCTGGTCGTCGAGCGGGGCATGGAGGGGTTCGGGCGGGGTCGCAACCTCGACAAGATCGGGATGAAGGCACAGGACACGGCCGAGCTGTTCTTCGAGAACGTCCGTGTCCCCGTGGCCAACCGGCTCGGCGCCGAAGAGGGCCAGGGTTTCTTCCAGCTCATGAACAACCTGCCGCAGGAGCGGCTGTCCATCGCGGTGGCGGCGGTCGCGGCGGCGGAGACGGTGCTGGAGCAGACCATCGAGTACTGCAAGTCCCGCCAGGCTTTCGGGCGGAATATCGGGTCCTTCCAGAACACCCGGTTCGTCCTGGCGGAGCTGGCCACCGAGACGGAGATCGCCCGTCACTACGTGGACAAGTGCATCCGGGCGCTCAACGCCAAGGAGCTGACCGTGGTCGACGCCGCCAAGGCCAAGTGGTGGACCACCGAGCTCCAGAACAAGGTCATCGACCGCTGCCTCCAGTTGCACGGCGGCTACGGCTACATGATGGAGTACCCGGTCGCCAAGGCGTGGATCGACAGCCGCGTCCAGACCATCTACGGCGGCACCACCGAGATCATGAAGGAGATCATCGGAAGGTCCTTCGGGTTCTAGAATCCGGACGCATGACGCGTCCTCGGGTAAAACCGGAGCATCAGCCGTATCGACTCGACAACGGCACGATCCGGATAGGCGGGGAAATCTACGGACTCGCCAGTGAGATCGAGGACCCGCACGGCCACGCCTGGCGCGCCCTGCAGCTCATGGACGGCACCCGTACCCGAGGAGAGATCGTCACCACGCTCGCGGAGGGCTGCCCGAACGCCGCCGAGCTGGTCGCGACGCTGCTGGACTCCGGCCACGTCGAGGACGCGTCCGCCGCGCCGCCGCCGGAGCTGGCCCCCGCCGAGCTGGACCGGTACGCCAGGAACGCCGCCTACTTCCGCTGGGCGAGCCTGCGCCCGCGCGAGCCGAGCTGGGCACCCCAGCTCTCGCTCAAGCAGGCCAGGGTGGTCGTGCTCGGCCTGGGCGGCACCGGCTCGCACACCGCGTGGGCACTCACGGCGGCCGGCGTCGGCGCGATCCACTGCGTGGACGGCGACCGCGTCGAACTGTCGAACCTCAACCGCCAGACCCTGTACGGCGAAGCGGACGTGGGCCTGCCCAAAGTGGAGGTCGCCACCGAACGGCTGCGCGCGGTCAACTCCCACGTCGAGGTGACCGGCGAGAACCGGCGGATCGGCAGCCTGGAGGAGCTGGCCCGGCTGATCACCGGCTTCGACGTGCTCGCGCTCTGCGCGGACGAGCCCCGCGAGCCCGGCGGCATCCGCCGCTGGGCGAACCGGGCCTGCGCCGCCGCGGGCATCCCCTGGGTGGGCGGCGGCTACGAGGGACCGCAGCTCTCGGTGGGCGTCTTCGCGCCGGGTTTCCCGTGTTACGAGTGCCTGCGGGCCGAAGGCGAGCGTCATGGGAGGATGACCGACTCCGGCTGGCCCGGCGTCCTCTCGACCTCGGGCGGCCTGTCGGGCCTGCTCACCGCCCATGCGGTGATCTCACTGCTCACCGGCATCCCCGACGTGGCGCCCGGCTACGCGTACGGCCTCAACCTGGTGGCGCCCGACGATCAGATCTTCGTCCGTTACCCCGCCCGTGACGAGTGTGATGTGTGTGGCGCTTGACAGCGGTCGTTGATCGTTCAGAATCGCGTCCGTCGCCCCAAACGAAACCGACCTAGGAGGCTGCTCAGTGCGTCCCGAAGAGATCGCGCCGGAGGACAGCCGGAAGACCCAGCCGAAGAAGATCAAGGTTCGCCGGCTGGCGAAGATGGAGACCAAGGGCTGGCCCGCCAGTCACGGCAACTCCAACTGACGCGCGGGGAGCGCCCCGACACCGCATACTGGTCAGCATGTACGGCGGCCTGATCCTGCTGGTTTTCCTGGCGTTGCTGTTCGCCTGGGGGCTCAACCGCGTGCGCCGCGTGTTGCGCCTGGGGCCGGTCGGCTACGCCGGGGTGATGATCGTCTTCATCATCGTCATGCTGCTCATCTATGGCCAGACGTTCCGCTGACCGAGAAGCCGGCCGGGGTAGCTAACCGGGGAGCCCCTCGACGAAGCGGGTGAGGAGCCGCGCGAACTCCGCGCGCTCCGCGTCCGACCATCCCGTCATCGCCTCGGCGAACGCCGCCTGCCTGCCGCGATGCGCCTGCTCCAGCGCCGTCCGGCCGGCCCCGGTCAGCACGAGCAGCGCCCGGCGCCCGTCGGCCTGGTCCGCCCGCCGCTCGACCAGGCCGGCCGCGACGGCCGCCGCCACCAGCCTGCTCGCCCTCGGCTGGTCGACCGAGAGCGCCTCGGCCACCGTGGAGACGGTGGCGGGCGCGCTCGCGGACTCGATCACGTCGAGCACCTCGAACTCTGGGCCCGGGGCGCCCTGCAGCCGCGCCAGCGCGCGCCTGCTCTGCCTGCGCCGGATGGCGACCATCGCGCGCTCGATCGCCGCAATTTCATTGTCAGAGTACATATAGTTGCTATTATACATCCATGAACCGAAGAATTGGCTTCCTCCTGAAGCATGTCCACGCCCTCCTTGAGGACACGATGGAGCGCGCGCTCCACGACCATGAGCTCTCGCGCCGCCAATGGCAGGCACTCAACGCCGTGGCCGAGGGCGACGACCCGTACGAGGCGCTGAAGGCGTTCGACGGCGTCGGCGACGCGGTGCGCGAGCTGACCGCCAGAGGATGGATCACCGGCGCCACTCTCACCGAGGAGGGCAAGACGGCCCACACGGCGGTCCTCGATCGTGTGGGCGAGTTCAGGCAGCTCGCCATCCAGGGCGTGAGCACGCAGGACTTCCAGACCACCCTCGCGGTGCTGAACCAGATGGCCGCCAACCTGGAAGCCGCCTAACCGGCGCTGCCGTCCAGCAGCACCCGGGCCACCAGCCCCGGATCGTCGCTCATCGGCACGTGACCGCAGCCCTTGAGCAGCTTGACCCGCTGCCCCGACCACCTGGCGGCGCGTACGGCCTGACGGCGCGGCAGCAGCCGGTCGTGCTCGCCCCAGGCGATCGTGATGGGCGACTTGGGCGGCGCGGGCGGCATCACTCCGGCGAACGCCTCCAGCGTCTCGTCGAAGCCGGGCGCACCGCCCAACGCCTGGGTGGCGGCGATCAGCGCCGTCGGCGACATCCGGGACGGATGGGCCACCAGGAGCCCGGCCGACAGGGCCCGGCCGAGGGGGTTCTCGGCGAGCCCGATGGCCTGCTCCGGCGGCAGCGCCCTGGCCGTGGCCCGCAGCGCGCGCAGCACCGACCGGCAGTACAGCAGCTCCGAGCGCGACCAGAAACCCGCTGGCGACAGCGCGGTGGCGGTACGGACCACGCCGCGCGAGGCCAGCTCCAGCGCGATGTAGCCGCCGAGCGAGTTGCCCGCGACGTGCGGCTCGCGCACGCCGAGCAGCGCGCAGAACGACTCGACCGCGTCGGCGAGCGACTCCGCGGTGTACGGCGTGCCCTCGGGCAGGCCGGGCGAGACCCCGAAGCCGGGCAGGTCGATGGCGATGACGGTGCGGGAGGCGGCGAGGCGGTCCATGACCGGCAGCCATGCCTGCCAGTGGTGCCCGATGCCATGCAGGAGGATCAGCGGCGCGCCGGTGCCGCGACGCTCGAAGGCCAGGTCCATGGGCTCGAGCTAACCACTCAGCGGCTACGGGTGGGAATCTCGAACCAGACGGCTTTGCCTTCCCTGGTGGGTCTCGACCCCCAGCGCCTGGCGAGCTGGTCCACCAGGTAAAGGCCCCGTCCGCCCTCGTCGTTCTCCCCCGCGCTGCGGATCCGGGGCAGGCGCAGGTCCTGGTCGAACACCTCGACCCAGACCGACTCCTCGCCCCTGCGCAGCCGCAGCGTGAACTCCTTGTCGCTCACCACTTCGTCCTCGAAGCCGGGCACGTCCCACGACTCCTCGAACGGCAGCGGCGGCCCCTCGACGACCAGCTCCCTGCGGGGCACGCTCCCGTGAGCCGCGTGGAGCACCACGTTGGTGACGACCTCGGAGACCAGCAGGCAGGCCAGCTCGGCGCGCTCCTCGGGGACGTTCCAGCCGCCGAACGCCTCGGAGGCCATCCGGCGCGCCTCGCCGACCATGATCGGCTGGGCCGGGAACGTGCGCTCCTCGACGTCGAGGTCCGACTCGCTCGACCGGACCACCAGGATCGCCATGTCGTCGTCGATCTCGCCGGGCACCGCGACGGTCGCCGCGTCGGCCACCCGCTCCACCTCGGCGTCGGCCATCTTCGCCAGCTTCTCGCAGAGGACGCCCAGCGTCTCCTCGTCGCTCGGCATCCGGCCGTCGCGGCCGGGGCGGCGGTCGACCAGGCCGTCGGTGTAGAGGAGCAGCGCCGCGCCGGGCGGCAGCGTGCGGGTCTCCTCCTTGTAGACGAGGTCGGCGTGCAGGCCCTTGGCGCGTACGCCCAACGGCTGGCCGACCTCCTCGATGTCGAGCTCGACGCACTGGCCGTCGACGAGCAGCAGCGGCGGCGCGTGCCCGGCGTTGGCGAACGACAGCTGCCGCGACCAGGCGTCATAGACCAGGTATTGGCAGGTCACGATCGGCGGGACGCTGATGTCGGCGCCGCTGTCGTCCTTCTCGGGAGTGGCGATGATGCGGGTCCACTCGTCGAGCCTGGCCAGGATGTCGGCCGGCGACTTGTCGTCCTGCGCGAAGGCCCGCAGCGCCGCCCTGAGCTGGCCCATGATGGCCGCGGCCTTGGCGCCCCGGCCCTCCACGTCGCCGATGACGATGCCGACGCGACCGGCCGACAGCGGGATCACGTCGTACCAGTCGCCGCCGACCTGGGTCTGGATGCCCTGGCCGTGGGAGGCGAGCGGCGCCGCCGGGTAGTAGCGCACCGCGATCTGCAGGCCGTCGAGCTGGGGCAGCGCGCGCGGCAGCAGGTGCTTCTGGAAGGACTCGGCGGTGTGCCGCTCCTCCTCGAACAGCAGCGCGTTGTCGATCGCGAGCGCGACCCGGGTGGCGATGGCGCCGACGAAGTCGCGGTCGAAGGCGTCGTAGTGGGGGCTGCGGCGGTCGGTCAGGTTGGACAGCCCGAGGTACATCAGGCCGAGCGTCTCGCCGCGTACGCACAGGGGGGCCACGATGGCGGAGGTCATGCCGACCTCGCCGCACAGCTTGGCGCTGCCCTCGCTCGGCGACGGAAAGCTGCTGACGGCGAAGTCCTCGACCAGGATGGTCTCCTGGCGGCGCAGCGCGGTGTCGGCGTAGTGGGAGGCGGGGTAGCGGATCTCCGCGCCCACGGGCTTCCAGGTGCCGGCCGGTGGGCTCCAGCCCTGAACGTGCTGCGAGACCCGCCGGACCAGCCGGTCGCCCTCCATCAGCTCGATGAAGCAGTGGTCGGCGAACTGCGGGACGAGCATCTCGGCCACCCGCTTGAGCGTCTCCTCGACGTAAAGAGAGCCGGCCAGCCGCTCGCCGATGCGCTCCAGCAGGCCGAAGCGGTCCTTCTCCCGCTCGTTGCTGCGCAGCGCCTCGCGGGCGGTGACGACGATGCCGGTCACCGACCCCGAGGGGTGGCGCAGCGGCACGGCCTGGGCGCGGACGTAGACGATCGTGCCGTCACCCCGCCGCACGTCGAAGGTGCCCTCCCACACGCCGCCCTTGAGCACATGCTTGGTGAGCTCGATGGCGAGCGGGTGGTCCTTCTCCATGATGCCCAGCGACAGCATCGAGGTGTCACGTGACGACTTCGACGGGCGGCCGAAGAGCTTCTCGGCGAAGGGGTTCCAATACAGGAGATTGCTGAAACGGTCGGTCACGACGACCGCCATCTCGGCATGATCAAGCACGGATTCAGCCGCCAGATGATCAGCCTCTTCCTGGGACACATCCCCCCAACGCTTCATCCGGAGACCACTCCTAGGGAGGGCATGTGCGCAATGCGAACCACGGGCACTCCTGCAACAGCGTCGACCGGCCGGGAGTGGAGGGCCTCCCAATAGGGATTCAACCAAGGAGTAGCGGGCGAGTCAGCGCCTGGAGACGAAAACATGCGCGGCAACGTCACGCGGAAGCTCCGCGAGAGTGTCGTTCGCGTCACCGTCACCTGTCACCCGCACACCGTCGTCGCTCGCCGCGAGCGTCACCTCGCGTCCGGGTTGTATCCCAACTTGCTTGAGTTTAAGCATCACAGCAGGATCGCTTTGCACTTGTTCGCTAATTCGCCGCACGACTACGGGTATATCCCTGGGTCCGGCGAGGTCGGACATGGATGTCAAGAGGCTGGGGCCACCCTCTACGGGCTCTCTGGCGCCCAGCTCGCCCAATCCGGGGATCGGGTTGCCGTGCGGGCAGACCGTCGGGTTGTCGAGCAGCGTCACCAGCCGGGTCTCCACGGACTCGGACATCACGTGCTCCCAGCGGCACGCCTCGATGTGCACGTCCTCCCAGGGCAGGCCGATCACCTGGGTCAGCAGGCACTCCGCGAGCCGGTGCTTGCGCATCACGCGCGTGGCCAGGGTGCGCCCGAGGTCGGTCATCGACAGGTGGCGGTCACCTTCGACGCGGACCAGGCCGTCGCGCTCCATCCGGGCCACGGTCTGGCTCACGGTGGGACCGCTCTGCTGGAGCCGCTCCGCGATGCGCGCGCGCAACGGGACGATGCCCTCCTCCTCGAGCTCGAAGATCGTGCGGAGGTACATCTCCGTGGTGTCGATCAGGCCGTGTGCGGTCAAGGCTCCTCCCATCTGAATGCTACGCCGGTCAGGGCAGGGTCTGGACCCGTCGGCGACGGGGCCACAGAAGTCACTCGGCACCCTATGGGGAGAACGACCGGCGAGGGTGACGCTCCCAACAACCGAGCACGCTGATTACTTCCCGATCGTGAGGAAACCGGCTAACCAGCCCGGTAGTTCCGGAAGCTCGGCACCGACAGTCCGACGATCAGGACCGCGACGGCGCACGCCAGCCCGCCGCCCACCCACGCCCACGTCATCCCGAACCACACGGCGGTCAACCCGGCCCGCAGGTCGCCCAGGCGCGGCCCGCCCGCCACGACCACCATGAACGCCCCCTGCATCCGCCCGCGCATCTCGTCGGGAGCGTGCAACTGCAGGATGGACTGCCGCCAGACCGACGAGACCATGTCGGCCACGCCGCCGACGGCCATCAGCACGACCATG
This sequence comes from Nonomuraea sp. NPDC049158, assembly GCF_040648335.1. Taxonomy (NCBI): domain Bacteria; kingdom Bacillati; phylum Actinomycetota; class Actinomycetes; order Streptosporangiales; family Streptosporangiaceae; genus Nonomuraea; species Nonomuraea sp. NPDC049158. The sequence goes on from NZ_JBEZDM010000006.1 coordinate 14,119, forward strand.
AGCCAGAGCTGCTGGGCTAACCCGGCCGCGGCCACGCTGAGCCCCCAGAGCGCGATCGTGACCGTCAGCGCCACCCCCTGGCGGCGTACGCGGCCCAGCCAGCCGGAGCCGAGCGCGCCGAGCACCGCGCCGATGGCCATGCCGGCCGACAGCCAGCCGAGCGCGATCGGCGAGCCGTCGAAGCGCTCGGACACGGCCTGCGGGATCAGCGCCCTGGGCAGCGCGAACACCATCGCGATGATGTCCACGACGAACGACATCAGCAGGACCGGCCCGGTCGCGATGTAGCGCAGCCCGTCGATCACCGAGCGCCAGCCGGGCCGCTGGATCTCGCCCATGGGGAGCAGCTGGGGCAGCCGGATCGAGGCGTACAGGCTGGCCGTGAAGAGCACCGCGTCGATCCCGTACGCCAGCGCGTAGCCCTGCCAGGCCAGCAGCACGCCCGCGATCATCGGCCCGACGATCGCGCCGAACCCGAAGACCAGCGAGTTGAGCGCGTTGGCGGCGGGCACCAGCTCGGCGGGCAGGATCCTCGGGATGATCGCGCCGCGGGCGGGCGAGGTCATCGCGAACCCCGTCGCGCTCACGGCCGAGGCGAGCAGCAGCAGGTAGACGTTGCCCAGGCCGAGGAGGGCCTGGGCCAGGATGAAGAGCGTCGCGCCCCAGGAGATGAGCGAGCTGGTGATCAGCAGCCGGCGCCGGTCGACCGCGTCGGCGAACGCCCCGCCCCACAGCCCGAACACCAGGAGCGGGAGCAGGTTGGCCAGCCCCAGCAGGCCGACCCAGAACGAGGACTGAGTGAGGTCCCAAACCTGCTTGCTGACCGCGACGACGGTCACGCCGATGCCGATGTTGGCGATGGCCTGACCGGACCAGAGGCGTCGATAGGTGGGAACGGCCAGCGGCCGTATGTCTATGAGATGACGCTTGACCAGCTCGCCGATTGCCACTTAAGGCACATTAAGGGGCGAGTCTCTCCAGAACCCATCCGGGGCGCGTTCGCCGGTATCGCAGCCTGTCATGCATCCTGTCAAGCTGCCCCTGCCAGAACTCCACCTCCAGCGGGCTGACCCGGAACCCGCCCCAGAAGTCGGGCACGGGCGGATGCTCCGGCCACCGGGCGGCGAGCTCGTCGTAGCGGGCGTCCAGCTCCTCCCTGGACCGCACGACCGCGGACTGGCGCGAGGCCCAGGCCCCGATCCGCGAGCCGTACGGCCTGGAGTTGAAGTAGTCGGCCGACTCCTCGTGCGAGAGCCGCACCACCGTGCCCTCGATCCGCACCTGGCGGCGGATCGGGTGCCAGGGGAACAGCAGCGACGCGCGGGCGTTCTCGGCCAGGTCGCGGCCCTTGCGCGACTCGTAGTTGGTGTAGAAGACGAACCCCTGCTCGTCATAGCCCTTCAGCAGGACGGTCCTGGCGCTCGGCCGGCCACCGGCCGAGGCCGTGGCCAGCACCATGGCGTTCGGTTCCGGCAGGCCGGCCGTGAGCGCCTCCTGGAACCAGGTGGCGAATTGGGTGATCGGATCGGCGGAGAGATCGGCTTCGAGCAGCGGCTCGCCCTCATACGTACGGCGAAGCCCCGCCAGCGCGGGCGGGCGCGAGGTGGCATCCACGAGACGGTATTCTTGCGCGCTTGGTGGCAGATCCCACACAACACTCCCTACCAGCGGCTTTCGCGTTCCGGCGGGTCCGGAGACCGACCACGGGCGGGTAGGGGGTTAAATTGACCCGCCGGTATCTCGACATCAAGGCATTGCCGCAACATGGCAAGAAAGGGAGGCGGCCGAGAATGTCCGACTTCAAACCCGGCCTCGAGGGCGTTGTAGCTTTCGAGACCGAGATCGCGGAACCGGACAAAGAAGGGGGCGCCCTTCGCTACCGGGGTGTCGACATCGAGGAGTTGGTCGGCCGTGTCCCCTTCGGGCACGTCTGGGGCCTGCTGGTCGACAACAAGTTCCAGCCGGGCCTGCCCCCGGCGGAGCCGTACCCCATTCCTGTCCACTCAGGTGACATCCGCGTAGACGTACAGAGCGCGCTGGCCATGCTGGCCCCGGCCTACGGCTTCAAGGCGCTCCTCGACATCAGTGACGAGGAGGCCCGCGACCAGCTCGCGCGCGCCTCCGTGATGGCGCTGTCCTTCGTGGCGCAGTCGGCGCGCGGCCTCGGCCTGCCGATGGTGCCGCAGAGCCGCGTCGACGAGGCCAAGACCATCGTCGAACGGTTCATGGTCCGCTGGCGTGGCGAGCCCGACCCCAACCACGTCAAGGCCATCGACGCCTACTGGACCTCGGCCGCCGAGCACGGCATGAACGCCTCCACGTTCACCGCCAGGGTCATCGCCTCCACCGGCGCCGACGTGGCGGCCGCGCTCTCCGGTGCCGTCGGCGCCATGTCCGGCCCGCTGCACGGCGGTGCTCCGGCCCGGGTGCTGCACATGATCGAAGGCGTCGAGCACCTGGGCGACGCCAAGAAGTACGTGCAGAGCGAGCTCGACAAGGGCAGCCGGCTGATGGGCTTCGGCCATCGCGTCTACCGTGCCGAGGACCCGCGCGCGCGGGTGCTGCGCCGTACCGCCAAGGAGCTCAACGCGCCTCGTTACGAGGTCGCCGCCGCTCTGGAGCAGGCCGCGCTGGAAGAGCTGCACGCGCGCAAGCCCGACCGGGTGCTCGCCACGAACGTCGAGTACTGGGCGGCCGTGGTGCTGGACTTCGCCGAGGTGCCCTCGCACATGTTCACCTCGATGTTCACCTGCGCCCGCACGGCCGGCTGGGCCGCGCACATCCTGGAGCAGAAGCTCACGGGCCGTCTGGTCCGCCCGAGCGCCAAGTACATCGGCCCGGCGTCGCGTCCGCTCAGCGACGTCCCCGGCGCCTCCGAGGTCGTCGGCACCATCTGACGTCTCGATCCCGCTGTTCGTACGGCTGCCGCGTTCTGACGCGGCAGCCGTACTTCATTTCATTGAGGCGCGGTGTCGGGCAGGCCGGCGCACACGGCGTCCTTCGGCGGCGGCTCGCTGACATCCAGTGAGCCACAGCGGACCACCGGCTTCGGGTTACCCGCCCGCGCCACGTCCACCTTCATGATCGCGATGGCCTTGCCGGCCGGAGCGTGCAGATCGGCGGAGCCGAAGTCGATCTTCCCGCTGGAGCCGTTCCAGACCCTCCTGGTCAGCCGGTACAGGATGTCGCCCCGGCTGGGCAGGCCGCCGCCCTCCTGCGCGCCGGCCCGGTAGGCGGTACTGGCCGCCTGGTAGAGCACGTTGGCCGCGTCGAAGGTCAGGATGAGGTTGTCGTCGGAGGACTTCGCGTGCGCGCCCGCGAGCAGGCCGCTGATGAAGGCGGTCTGCTTGGTGGCGCTCTGGTTCCACACCGCCCGGTGCGCCAGCGCGACGTAGTAGACCTCCATCTGCTTCATGTGGGCTATCTCACCGGCGTGGCCGGCCATCGCCCTGACGACGTCGTCGCCCGCGAGCACCTTCGCGTCCTTGCAGCCGCTGCCCTCCACCGAGGTCAGGAAGCCGAGGAACTCCGAAGCCCGCCCGGCATAGAGGAAGACGTCCGGCTTGAGGCCACAGGCCGCCACAGCGGCCTCCTGGATGCCGCCCGACTCGACGTTGTAGTCCTTCGGCTCCTTGACGGTGATGCCCTGCGCCTTCAGCGCGGTCTCGAAGTCGTCGGCCAGGTTCTTCGTGTACTGGTCGGTGATCGACTCGTCCTGGACGATGACCGCGACCGGCTTGTCCACGTCTGCGAGCAGCATGTGCCGGGCGAACCGCGCGCCCAGCGTCGCCTCACGGAAGTTGGTCGGCCCCATCTGGAAGTAGTAGGGGGACGGCTGGCCGGGCTGCTTGCCGTCGGCGGAGTCGCCGACGTAGCCGATCCGGTCCGCCGTCGCCGTGGTCGCCACCATCGGGATCTTCGCCAGGTGCAACTCCTCGATCGCCTGGCTGACGCCCTCCACGCTGCGCGGCAGGCCGATCACGCCCATCACGTGCGGATCCTGCGCGGCCAGTTCGGTGATGAGCTGCGCCGTCCGGCGGCCGTGGCCGAAGTTGTCGCCGGCGTTGGCGAGCAGCACCCGCAGCCGGGGCGTGGTGCTGGCGGTCCGCTGCTGCTCCTCCACCGCTTCCAGCTCGGACACGGCGGCCGACAGCCGGGTGTCGTTCGCCTCGGTCTTCGTGATCGAGAACTCGCCGAACAGGACCACGCTGACGTACCGTCCCGAGCCGAGGGCGTAGCCGTTGTTCGCGTCGATCTTCTTGACCAGCTCCTTCACGGCGCCGTCGAAGAGGTCGTCCGGCGTGGCGCCGGTGGCGTTCACGATGCCGACGCACTCGGCGCCGATCCGCTCCGCCCACTGCAGACCGCCGCAGTGCGCGACCCTGTCCCGCTGCATCCAGACGACCAGGGCGAACGGCAGGACCAGCAGCAGCCCGATGGCCGTCCAGTAGGCCAGGGCCCGCTTCCTGCGCGGCAGCACCGGCGGATACGCCCCCAGGGCGGGCACCTCCGCGGCCTCGATGCCGATCCGCAGGTCGGGGACGCGGAGCCGGGCCGCGGCCCGCCACCGCCCGACGACCTCGGGCAGCTCGTCCAGCTCCGCGGTCCCGATCGGCGGTCCGGGCGGGACGGAGGACACAGCCGCCAGCACGACCATCGGCGGCAGCAACCCGGTCTTCTTGGTGGTCTCCTCCACGAGTCGCAGGAACCGGGCGTTGACCCCGTCGGGATCGACGACCTGGATCAGCAGCAGGGCGTACAGACCTCTGCCCCAGCTCGGCCACGGGATGATCCACTTCTTGTACGCCTCGCGCAGATCCCGCATCAGCGCGTGCACCAATAACCGCTCGATGGCCTCGTCGTCGGCGTTGGCCAGGCGCAGCGCGTACGGGGTGGGCCGTTCGAACCGCTTGCGCCGTACGTACGGCTGCTTGCGCAGCCAGCCGGTGAACAGCGTCCCCCTGATCGAGAAGAAGGCCTGGCCGGTGGTGCCGAGCGCGGCCACCAGCAGGCCGAGCACCCACGGGGCGAGGCCGACGAGGTCGGCGGGGCCGTTGAACCACCAGACGGCCAGCGTGCCGACCGGCACCCAGGTCGTCGCGGCGCGCGCCAGGAAGTCGGCCGAGGTCCTGCGACCCCGGTCGCTGTCGCGGCTGCTCCGCTGCCACTCCTTGAGCCGTTCCTTGAACGCCCGGTAGCCCGTGTGGGAGTGCGGATCCGGCGGCCAGCTTCCGGCGGCGTCCGGCGGCGGCAGGTCCCGCTGCTCCCTGGCCCACAGCACGAACTGCGCGAGCGGGAAGCGCGGCGGCGGCAACAGCGACCCGCCCACCGGCTTGCCCAGCTGGCCGTGCTCCCCCGCCAGAGCCTTCACCAGCTCCTGGACCGTCCCGTACTCGCCCTCCTTGACGTGGGCGCAGGGCACGGAGTCCTGGAACGGCTCGGCGAGCACCTCGACCGCGGCGAGCGCCTCAGGGCCCGTCACGAGCACCGTGGGCAGCGGCGGGTCGGCCCGCCAGAACGCCGGCCGGCGAATCAACGCTTCGACGACACTCCGCAGATCGGCCACCCGGACTCCTCCAGCCGGACCTCACCCCGTGTTGCCGGTCCAACGAATGATCGAGGGAAATGGTTCATCCTTTCTCAGGATCCGGACCCGGGTCCAGGCAACCTCGGCGGGTAAGTACCCTTGGTCAGGTGGCTGACATCGTGATTCCCGCTGACATCAAGCCCGTCGACGGCCGCTTCGGCTGCGGGCCCTCGAAGGTTCGCACCGAGCAACTGGCCGCGCTCGCCGCCTCGGGCGCGAGCGTCATGGGCACCTCGCACCGCCAGAAGCCGGTCAAGAACCTGGTCGGCCGCGTACGCGCCGGCCTCGCCGACCTGTTCTCGCTCCCCGAGGGCTATCAGGTCGTGCTGGGCAACGGCGGCACCACCGCGTTCTGGGACATCGCCTCCTTCGGGCTCATCCGGGAGCGGTCCCAGCACCTGTCGTTCGGCGAGTTCTCCTCGAAGTTCGCCACCGTCGCCAAGAAGGCGCCCTGGCTGGGCGAGCCGACGGTGATCAAGTCCGAGGTGGGCACCTACCCGGCTGCCGCGGCCGAGGACGGCGTCGACGTCTACGCGCTCACCCACAACGAGACCTCGACCGGCGTCGCCATGCCGATCAAGCGAGTCGGCTCCGACGACTCCCTGGTGCTCGTGGACGCCACCTCCGGCGCGGGCGGCCTGCCCGTGTCCATCGAGGAGACCGACGTCTACTACTTCGCCCCGCAGAAGAGCTTCGCCTCCGACGGCGGCCTGTGGATCGCGCTCATGTCGCCGCGCGCCCTGGCCAGGGTCGAGGAGATCGCGGCCACCGACCGCTACGTGCCCGAGTTCTTCAGCCTGCCGGTCGCGATCGACAACTCCGGCAAGGACCAGACCTACAACACCCCGTCGGTGGCGACGCTGTTCCTGCTGGCCGACCAGCTCGACTGGATGAACGGCAACGGCGGCCTGGCCTGGACCACCGCCCGCACCGCCGACTCCGCCCAGCGCCTCTACACCTGGGCCGACAAGACCTCTTACACCACGCCGTTCGCGGCTCCCGAGTTCCGCTCGCAGGTGGTCGGCACGATCGACTTCTCCGACGACGTGGACGCGGCGGCCGTGGCCAAGGCGCTGCGCGCCAACGGCATCGTCGACACCGAGCCCTACCGCAAGCTCGGCCGCAACCAGCTGCGCGTCGCGATGTTCCCGGCCATCGACCCGGCCGACGTCGAGGCGCTGACGGTCTGCATCGACTACGTGGTCGAGCGTCTCTAATCCATCACGTGGTCGAGCGTCTTTGACCCGTCACGTGGTCGAGCGTCTTCGACCCGTACGGCGCGACAGCTCGTCCAGCAGGGCCAGGGCGTCCTCCTCCTCGACGCTCTGCGCGAACCTCGCCAGCACCGGCAGCCGGTCGGTGCTGGCCGCCAGCGCCTCCAGCATGAGCCGCGTGACGTGCTCGTCCCTGGAGTAGGCGGCCGCGTACTTGAAGGCGTTTCGGTACGGCGTGCGGACGAGCAGCCCCTTCTTCACCAGCCGTTCGGCGACGGTCTGCACCGTGGTGTAGGCGAGCTCGCGCACCTCGTTGAGCGTGGCGAGCAGCTCGCGCACCCGCATCGGCTTACCGGCGTCCCACAGCACGTCCATGATCGCGCGCTCCAGGGATCCCAGGTTCGCCAACTGACCAACCCTCCGGCTCGGTGAGTTAGGAAACATTCTTCCCTAAAAAGCCCGCGCGCGACCAGGGTTGATCTTCCTTTCCGCCCAGGCGTGCCGACATATCCTCATGTGACAGGGGTTATACCGGATGAGTATGAGCAGGCGGCCCAAAGGCCTGGGCTACCTGATGTTCGCCAGCCGCTGGCTGCAGGTCCCCCTCTACCTGGGCCTCATCGTGGCCCAGGGGGTGTACGTCTGGCAGTTCATGGTCGAGCTCTGGCACCTGATCGAAGGCGTCCTCCACGGTGGTGACACCGACATGGAAGTCACGGTCATGCTGTCCGTGCTGGGCCTCATCGACGTGGTGATGATCTCCAACCTGCTCATCATGGTCATCGTCGGGGGTTATGAGACGTTCGTCTCACGCATCAACCTCAACGAGCACCCCGACGAGCCGGAGTGGCTGTCCCACGTCAACGCGAACGTCCTCAAGGTCAAGCTGGCCACGGCCATCGTGGGCATCTCGTCGGTGCACCTGCTGCAGACGTTCATCAAGGCCCAGGTGATCCCGGACAGCAAGATGATGTGGCAGACGATCATCCACCTGGCCTTCGTCCTGTCGGCCATCGGGCTGGCGCTGATAGATCGCCTGCTGTCCTCCTCCCCGGCGGAGCGGGTGCACAGCTCCTAGTGCCGCCTCGGCCCCTGTGACGGTCCGTCGTGGCAGGGTTCCTCGGGAGGGGTACCCCTTCGGGGGAGCGGATGCCCGTTGCCACGACGGTGCTGGCCATCATGAGGGTCAGGGTCTGGCCGGGGTCACCGGTTGTGGCCGCCCAGCACCCACGCGCTCGCGTCATCGGCTGATCCGGGCGCGTAGATGCCCTGCAAGGCAGCCGCGTACTCCTCGCGGGAGATGCTCCCGTCGCTGTCGGTGTCGATGCGGTCGAAGAAGCCGTTGGCCGTCTCGGCGGACTCGCCGACCGCCTCGTAAAGGCGGGCGAACTCCGGCCGCGAGATCGCGCCGCTCCCGTCGGCGTCGGCGGCGTCGAACACCGCGTCGATGACGGGCCTCAGACCGTTGTCGTAGTAGTGGGGATCCTCCGCCACGCCCGTCTGGACGAGGGCGACGTACTCCTCGCAGCTCACCCTGCCGTCCTCGTCGGTGTCGGCGCGGCGGATCTGCTCCCACCATGCCCGGTAGGCCGCCCGCAGCTTCGCGTGCGCGGGCGTGTCCGGGTCGAGCGCGAGCGTGGCGCACACCTGATCGGCGAAGTGCTCGAAGTCGGCGGCCTCGATGTATCCGCTGCCGTTGGCGTCGATGACGGCGAACATGGCCCTGAGGTTGGCTTCGGCCAGAGGATTCGACAAGGGGAGACTCCCTTCGTGGAAACTTTACGTAATCATTCCACTACGGAGGGTCTAGTGTCGAGATGTGGCCGACCGCCGATCAGAGTGCCCCACAGGATCGAGTAGCAGGCGGTCTACTCGCCGGTTACCGGGTTCTTCGGGAGGTGTTTCTCCGTGACCAACAGCCTCACCGTGCCGACCTGCACGGGCTCGGCGGCCCAGACGTACCAGCGCTCGCCGACCTTGGCCGACTGATCCCGGATCGTGCCGAAGCCGTTGCCGTCCGGGTTCGGCTCGATGATCCGAAAGACCACCCGCAGCCCCCGTCGGCGCGCCTCGGCCGCGACCTTGCCCACGGTCCGCCCGTCGGCGTCGTAGCCTTCGAGCATCTCGCCCTTCTTGCCGGCCTTCGCCTGGGCCTGGTACTTCTCCCCGGGCTTGGCCGGTCGGCCCAGGTAGAAAGTGCCTCGGCCCTTGAAGCCCTTGCTCACCGTGACGGCGAGGAAGCAGCCTTCGTGGCCCAGCGCGCATCCGTCCGGTTCCAGGCCGCCGCTGAGCTTGTCGGCCTCGGTGGTGCCGGCGAATCCGTAGCGCACCACGTCGCCCACCCGGGTGGGCGAGGCGGGGATCAGCTCCATGCCGATGTCGAGCCCCATCGCCTGGAACGCCTTGGCGTACAGGGAGTGGTCGGCGAACGGGTCCTTGATCCTGGCGATGTACTCGTCGCCCCGCAGCTCGATGTCGATGGCCGCGTTCGCGTACGAGGTGGCGGTGCCCGCGCCCCGCTCCAGCAGGACAGGCCCCATGACGGCGGCGGTGGCGAGTGCGGCGGTGGTGACCAGCCCCGCGAACAGGCGGCGGGCTCGGCGCGATCTCGGCGCCCGGCGCCCAGCGGCTGCGGTTACGGTTGCGATTGCCAGGCCTGGCTTCTCCTCGACGATGGTCGCCAGCAGCGCCCGGGCCCCCGCACCGGACGCCTGCCCGGCCAACTGCTCGTCCTTGACCCTGGCGAGTTCGCCGACCCTGGCGAGTTCACTGGCCCTGGCCGGTTCGCTCAACTCGTTCATCTGGACTCCACGGGGAGACGGTTGACGGAGATGCCCGCGCCGGCCAGCGCCTTGGAGAAGCGCTTGCGCGCGCGATGGAGCCGGATGCGTACGGCGTTGCGCGAGCAGTCGAGGACCTTGGCGAGCTGGGCGTGGTCCAGCCCTTCCCAGGCGACCAGCGACAGCAGCTCGCGATCGTCGTCGTGCAGCTCCTTGAACGCCTGCGCGATCGCGCCCAGCTCGACGCTGCCCTCGGGCGAGTGGGCGTAGAGGTCGGCGATGTCGGCGTCGAGCTCCACGCTCCTGGACCACCGCCTGGCCTGGCCGCGCCGCTGGTTGGCCAGGACGTTCCTGGCGATGCCGTACAGCCAGAGCCTGGCCTCCGCGTGGGGCGGCAGGGCGTCGACGCGGCGCCAGGCGATGGCGAACGTCTCGGCGACCGCGTCCGCCGCGTCCTCGGGAGAGTCACAGCGGCGCAGGGCGTATCCGAGAATCGGCTCGTATGTCTGGGCATACACGGCCTCGAACCGGCGTCTTCGGTCGTCATCCACCGGCGGTTCCCATGGTGGCCTCCTCATGCGGGGTTATGGACACCCCTTACATGTCTGAGGCCGTATCGGCATTTCACCCCGATTTTGCGAGGGGTGAGTGCCGTCCTACGCCACTTCGCGCTTACGGCGCAGCAGCCAGGCGGCGACGACGCCGCCCACCAGGCCGAACAGGTGGCCCTGCCAGGAGATGCCCTGCTGGTTGGGCAGCAGGCCCCACAGGATCGAGTAGTAGGCGATCCCCACGCCGATCCCGATGACGATGTCGAAGACGCGCCGGTCGAATATCCCGCGCGCCAGGACGTACCCGAAATATCCGAACACCAGGCCGCTCGCGCCCACCGTGATCGTGTCGGGGCTGGTGAACCAGGTGCCGATACCGCCGATCACGATGATCAGCAGGCTCGCCGCGAAGAATCGGCCGAGCCCGCGCAACGCCGCCAGGAAGCCCAGGATCAGCAGCGGCAGCGAGTTGGCCATCAGGTGCCCGAAGCCCACATGCAGGAACGGGGCGAAGAAGATGCCCACGAGTCCCGAGGGGTCCCAGCCGACGATGCCGAACTCGCGATCCAGGCTGCCGTTCGTCGTGTAGTCGACGACCTCGACGGCCCACATCACGGCCAGCATCACGACCATGACGAAGGTCGCGCTCAGGGCGCCGGCGAGGAGGGTGCCCGCGCCGCGCTTGGCCGACTCGTACGCGGACCTCGAATAGTCGCTCATGAGCCCCTCCCGCTAGACCTTTCCTTCTTTACCGTACGCAGAAGAAGTTATGCGCGCGCTAAGAAACCCCCTCCCAAAAAGGGGAGGGGGTCGGGAAAAGGACTACTCGCCCTTCCACTGGGGGGCGCGCTTCTCGGCGAAGGCCGCCGCGCCCTCCATCGCGTCCTTCGAGCTGAACACCGGGCTGATGATGCCGCCCTGCTTGGCGAACATCTCCTCCAGCGACCAGTCCTGCGACTCGATGATCACTTGCTTGGTCGCCGCGAGGGCCAGCGGGGCGTTGGCGGCGATCTTGCGGGCCAGCTCCAGCGCCCCGTCCAGCGCCTCGCCCGCCGGGGTGATCCGGTTGACCAGCCCCAGCTCGTACAGGCGCGAGGCCGGGTAGTGAGCGCCGGTCAGGGCGATCTCCATGGCGACGTGGTACGGGATCCGGCGCGGCAGCCGCATGATGCCGCCCGCGCCCGCCACAAGGCCCCGCCTGGGCTCCGGCAGGCCGAAGGTGGACTCCGACGACGCCACGATCACGTCGCACGACAGCGCGAGCTCGAAGCCGCCCGCGAGCGCGTAGCCCTCGACCGCCGCCACGATCGGCTTCTTGGGCGGCGACTCGGTCAGGCCGCCGAAGCCGCGGCCCTCGACCACGGGAAAGTCACCGGACAGGAAGCCCTTGAGGTCCATGCCCGCCGAGAAGTAGCCACCCGCCCCGGTCAGGACGTAGGCGGAGATGTCGGGGCGAGCCTCCAGCGCGTCGACGGCTGCCGCGATGCCGCGGGCCACCGCGCCGTTGATGGCGTTGCGCGCGGCGGGCCGGTTGATCGTGATCACGGCGACGCCGTCGGACTCTTCGACGAGCACTTCGTCAGACACGTGACCTCACTTGGGCTGGAAGCGGATGCCGCCGTCGAAGCGGACGACCTCGGCGTTCATGTAGTCGTTCTCGATCAGGGACCTGATCAGGTGCGCGAACTCGTCGGCCCGCCCCATGCGCTTCGGGAACACCACCGGCGCCACCAGCTTGGCCTTGAACTCCTCGGAGTTGGGCGAGAAGCCGTAGATCGGGGTGTCGATGATCCCCGGGCAGATGGTGTTCACCCGTACGCCGATGGCCGCCAGGTCACGCGCGGCGGGCACGGTCATGCCCACGATGCCGCCCTTGGAGGCCGAGTAGGCCAGCTGCCCGGTCTGACCCTCCAGCGCCGCGACGGAGGCGGTGTTGATGACCACGCCCCGCTGCCCGTCGGCGTCCACCGGCTCGGTCTTGGCGATGGCCGCCGCGCCGATGCGCATGAGGTTGAACGTGCCGATCAGGTTGACCTCGATGACCTTGCGGTAGGAGGCGAGGTTGTGCGGGGCGCCGTCACGGTTGACGGTGCGCTCGGCCCAGCCGATTCCCGCGCTGTTCACCACGACGCGCAGCGGCTTGCCGGTGGCGACGGCCGCGTCGACCGCCGCTTGTACCTGCTCGTCGTCCGCCACGTCGGTCCGGGCGAAGACCCCACCGAGCTCGTCGGCGACGCTCTTGCCGCGTTCCTCGTTGAGGTCGGCGATGACCACCGTGGCGCCGTGGGCCGCGAGTTCGCGGGCCGTCGCCTCGCCGAGGCCGCTGGCCCCGCCGGAGATGATTGCTGCAGATCCGTTCACGTCCATAAGCCGGACCTTAACCCGCCAACCGAATGTAGTTCTACTCGGTGTGGGTTAAATCTCACCTACGGCCGTGTCGACATCGGAATATACCTTGATCCGCCGGTCAAGCCCGGTCGTACGCAGGATACGGGCCACCGGTGCCTGCGGCCCGGCCAGCGACACGCCGCCGCCCTCTCCCGTGGCCAGCCGCCATGCCTCGATGAGCACCGACAGCCCGCTGGAGTCCATGAACGACAACTGCTGGAGGTCGAGCACCAGCCAGGCGCCATCCTGTTTGATGGCGTCGCGCACCTCGTCGCGGAGGAACGGCGCCGTGAACAGGTCCAGCTCACCCTCAACGGCCACCACCACGGCATCGCCAAGGGCATGTCGCGCAAGCCGCAGCTTCATTTGGCCCCTCCTCGATGAGCCACTGTACTTCGACATCCCCGGGTACCGGGCATGCACAAACTCGGATCATCCGTATGTGAGGCTCGAAACAGGAAAATGACCTTCCTGGATCAGCCATGCTCCGCCGGCGCGGGGATGGCGAAGCCGTACGGGAGCTCCAGGCGGTGGCGAGCGAGCAGTTCGGCGTCGGCGAGCAGCTCGCGGGTGGGCCCGTCCGCGACGATCACGCCGTCGGAGAGGATCAGCGAGCGTTCACACAGCTCCAGCGCATACGGCAGGTCGTGGGTGACCATGAGCACGGTCACGTCGAGCGAGCGCAGGACCTCGGCCAGTTCCCTGCGGGCGGCCGGGTCGAGGTTGGACGACGGCTCGTCGAGCACCAGGATCTCCGGCTCCATCGCCAGCACGGTCGCCACCGCCACCCGCCGGCGCTGGCCGAACGACAGGTGGTGCGGCGGCCGGTCGATGACCTCCAGCATGCCGACCCGCTCCAGCGCGCCCTTGACCGCGCGCTCCAGCTCCGCGCCCGACACGCCCGAGTTGGCCGGGCCGAAGGCCACGTCGTCCCTGACCGTGGGCATGAAGAGCTGGTCGTCCGGGTCCTGGAAGACCAGGCCGACGCGCTGCCTGATCTCCTTGAGCGTGTCCTTGCGCACCGGCGTGCCGGCCACGCTCACCGAGCCGTGCCCGGCCGTGAGGATGCCGTTCAGGTGCATGACGAGGGTGGTCTTGCCGGCGCCGTTGGGGCCGAGCAGCGCGACGCGCTCGCCGCGCCGGATCGTGAAGTCCACGCCGAACAGGGCCTGCGTCCCGTCGGGGTAGGCGTAGGCGAGCCGGTTCACTTCGAGGGAGTTGACGGCCGGAGAGTTCACAGTGACAGTCCTTGTACGGCTGACAGTCCTAGTACGGCCAGAGCCATGCCTGGCAGCGCGAGGGCCGTGGCCCATTGCCCAACAGATCCCGAAATTTCGTCCATCATCGGCATCCGCCCGGAATAGCCGCGGCTGAGCATCGCGAGGTGCACCCGCTCACCCCGTTCGTACGAGCGGATGAACAGGGCGCCCGCCGACCGCGCGATCACCGGGATGTGCCGGAAATTTCGTGCTTCGAACCCACGAGACTCCCGCGCGACCCGCATCCGCCGCATCTCATCCATGATCACGTCCATGTAGCGGAGCATGAACATGGCGATCTGCACCAGCAGGCTGGGCAGCCGGAGCCGCTGGGCGCCGATGAGGATGACCCGCGGCTCGGTGGTGGCCGCCAGCAGGATCGAGGCGACCACTCCCAGCGTCGCCTTGGCCAGGATGTTCCACCCGGCCCAGAGCCCGGCCACGCTCAGCGAGACGCCCAGCACGCTCGTCCGCTCCCCCAGCCCGATCACCGGGATGAGGAAGGCGAACAGCACGAAGGGCAGCTCGACCACCATCCGCCGCAGCACGTACGTCAGCGGCACCCTGGCGGCCAGCGCGACGCCCGCGAGCAGGACCGCGTAGAGCCCGAAGGCCCAGAACCGCTCCCTCGGCGTCGCCACCACCACGATCGCGAAGGCGGCGACGGCCAGCAGCTTGCACTGCGGCGGGAGCCGGTGCACGACCGAGTCCCCTGCCAGGTAGAGCTGATGATGGTGCCCCGCGCCCACCCGACACTCACCGTCTCTCGTTCACTAGCCTCAGACCCGGGCCTTCTCGCGGCCACGGGCGGCATAGGCGACGCCCCCGGCGATGAGCAGCACGAGCCCGACCCCGATGATCCCGGCGACACCCACCGGGATGCCGCCCACATCACCGTAGTCGGCCAGCGCCCACGAGCCGAACACGTGGTGGGTGGCCTGGTCGAGGAATCCATGGTTCTCGGCGACCGCCTCCAGACCGTCGGGATTGGCGGAGGCGAAGAAGGACACGATCCCGGCCAGCACCAGCGTCAGGCCGAGGCCACCGAGCAGGAATGCCCGCAACGGGCTGCGGGTGGCCACCGGCTCCTCATCAGCACCCACCGTGACCGTCGTCCCCGCGGTCGCCCCCACAGTCGCCCCGGCCGTCGCCTCCTCAGCGCCCCTCAGCACGAGGGGCGTGGTCAGCCCGCGTGCGCCGTACACGAGGTCCGGCCGGACGGCCAGCACCGCGCCGACGGTCAGGGCCGTGATCACGCCTTCGCCGATGCCGATCAGCACGTGCACCCCGCCCATCGCGGCGGCCACCGCGGAGACCTCGATCGGCGCGGTGCCACCGACCCAGAACAGCGCCGAGAACACCAGAGCCGCCGACGGCACGGAGACCAGCGCGGCGAGGAAGGCGGCCACCGTCACCCCGCCCTTGCCCTTGGCGAGCCGCGCGACCAGCCGGAAGACGCCCCAGCCGACCAGCACGGTGACGATGCCCATGATGGTGATGTTGATCCCCAGCGCCGTGAGGCCGCCGTCGGCGAAGAACACGCACTGCACCAGCAGCACCACGGCCATACAGAGCACGCCCGTATAGGGCCCGACGAGGATCGCGGCCAGCGCCCCGCCGAGCAGATGCCCGCTGGTGCCCGCGGCGACGGGGAAGTTGAGCATCTGGACGGCGAAGATGAACGCGGCCACCAGCCCGGCCATCGGCGCGGTCCGGTCGTCGAGCTCGCGGCGCGCGCCGCGCAGACAGACCGCCAGCCCGGCGGCGGCGACCGCTCCGGCGGACACGGATACGGCCGCGTCGAAGAAGCCATCGGGTACGTGCACGGCAAAGCCCTTCGTCAAGCGGTGTCGCAACATGCCTACTTTAGGACATCGTCTTGCACCTGCACATAGATGGCAATTAGCGGAGAATTCTGCGGAAGGCCGTACGGGTGGTCATCTTGAGCACCACCGTGCTCAGCCGCCCCTTGCCCGACGTCGCGTACGGGCGCACGCTGCGCAGCATGGCACCACCGCGCAACCTGCCCCACAGCCGGCGCGGCGCGGCGACGGTCTGGGCGTCGGTCTCGATCCGGAACCTCGCGGGCGGCCCACCCAGCTCGACCTCCAGATAGGCGTCCCAGATGCCCGGCGCGAACTTGCCCATCGCGGGCCGGGCCGCGAACCCGCCGCCCGGCAGCGCGACCACCCGCTCGGCCCGCTCGTTGCCCGTACGCCGCTCGCGCCAGACCAGCCGGGTGATCGCCGATGCCGCCGGGATCACGCCCACGACCGTGACCTCGCCGTCAATGAGCAGCCGCCGCCCGAGCGTCCAGCGCGTCCGGTGGATCCTGGCCCGGCCCGGCACCGTCATCAGGTGCCCGCCGACGTCGATGCTGAGGTTGCCGTTGTCCTTGGTGAAGTACGGCAGCGCCACCACGGCGCCGATGAGCCGGGGCGCCGGCCGGGTGACGCAGCCGTCGCGGTCGGCGCCGAGCCGGCCGTATCGGACCACGCCCTCCATCTCGACGGCCACCCGCAGGTCCCAGATGCCGGAGTCGAGCGCGGCCACATCGACGCTGGCGACGAACGCGGCGCCCTCGCGCTCGGCGGGCACGATCAGCTCCTGCCCGCGCACGTTGCGGGCGCGCAGCACGAGCGCGACCCCGTCGTGCTCCGGCATGCCGTCGAGCCCTGCCACCCCGGTCACGACCAGCCGGTTCGCCTCCCAGCGCAGGCCGGTCAGCCGGCGGTTCACGGCGGCACCCTCGATCTGGGCCAGCCGCACCAGGCGGTGGATGTCGCCGAGCGCGGCGATCCGCTGCTGGTCGGTCCGGCTGAGCCGGGCGTAGACGCCGGGCGTCAGCCATCGGTCGCAGAGGGCGGCCACCTCCTGCGCGATCTCCTTGCGCTGCACCTCGTCCGACTTCAGGAACGGCACGCCGAGCTGCTCGAAGACGTCGAGCCTGAAGTGCCGGCGGAGCAGGTGGTCGCGCAGCGGCCCGGGCGGGACGTGCTCGGTCATGAGCTGGATCGGCCCGCGGATCATGCCGAGCCAGCCGCGGGGGTCCCGGCTGCCCGGCTGCTGCATGATGCTGCTGCCGTCGGCCCTGGCGACCAGGTGGTAGCAGTCGTAGTCGGCCACCACGGAGATCACCTTGGCGTGGCAGTAGGCGTGCACGGTGAAGTGGATGTCCTCACCGACCAGCATGCCCTCGCCGAACTTGATGCCGTGACTGACCAGCATCTCCCTGCGGAACAGCTTGAAGCAGCTCAGGCTGTTGTAGACGGTGCTGTCACCGAGGTCGGCCCGCTCGGCGCCGCGGTGGAACATCGACATCGGAGCGCGCCTGCCGTGCCCGACGACCTTGCCCAGCACGATGTCGGAGCCGTTGCGGTCGGCCATGGCGACCATGCGTTCGAGCGCCTCGGGGCCCAGGTAGTCGTCGGCGTCGCAGAAGAAGACATAGCGGCCGGTGGCGTGCTCGATGCCGATGTTGCGCGGCCGTCCGGCGCCGCCCGAGGCGGCGATGCTGACGACCTTGACGTTGCCCTTGTGGTAGGTGGCGTAGAGGTCGAGCAGTTCGTCGCTGCCGTCGGTCGATCCGTCGTCGACGACGATGATCTCTTTCCTGATCCGCTGAACCAGCGCGGCGGTGAGGCACCGGTCCAGGTATTCACGGCAGTTGTGGGCCGGGATGATGACGCTGACGTCCACCGCGTCCTCGTCGCCGTTCGATGTCGCCATAGCCACAACGCGCCCCTCAGCCGCCGTCACATACCGCAGTCACGTCGTTTCAGTATGTGATGACGACCGGGCGTCGCGTGGCCGATCTCGCCTCTTCCTCCACACCTTTTCCCCAGACAGAAGATTCGCGGCACTCATCGCATAAGCGCAGGTGAAACCGCCAATCAGCACAATCCGACAGGACCGAACGGGGTTCAGGGAAGCTGTTTTCCCACCCGGGAGGAGAGAACCTCCCCCTGGGGGAGGATGCCGTACCCCCACGCGCCGACAGGTGATCCACGGGACGGGATGGCGCGTCTACAGTGAGGCAACCTTGACCGGGGAGGTGGCGAGAGTGGGATCCGATCTTCGCGGGCCCAGGGCGACCGGCTCGGCCGTACACGATGCGGAGTTCATCGTCTCCTCAGCGCGACTGGGAGAGCTGCATGAATGCTCCGCTCTGCTCCGCCGCACGCGGATCCGGGCGGAAGAGATCGTGGACGAGGCGCGAGCGCTGCTCGCCGAGGCCGAGGCACAGGGCGACCATGAGCGGATCGTCATCCGCGGCGCCCAGCTCGACGAGGCGCGACAGGCGTACTGCAAGGTGCTGAACGCGTACGTGACGATCTGCCGCCGGATCAACGAGGAGCGGCAGGAGATCATGCAGGCGCTCGCGGGCTTGTCAGGCGTTACCTGACGCGTTACTGTCAGGCCATGCCTGACTGGATGGACAACCTGCGCTGCTCGTTCTGTCACAAGAGCAGCGCTGACGTGGCCAAGCTCATCGCCGGACCCGGTGTACACATCTGCAACGAATGTGTGGGTCTGTGCGCCGACATCCTCAAGGAAGTGGGGCTCGACTCCTCCCCCGAGCCCCGCCTGCCCATGTGGGAGACCATGAGCGAGGACCAGATCCTCGATCATCTCCACAAGATCGTCGCCGTGCAGGTCCAGGTCGACGACAATCTGCACGAGTGGGTACGACACCTCCGCACCAGGAACGTCAGCTGGGAGCGCATCGGCGCCTCGCTCGGCATGACGCGGCAGTCCGCCTGGGAACGGTTCAGGGAATGATCGGTAAACCCCTGTGACTTGTGGGGCGTCCTTGATGCCAGGGAGGCCCACCATGCAAGTCCTCGATGGCCTCGCGGCGCCCGATCTGGCCGAGCTCCACCTGGAGCTGATCCTCATCGCGGCGTTGCATGAGGAGGCTGAAAGCCTGTCCACCCGATGAACGGGCTCCAGCTCCCCGATCGCACCGGGGAGCTGGAGCAGGGGTCAGTATCTCATCGACCCGCTCGATCTGATCCGGGGAGCGGGCCTCAGCAGGTCCCCACCCCACCGGGAACCGGCTTCAGCGAGTCGCGGAACCGCCGCCCCCGCCGGGGAGCTGGCCACGGATGGCGCCGTCGGGATATTTCGCGTTGTGCACGTTGACGTAGTACCGATCCGGCGACTTGACGATGCCGTGCAGCTCGTTCTGGGTCAGGACGAGCGCGGCGTTCGAGCCGCTCTGGCCCTTGGCCGCCTTGATGCAGCCTCTCGCGGGGCCCTTGGTCGGGGCCTTCAGGGTGACGGTGATCGGGCCTGCCGCGCCCCTCTTGCCCTTGTGGATGTGGGCGGCCGTGGCGGGCAGGATGCGGTCGGCGGCGATGGTGTAGCAGAGCGTCTCGCCCTTCACCTGGTAGGTGAAGGCGCCATGCCCGTCCGGATCACCTGGACCCGGCACCTCCTGCCGGCCGGTCATGACGACGCGTTGCCCGCGGTCGGCGGCGCCGGCGGGGCTCGCGGTGGCGCCCTGGCTCGCGCCGGCGGGACCCGGGAGGGCTGCGAGGCCGGTGATGAGGGCTGCCGTGGTGAGGGTGGCGACTGCCAAGGGTCTGCTCATGGGATGTGGTCCTCTCCCATCACACTTCAGGACACTCTGCCGCTCTTGCGTGGCGATATTTCGAGGCCGCGAAGTATGGGTGAAGCGGCTTGACGGTAAGCACCTGTGCCTGCCGGAGACAGCGCCGGTAATATCCGCATTTATGCTGCGCTGTGCCGTATTGGATGACTATCAGGATATCGCACTCGGCCTCGCCGACTGGTCCCCGGTACGGGCGACGAGCTTTCGCGAGCACTTCGCCACGCAGGACGACCTGGTGCGGGCCGTCCACGACCACGAGATCCTGGTGATCATGCGGGAGCGCACGCCGTTCCCCGCCGAGCTCTTCGCCCGGCTGCCGAACCTGCGCCTGCTCATCACGACCGGCATGCGCAACGCCTCCATCGACCTCGACGCCGCCCGCGCCCACGGCGTCACGGTCTGCGGCACCGCCGGCAGCTCGGCGCCGCCCACCGAGCTCACCTGGGCCCTCATCCTGGGCCTGGCCCGCCACCTGATCCCCGAGGCCACCGCGCTGCGGGCGGGCGGCCCCTGGCAGCACACGATCGGCCTGGACCTGCGCGGCAGCACCCTCGGCCTGCTCGGCCTCGGCAAGATCGGCTCCCAGATGGCCGCCATCGGCCGCGCCTTCGGCATGGACGTGGTCGCCTGGAGCCGCAACCTCACCGCCGACCGGGCGGCCGAGCTGGGCGTACGGTACGCGGCCACGAAGGAGGCGCTCCTGGCCGAGTCGGACATCGTGTCGATCCACCTCGTCCTCGGCGACCGGACCCGCGGGCTGATCGGCGTTCCGGAGCTGGCGCTGATGCGTCGCACGGCGTACCTCGTCAACACCTCGCGGGCGGCCATCGTGGACCAGGCCGCCCTGATCGAGGCGCTGACGGAGGGCCGCATCGCCGGCGCCGGGCTGGACGTCTTCGACGAGGAACCGCTTCCGGCCGACCACCCGCTGCGCACGCTGCCGAACGTCCTGGCCACGCCGCACCTCGGCTATGTCACCCAGGGCAACTACCGCACGTACTTCCAGGAGGCCGTGGCCGACATCGAGGCATTCCTGGCGGGCGCTCCGGTCCGGCTACTGACGTAACCCCGGTCCTCGGGGCACTCCGATCCGGCTGCTCACATAAACGCGGTCCAGCTGCTCACGTGGCCTTTCCCCGTGCCCGGAAGGCCGCGGTCTTGACCCGGTTCTGGCAGGCGGTCGAGCAGAAGCGGCGCGTGCCGTTGCGCGACACGTCCACGTAGACCCGGTCGCAGTGCGGCGCCGTGCACACGCCGAGCCGGTCGAAGAACTCGCCGCCGAGCACGATCGCGAGCCCGGTGGCGCAACTCGCCGCCCAGTCACCGGCCAGGGTGCCGCCCGTCCCGTGGAAGTGGAGATGCCACGGCTCGCCGTCGTGCCGTTGGAGCGTCGGCCGGGCGTGCGACTCCTCCAGCAGGCTGTTGACCTGCGTCGCCGCCGTGTCGATGTCGTCCGCCGCGACGGCCTCGAAGACCACGCGCAGGCGCGCCGCGATCTCGGCGTACGCGCCGCCCTCCTCCTCGGTGACCTCGGGATGCGTGGAGTAGACGGTACGGAGCACGTCCGTGGCGGCGGCCCCGAGATCGTCCGGCGCCGGCCAGGGCCGCCCCCGGCTCTCACCAGGGGTCAGCACATTGACCACCGCCACGGCGACTCGGACGACCGCGTCCGTGTGACTGTTGAAATCCACTTGACCAGTTACATCCAATGCTTTAGCTTGTGACTGTCTAAAGCTTAAACGAGGGTCACAAGGAGACGACGTGCTCACTCACGAGATCGCACTCGACTGGATCGCGCGCTGGGACCGGCAGCAGGAGGGCTACCTGCCCGACCGCGAGGAGCGCTTCACCGCGTTGATCGACGCCGTCGAGGCGCTGGGCCGCCCTGACCCGCTGGTCATCGACCTGGGCTGCGGGCCGGGCTCGCTGTCCGCCCGCCTCCTGGAGCGGCTGCCCAAGGCCACGGTGATCCCGGTCGACGCCGACCCGCTGCTGCTCGGCCTCGGCCGGGCCGCGTACCCGCGCCTTGGCTTCGTCGACCTCGACCTGCGTACACCTGGCTGGACAGACGCGCTGTCCCTGGACCGCCCGGCCGACGTCGCGGTGAGCACCACCGCGCTGCACTGGCTCGCCGTGCCTGAGCTCCGGAAGTTGTACGCCGATCTGGTCTCCGTGCTGCGGCCGGGCGGGCTGCTCCTCAACGGCGACCACTTCGACTCCGACGACGACGCCACGCCGGCCATCGCCCGGCTCGAACGCGCCGTGCACGACCGCCACACCGACCGGGTGTTCGCCGACGGCCGGCCCGAGGACTGGCGGCAGTGGTGGGACTCGATCGCCGCCGAGCCCGCCTTCGCCGAGCTCAACGACGCCCGTACCGCTCGCACCACCGCGGGCGCGAACCACAGCGGCACCGAGTCCGGCCTGCTGTCCCAGCACGTCGAGGCCCTGCGGGAGGCGGGCTTCGCCGAGGTCGGCACGCTCTGGCAACGCGGCAACAACCGCCTCCTCTGCGCCGTCCGCGCCTGACAGCCGTCCGCGCCTGACGGGGGTCTCCTAGCCCCATACCTCCCGCGCGGTCTCGGCGATCAGGGCCAACTTGGCGAACTGCTGGTCGGCGTCGAGCACGTTGCCCTCGACGGTGGAGGAGAAGCCGCACTGCGGGGACAGGCAGAGCTGGTCCAGGTCGATGAACTTGGCGGCCTCGTCGATGCGCCGCTTGAGCGCGTCCTTGGACTCCAGCTCGCCGCGCTTGGTGGTGACCAGGCCGAGCACCACCATCTTGCCCGGCGGTACGTAGCGCAGGGGTTCGAAGCCGCCCGAGCGCTCGTCGTCGAACTCCAGGAAGAACCCGTCCACCGCCAGCTCGCCGAACAGCGCCTCGGCCACGAAGTCGTAGGCCCCGGAGGCCGCCCAGGAGGAGCGGAAGTTGCCCCGGCACATGTGCGTGGTGATCGCCATGCCCTCGGGCTTGGCCGCGAGCGCGACGTTGATCTGCTTGATGTAGCGCAGGTGCATGTGCTCGGCGTCGTCGCCGCGTTCGGCGAGCTCGGCCCGCTGCGCCGGGTCGTTGAGGTAGGCCAGGCTGGTGTCGTCGAACTGCAGGTAGGTGCAGCCCAGCTCGCCGATCTTGCGCACCTGCTCGGCGTAGGCGGCGCTGAGGTCGCTCCAGAACTCCTCGACGTCGGGATAGACGTCCGGGTCGATGGAGGCGGGACCGCCCCGGTAGTGGACCATGCTGGGCGAGGGGATGGTCAGCTTGGGCACCGCCGTGGTCACGGTGTCGCGCAGGAACGTGAAGTGGTCGGCGAAGATCGGCTCGGTCAGCCGGATCTTGTCGTGCACCCGCATCGCGGCGGGGGTGTACTCGAGGTCGCCCTGCTCGTTGTGGAAGCGGACCGTGATGTGCTCGCCGGTGGCCTGGCCGATGCCGCCGAGCTGGTAGATGAAGTCCATGTGCCAGGAGGCCCGGCGGAACTCCCCGTCGGTCGCCGCCCGCAGGCCCAGCTCCTCCTGCCTGCGCACGACCTCACGGATCGCCTCGTCCTCCACCTCGCGCAGCGCCTCGCCGGTGAGACTCTCACGGGCGCTGAGCAGGGCGGGTGGCCGGAGCAGACTGCCGACGTGATCTGCGCGGAAAGGGGGTGAGGTGCGCATGTGGATCACCTTCTCTAGGCGTACGTAGTACGCCCAAAGTTAGGCCACTGTGCAACGGCTGTCACTATTCTGCCCAACGTCCTCCTGATCACAATGTTGGGCACTCTATTGACAGCCGTAAAGGGCCTGCCTACATTCAGGGCCACATTCGCGGTCCTGGAGGTCCTGATGCACAGGTTTCTCCCGTCCCTGGCCTGTCTCGTTCTCGCCACGGCCGCGTGCGGCAGCGGCGGTGGCGGTGGCGGCTCCGGTACTCAAGGCCCGATCAAAGTGGGCCTCATCGTCTCGCTGACCGGCAACTACACCCCGCTCGGCAGCGAGGACAAGAAGGCCGTCGAGCTCGCCGTCGAGCAGATCAACAACGGCGGTGGCCTGCTGGGCCGCAAGGTGGAGCTCGTCGCCCGCGACGACAAGACCGCGCCGGACCAGGGCATCGTGGCCTACAACCAGATCAAGGGCGAGATCGACGCGCTGATCGGCCCGGTCTTCTCCAACTCGGCGCTGGCGATCGAGCCTCTGGCGCAGCGCGACAAGATGCCCTACCTGTCGCTGGCGCCCGCCCAGGAGCAGGTCGAGCCGATCAAGTCCTACGTCTTCGTCACCCCCGCGCTGTCCAGCATGTACGCCGAGCGCTACCTGCAGTACCTCCAGGCCACCGGCCTCAAGACGGTCGCGGTCGCCTACGACTCCAAGAGCGCCTACTCGGTGTCCGGGCACAAGGCCATGGTCGCGCTCGCCCCGAAGTACGGCGTCAAGATCGCCGTGGACGAGCCGTACGAGACCACGACCTCCGACTTCAGCCCGCTCTTCACCCATGTACGCGGCTCCGCCGCCGAGGCGCTGGTCTTCTGGGGCTCCGGCGCGCCCGGCGTCACCGCCGCCAAGCAGTACGCCGCCGCGGGCCTGAAGGTGCCGCTGTTCCTGACCGCCTCCCAGGCCAGCAAGCTCTGGCTGGAGCCGATGGGCGCGGCGGCCGAGGGGATGACCGTGCAGAGCGCCATCGGCGTGGTGGGCGAGCAGTTACCCGACGGCAAGCAGAAGCAGGTCATCGAGCAGATGGCCAAGCCGTACCAGCAGAAGTACGGCTATCCGCCGCCGCAGTTCGCGCAGGACGGTTACAGCGCCAGCCTGCTGCTGTTCGAGGCGATCAAGAAGGCGGGCGGCACCGACAAGGCCAAGATCCAGCAGGCGCTGGAGAGCATGGACCTGATCACCCCGAACGGCCGCTTCCGTTACTCCCCCACCGACCATTCCGGGCTCTCCCCCGAGTACATCTCGGTCAACACCGTGAAGAACGGCCAGTTCATCACCACTCCCTGGGCCAAGGCGCAGCTCGCCAAGACCGTGGCCGCGGAGTAGCGGTGCTGGCGGTCACCGGGATAGCGCGCTCCTTCGGAGGCGTCTACGCCGTCGACGACGTCACGCTGAGCGTCGCGGACGGCGAGGTGTGCGGGATCATCGGGCCCAACGGCGCGGGCAAGTCCACGCTGTTCAACCTCATCACCGGCCACCTGCTCGCCGACCGCGGCGAGATCGCCTTTCTCGGGCGCCGGGTCGAGCGGCTGGCACCCCACAGCCGGGCCCGGCTCGGCATGTCCATCGTCTTCCAGGGCGCCCGGGTGTTCCGCGGCATGACGGTCAGGGAGAACGTCATGGTCGGGACGCACAGCCGTACCCGGGCCGGGTTCGTCTCTGCGGCGCTGCGGCTGCCGCGGCATCGCGCCGACGAGCGGGAGATCGCCCGCGAGGCTGACCTCGCCCTCGACCGGGTGGGGCTGGCCGAATGGGCGGACCGGCCCGCCGACCAGCTCCCGATCGGCCAGCAGCGCGCGCTGCAGCTGGCCCGCGCCCTGTGCGCGCGGCCCCGGCTGCTGCTGCTCGACGAGCCCGCGTCCGGGCTGCGCGGCGGCGAGCGCGAACGGCTCGCCGCCCTGGTCGAGGAGCTGCGCGCGAGCGGGCTGACCATCCTGCTCATCGAGCACGACGTCGCCTTCGTGACCCGGCTCGCCGACCGCGTCGTGGTCCTCGACCTCGGGCGGGTCATCGCGGACGGGTCGCCCGCCGAGGTGCGCGCGGACCCGCTCGTCCTCGCCGCCTATCTCGGACAGGCTTCATGATCGACGTCCGCGACCTGGTCGTCTCGTACGGCGCGGCCACCGCGCTCGATCACGTCACGCTCTCGGTACGGCGCGGCGAGATGGTCGCGCTGCTCGGCCCGAACGGCGCGGGCAAGTCGACGCTGGCCAACACCCTGGCGGGCCTGCTCACTCCGGCCTCCGGGACCGTGCGCATCGATGGCAGGCTGGCGCTCATCCCCGAGGGCCGCCAGGTGTTTCCGGATTTGTCGGTCGCCGACAATCTCGCCCTCGGCGGCTGGCGCTCCCGGCAGCGCGACCCCTCGTTCGTCTACCAGCTGATACCCCAGCTGGCCGAACTGTCCGGCAGGCGAGCGGGCGTGCTGTCGGGCGGCGAACAGCAGATGGTGGCCTTCGGCCAGGCGCTGATGGCGCGGCCCGACGTGCTCGTGGTCGACGAGCTGTCGCTGGGGCTCGCTCCCCTGCTCACCGCCAAGCTGGCGGAACACCTGGTCGAGCTCAACCGTACGCATAGCCTGACGGTGCTGCTCATCGAGCAGAACGCGCGGCTGGCCTTCGAGCTGTGCCAGCGGGCCTACGTCTTGGAATCCGCGCGCGTGGTGGCCGAGGGCGAGTGCGCCGAGCTGGCCGACGACCCGCGCGTGGCCGGCGCGTACCTGGGCGGGGCGATCACATGAGCGCGTTCATCGGCTACCTGCTCAACGGCCTGGCCGTCGGATGCGCGATCGCGCTCATCGCCAGCGGGCTGGTCACCATCTACCGGGTCACCGGGGTGGTCAACTTCGCCCAGGGCACCTTCGCCGTCGTCGCCGGACTCTGCACCTCCTCGCTGCTGGGGCTCGGGGTTCCCCACGGGGTCAGCGAGGTCGCCGCCGTCCTGGTCGCCGCGCTGGCGGGCCTGCTGACCGGCCTGGCCGCCACCGGCAAGCGGGACACCACCCCGCTGTCGTCGCTCATCGTCACGCTCGGCGTGGGCGTCCTCGCGTACGCCGTCGAGATCGTCCTGTGGGGTGACCAGCCGCGCTCGGCCCCCGGCCTGGCCGGCTCGGTGACCATCGCCGGGGCCCACGTCCAGACCCAGCACCTGCTCGTCATCGCCGTCACCGCGGCGACGTTCGTCCTGCTCGTCCTGTTCTTCGGCCGTACCTACCTGGGCAAGGCGCTGACCGCGTGCGCCTCCAACCCGTTCGCCGCCCGCGTCATCGGCATCGACACCCGGCTGATGGGCCTGCTGGCCTTCGCCCTGGGCGGGCTGCTCGGCGGCATCGCCGGAGTGCTGGTCACGCCGCTGCGGCCCATCTCGTTCGACACCGACGTCACGCTCATCGTCAACGGCTTCGCCGCCGCCGTGTTCGGCGCGCTCACCCGTCCCGGCGTCGCGCTCGGCGGCGCGCTGCTGCTCGGCGTCGCCGAGACGATGGCGGCGGGGTACGGCTACGGGTCTCACCAGCTGGAGGTCGCCCTGGGTCTCATGCTCGTCGTCATGGTCGTACAGGCGAGCCGCCGATCGACGATTCACCAGGAGACAGTGTGAAGCGGGCGGCCGCCGGGCTGCTGATCGCCGCCGTCACGCTCGTCCTGCCCGCCGTGCTGGACGACAGCTCGCTGGCCGTGTACATCCTGCTCGGCCTGGCGGCCATGGTCACGGTCGGGGTCTCGCTGCTGATGGGGTACGCCGGGCAGGTCTCCCTGGGTCAGGGCGCCTTCTACGCCATCGGCGCCTACACCGCCGCCCTGCTCGCGCTGAGCGGCGTCCCTCCCCTGGCCGGGCTGATCGCCGCGCCCGTCGCGGCGGCGGCGTTCGCCCTCGTGATCGGTACGCCGCTGTTGCGGCTGCGCGGCCACCACCTGGCCTTCGCCACGCTGGCCATGCAGCTGATCCTGCTCTCCCTGGCCGGGCAGCTGGACTTCACCGGGGGCGACATCGGGCTGCAGGCCATCCCCCGGTTCGGCATCGGCTCGGTCGAGGCGGAGAGCGCGTCCGCGTACGCCTACCTGACGTGGGCGGGCCTGGCCCTGGTGATGCTCGTGACGCACAACGTGATCGCCTCCCGGCCCGGCCGGGCACTGCGCGCCCTGGCCACCAGCGAGACCGCCGCCGCCTCCGCCGGGATCCCGGTCGGCCGCTACAAGCTCGTCGTGTTCGCGCTGTCGGCCGCCTTCGCCGGTCTGGCGGGCGGCATCTACTGCTTCTACACCGGGTACGTCGCGCCGGGGTCGTTCCCGGTGCTCATCTCGATCCAGTACATCGTCATGGCCGTCGTCGGCGGCCTGGGCACGGTCTGGGGAGCCGTGGTCGGGGCCACCGCGATCACGCTGCTCGTGCAGGGGCTGGACAGGGTCGCGAACCTGCCGGGGATGCCGACGTACGCGCCGAGTGTGCTGTCGTACGCGGTCTACGCGCTCGTCCTCATCCTCGTCGTCCTTTTCCTGCCCCGGGGGCTGTTGCCCACGTTCACCCGGCGCACTTCGTCGAATCCGCGCGGCAATTCCCGGTGAACCTGCCGATTGGGAATAGCGGTGAACCTGGATCGGGGGTCACTGCGTACTTCGTGGCAATCGACTTTCCGGAGACTTGCCATGAGGATCCGCCATTCAGTCATTGTCCTCGCGCTTTCCGGTGTCGCCGCGTGCAATGGCGGCGGTGAACCGGCAGCGCCGGCGTTCGCGGGCGGCGCGACCGCGAATCCGCTGCCGGCCGGCGCATCGGTCTCCCCTTCCGAGGCCAAGAGCATTCTCGACCGGTACGAACGCCTGGCCAAGCAGGCGAGTTCGAAAGGCAAGGGCTGGGAGGCCGCGGAAGCCGGGCTCTCGCTGCAGCTGACCACCGCCGACGCCCGGATGGACGCGCTGCTCGGCGAGCGCCGGAAAGGCCGCGCCGGAGTCGACAAGTCCCGGTTCGCGATCCCGGCGAGCGGCGACTGGTTCCTGGCCGAGTACAAAACCGGGTCGAACTGGACGCAACTCATCTTCCAGCAGACCACCGACGGGTGGCGCGTGGTCTCCGCCTCCGCGGCGCAGCCACCCGCCATCGCCAAGGACGGCAACGGCTACGCCACCGCGCTGAACGTGGACGAGCGCGGCGGCCTCGCCGTCTCACCCCGGCAGGCGGCCACGACGCACGCGCGCCTGATGAGCACACTCGGCGCGGACGCGGACGCCAAACAGCTGTTCGCGGCCGGCGACTACACCACCAAGCTCGTGGCCGGCCTGCGGAGCGACCGGCAAAAGGCGCAGGGCCAGTGGAATTTGAAATACCAGCCGCAGCTCGCACCGGAGATCTTCGCCCTCAAGACGTCGGCCGGCGGTGCCGTGGTCTGGTACGGCATGCGCGAGCAGGACACTTTCACCGCCCGGCCCGGCGCCGCGGAATTGGGGCTGTCGCAGCCCGGGTGGAAGGCGCTGAGTCGCGGCGCGTTCTACAAATCCAAGCTCACCATGAAGAGCGGGGCCATTTATGTCGCCGTCATCCCTCCCTCGGCTGGAAAGGTGCGGGTGATCAGTCAGTGGTTCGCGCCGTTCAGTGTCAGCGGATCATGAGCGCATATGGCGGCAAATGTCGCTAGGGAAAGATTCTTTTACCGGCCCTTTACCGTGCGTGGTTGATCGATTACTGTGAGTGAATCTGGCCTGGTCAAAGGCCGGATACCCTCCGCACGATGAAAGGTGCACAGCATGCGCGCTCTCCCTCTCGTCGCTCGAACCGCCGCACTCGTCGCCGCGATCCTCCTGGCGGCACCGGCCCTGTCCGCGGCCGCCAATCCCTTCCCCCCGAGGCCCGCGGTCCCCGGCGGTCCGCCCGTGGACCAGCTCAGCGCAGTCTGCTTCAAGCTGCCGTACTTCGGCCCGAAGGGGCACGCCAACTTCGATTTCGGGCCGAAGGTCGTCCAACTGCTCGATGACCGGGGCGTCAAGGTGGAAGGAGTCGCCCCGATCGAGGCCAAGCCCCGCAACAAGGGCGTCTACATGCCGATCGGCTGGCAGCAGGACCACATCGACCCGTGCAACGGCGTGTACTACCCGGGCGGCTTCACCCTCAACGATGTCGAGAGCGGCCACAAGGTGACGATTCACGACATCCACCTGCGCGCTGACGGTGCTCACGCCGGGGTGGCGATCGACGGGGTCGAGCAGGGCGAGCAGCTCGTGGCGACGTACAAGCTGCACGAGTTCCTGCCGACCGTGGCCACGCCCCGTCCGCTGGAGGGCGGCGTCGGGCCGAGGTACTGGCCGTTCTACGTCAGCGCGTACCTCAGCAGCACGGTCAAGGACATCACCGGCATCACCCTGAACGCGGGCGACTACCTCGCCAACCTCGACGCGGTCGTCCAGTACGTGTGACGTAACCGTCCGGCACCCGCGGCGACGGCTTCGTCGCCGCGGACCGCCCTGAACCGCGTACGAGACCATCCGCGAAGCGAGGGACATGATGCTGAACCTCATCGGCAGACGGCCATGGCTCATGGCCGCCGCCGCCTCCACCACCGTGCTGGCCACCACCGTGCTGGCCACCACCGTGCTGGCCGGCGCCGTGCTGCTCGGCCCGGCGATGAACGCCGTCACGGCGACCAGCCACTGGGACGCCCCGGGGACGTTCAAGGACAAGGTCATAGACGCCAGCGACCTGTACGCCTTCACCAGCCCGGACAAGCCCGACACGGTGACCATCGTCGCGAACTACATCCCCTTCCAGATCCCCTACAAGCCCTACCAGTTCGACACCAACGTCCAATACGACCTGCACATCGACAACACCGGCAGCGGCAAGGCGGCCATCACCTACCGCTGGACATTCCGCAACAAGGGGTTCCCGGTGCCCTCGTTGCTACGGCGCGAACACCAGGCGGCCGGACCCGAATCCCTGGTGGAGCAGAGCTTCACACTGACCAAGCTGCGGCCGGGCCGGCCCGACCAGACCCTGATCAGGGATGGCTACGTGGGCCCGTCCGACATGGGCATCCTGATCACGCCCGGCTACCAGGGACTGCGCCAGAAGGCCGTACTCGACCTGCCCGGCGGCGGGAAGGTCTTCACCGGGCAGGCCGCCGATCCCTTCTTCAGCGACAACAAGGCGGTGAACCTGCTCAGGTTCGGCATACCGTTCCCGCCGATCGCCACCGGCGTGCCGATGAACGTCGACTCGCTCGCCATCCAGGTGCCCAAATCCGAGCTGGCCCTGGGCGGCGACCCCACGGCCAACCCGGTCGTCGGCGTCTGGACCACGGCCGCCCGCAAGTCACTGAACGGCGAGTACAAGCAGGTGTCACGGCTGGGCAACCCCAACTTCAACGAGGTGCTCATTCCGTTCGCCTCGCGCGACCGCTTCAACGGCATGCGCCCGCAGGACGACGCCGGCAGCGGCCTGGTCGTCGAGTCCACCCGGGACCCGGAGCAGGCCAGAACCGTCGAGCGGCAGGCCGGGGTCAAGGCGCCGGCCCCGCCGCGCGCGGACCTGGAGGAGATCTACCTCACCGGCCTGACCACCAAGCGGGGCGGCCCGCTGAAGGATGACCTCAACTCGCAACTGCTCAACCGGGACGCTTCGGGCTTCACGTCCACGGAGCAGTTGCGGCTCAACATGAGCACTCCTGTCACTGCCAAACCGCACAAGTACGGCTACCTCAAAGGCGACAAGCAGGGCTATCCCAACGGCCGCCGCCTGACCGACGACGTGGTCACCGTCAACCTCCGGATGCTCCTGGGCGAACCGGCGGGACCCGGCGCGCCCGGTCTGATCGACGAGAACAACCCGGTCTACCTCACCGCACCCATCACCGGCAGCTTCCCGTACGTCGCCCTGCCGGTGCACTAGACCGGCAGATCGCCCTGACCGAACGAGGACTGATGAGACGCGTACGGAAAGCGCTCCCGCTGCTGGGCTGCGTGCTCCTGGGCTGCGCCCTGCTGGCCTGGTTCACCCCCGGCGCCTGGCTCCGCCGGGACGAACCGCCGCCCACCCCGCCGCGGCGTACGGCGTACGAACCGGCCGCGTTCATCGATCAGGCCCAGGACCATCTGCGCCGCTACCCCGGCGACACGCGGACCTGGGCCGACCTCGGCGGCGCGTACCTGGAGCAGGCCCGCCGCACCGGCGACCCCGCCTTCTACGGCAAGGCGGAGGGGGCGTTGCGGCGGTCCCTGCCCCACATCGACGCCATGATCGGGATGGGCGCCCTGGCCAACGCCCGCCACGACTTCGCTCTCGCGCTGCGCTGGGGCACCCGGGCGCGCAGTGCCGCGCCGTACCGATGGCCGCTGTACGCCGTGCTCACCGACGCGTACGTGGAGCTCGGCCAGTACGCCAAGGCCGACCAAGTGCTCCGCCACCTGCTCGACGGCCGTCCGGACCTGGTCTCCTTCACCCGCGCCGCGCACCTGTTCCACCTGCGCGGACAGACCGCCCGTGCGCGCGAGGCCCTGGAACGGGCCCGCGACATCGCCTCCGATCCCGCCGACTACGCCTTCTGCGTGTGGCAACTCGGAGAGCTCGCCTGGAGCGATGGCGACCCGCGCGCCGCCCTGTCCGCCTACACCGAGGCGTTGGCCGCCGACCCCTCGCACACCCCCTCCCTCGCCGCCAAGGCCCGCGCCGAGGCCGCGCTGGGGCGCCTCGCCGACGCGCGACGCGACTACGCCGACGCCGTCACGCGGAGTCCCTCCTTCGTCGTGGAGTACGGCGAACTGCTCCAGCACCTCGGGGATCGGGATGGGGCTCGGCGGCTGTACGCGGTGTTTCGCGCGCAGGTCAGGCTGCAGGCGGCGAACGGCGTATCGGACTCCCTCGCCGTCGGCCGGTACGAGGCGGACCACGGCTCACCGGCCGTCGCCGTGCGGGAGCTGCGGGCTGAGTGGGGGCGGCGGCGCAGCGTGGACGTGGCCGACGCACTCGGCTGGGCCCTGCACCAGGCCGGGCGCCACACCGAGGCCGCCCGGTATGCGGCTTACGCCGACCGGCTCGGGGGGCGTAACGCGCTGTTCGCCTACCACCGAGGAGAGATCTCCCGCGCCCTCGGTCGGACCTCTGCTGCTCACGCCGAGCTGACCAGGGCACTGTCCATCAACCCGTACTTCTCGCCGGACGGCCCGCCAAAGGCCCGCGCGGAACTGGGGGGCGCGGCGTGATCGGTGTGCTCGCCGCCGCCGCCGTGATCCTGGGCGCGCACCCGCTGGGGAATATGAGCGTCAACCACTACGACGGCCTGAGCGTGTTCCTCGACCGGATCGAGGACACGGCGATCATCGACAGCGCCGAGATCCCCACCCTGCAGCAGCGCCAGGGCGCCTCCGGGCCGCCCGACGCCTACGCGGCGCGCGCCTGTGGGGAGCTGGCCGGCGCGGTGCGCGGACAGGTCGGGGAACAACCGCTGGCCTGGCGTGTCACCAGCGCGGCCTTCGCCTACCGCCCCGGCGCCGCCGGGCTGCCCACCAGCAGGCTCACCTGCCGCCTGGCCGCCCCGCTACGCGTTGAGCGGCCGGTCACTCTGACGTTCGCCAACCCATACCGTGGCGGGGCCGTCGGCTGGCGGGAGATCACGGCGTCCGGCTCCGGTGTCCGGCTCAGCGCGTCCAGCGTGCCCACTCGCAGTGTGTCCGGTGAGCTGCACGCGTACCCGGCGGACCTGCTCAGCTCCCCGCTCGACGTCCGCCAGGCCCGCTTCACGGTGGAGCCGGGCAGTGGCGGCCTCGGCGCACCGGCCCGCGTTCCCGGTGCGGACGTGCTCACCCGCTACACCGCTCTGCTGGCCGACCGCCTCAACAGCCTGGTCGGGTCCGACCGGCTGACGGTCCCGCTCGGGCTGCTGGCCCTGCTCGTGTCGCTGGTCCTGGGTGCCGTCCATGCCGCGCTGCCCGGCCACGGCAAAACCGTCATGGCCGCGTACCTGGCCGGGCGCGACGGCGGCCCGCGTGACGCGTTCGCCGTGGCCGCGACGGTGACGCTGACGCACACGGCCGGGGTGATCGTGCTGGGCGTGCTGCTGTCGGTCTCCGCCTCGATCGCCGGGGAGACGGTGCTGGGCTGGCTCGGGGTGATCAGCGGGCTGCTCATCGCGGCGATCGGCACCGCCTTGCTCCGCTCAGCCGTCGTACGACCCGCGAGCCAGCACGGGGCCGCGGACGGACACGCGCACGGACACGGACCTGCGCAGGGACATGGGCACGGGCACGGGCATTTCGCTTCGTCGGGGCGGGGCGTGGTCGGGCTGGGGGTCGCGGGCGGGCTGGTGCCGAGCCCGTCGGCCCTGGTGGTGCTGCTGGGGGCGATGGCGCTCGGGCGCACGGTGTTCGGGATCGTCACGGTCGTCTGTTACGGGCTGGGCATGGCCCTGACCCTGCTCGCCGCGGCCCTCACCGTCCGCCGCCTGGCCAACCTCACCCTGACGAACCGGCTGAACAGGCTACGCCCGTACACGGCGACGATCACCGCAGCACTCGTCCTGCTCGTCGGCATCGGCATCACCGCCCGCGCCCTGGCCTCCCTCCTCTGAGACGGCGCCGCTGATCAGGTGGCGCTGGCCACCCGGCCTCTGAGACGACGCCCCTGGTCAGGTGGCGGTGGCCATCCGGCCGACGGGGGTGAGCCGGTCACGCCGGTCCAGCCGTCTGACGGCGGCCGCGGAAGTGAGCCCGGCGACGGCCAGCAGCAGCCAGGGCAGAGCGGCCAGCCGCGTCGTACGAGCCGCGTCGAGCAGGGCGCCGGCGACCAAATTGCCGGTCAGGATGCCCACACCCGAGGCCAGGTTGTAGATCCCGTAATAGGTGCCGATCAGCCTATCGCCCGCCATGTCGGCGATGGTGGCCATCTCGAATGGGAAGGCCATCAGCGTACCGAGGGTGAGCAGAAGAGTGCAGGCGAGCACGGGCAGCATCGCCCACACCGGCGCCAGCGGCAGGTGCGCCGCCACGGCCTGCGGCAGGAAGGCGATGCCCATGAGCGCCAGGCCCCGGCTGATCGCCTGGCCGCGACTCCAGCGCGCCGCACACCAGGTGGTCAGGTGCACCTGCCCGGCGATGCCGAGCAGCGCGGACAGGGCGTACAGCGCCATCACCCCTGTCTGACCGCCGCCGAAGCGCTGCACCTGCAGCGGCAGGGCCAGGTACATCTGGTACGACAGCGCGTACGAGGCGATCATCGCCGCGGCGAAGGAGACGAACGCCCGGTTCCCGAACGCCGCGCGCCACTCACGCAGCACCGGCTGGTGCTCGGCAGCCGGAGGGCGCCGGGCCGGAAGGCACGCGCCCTGCAGAACGGTCAGCACCGCGAAGATCGCCGCCGCGGACAGGCACACGGCCGGGAAGCCGACGCTCATCAGGGCGATGCCGGCCAGTGGGCCGAGCAGGATGCCCGCCTGGTAGAACACGTTGAACACGGCGAAGGCCGCCACCTTGCGCTCGCCGGCCTCGACGGCCAGGTAGGCGCGGGCCGCCGGGTTGAACAGCGCCCCGGCGAACCCGGTCACGGCGGCTGCCGCGAGCAGCCAGGGCAGCGAGGTGGTCAGCCCGAACAGGGCGAATCCGATCGTACGCAGCGCGCACCCGGCCATGATCATCGGCTTGTAGCCAAGCCGGTCGGCCAGGGTGCCGCCGATCAGGAACATGCCCTGCTGGCTGAAGTTCCGCAGGCCCAGGACCAGCCCGATGGTCCAGGCCGCCAGTCCCGCGGCGGCCGACAGGTGCTGGGCGAGGTAGGGCATGAGCATGTAAAAGCCGAGGTTGATGCCCGCCTGGTTGATCTGCAGCAGCTGGATCGGCCGGTCGAAGGATCGGAACTGCCGCAGCGTGCCGCTCATCGCGTTCCTGCCAGCGGGTCCATCACGTGGGTGCAACGGGTCCAGCGGTGCACCTCCCGCTCGCTCGGCGCCGGCAGGAGGTCCGGTTCCTCCGCCGGGGTCGTGTCGAGCAGGCCGTGCCGCTGGCAGTACTCGTCGTCGAAGATGGTGTTCCAGTATCGCCACGGACCGTCGGGGAAGATCGCGACGATGGTCTGGCCGGGGGTGGTGCGTGCCAGCCAGCGGGATACCAGAGTGACCGCGCCGGTGCTCCAGCCACCCGAGATGTAGTGCCGGGCGGCCAGGGCGCGGCACGCCCAGGCCGCTTCGGCGGCGCTGACCCAGTGCACCTCGCTGAAGGCGTCGTAGGCGACGTTACGCGGGTGGATGCTGGAGCCCAGGCCGCGCATCAGCCGGGGCCGGGCGGGCTGGCCGAAGATGGTGGAGCCGACCGTGTCGACGCCGATCAGTCTCAGGTGCGGGAAGTGGCGGCGCAGCACCTCGGAGATGCCCGCGCTGTGCCCGCCGGTGCCGACCGAGCACACCAGCACGTCGATGTTCGGCAGCTGGGCCAGCAGTTCGTGGGCGAGCCCGGCGTAGGCGTCGACGTTGTCGGGGTTGTTGTACTGGTCGGGACAGTAGGAGCCGGGAAGGTCGGCGAGCAGGCGATGTACCCGCTCCCGGCGGGCCTGCTGCCAGCCGCCGACCGGGTGCGGTTCGGTGACGATCTCCAGCCGGACGCCGTAGGAGGTGAGCAGCCGGCACATCAACGGCTCCATGCCGACGTCGCCCACCAGCACGACCGGGTGGCCGAACACGATGCCGGCCAGAGCCAGGCCGAGCCCCAGGGTGCCGCTGGTCGATTCGATGATCGTCGCGCCCGGTGCGAGCTCTCCCCGGGCTCGGGCCTGGCGCACCATGTGCAGGGCGGGCCGGTCCTTGATGCCGCCCGGGTTGAAGCCTTCGAGCTTGGCCCAGAATCCCCCTCCCCCCGGTACGAACGGCTCGGAAATGAACGCCAGCGGCGTATTGCCGACCGTGAGGGACAGAGTGGAATAGGCGGCCGGCGAAACCTCTTGCGGGCGCGCGAACATTGCTTGTGATGACATCGATGAAATCCCTGAAGAATACGCGAAATTCACGGCATGGCGAGACGACCGCGAACTTGGGCGGGCAATGGACGACGAAAGCAGACGCAGTCCTGGCCTATACGCGCATCACGCTTTCCCGATCAGGGCTGGCCACCCGGCCGATGCCGGTCGGCGCCGAAGCGGCCACGGCGATCCGCGGTTGCGCCGGGCCGGGCAGCACGACCGCCGGTCCGATCAGCAAGAGCGGCGCGCCGGTGGGGTTGGTGGCCGAGCAGCCCTGCTCGGTTCCGTGCACATGCCCCACCGGCAGGTCACGATGCAGGCAGCGGACGCCGTGCGCGGCCGGAGAGACCCCGCCGCCCGCCGGCTGAGCGCTGTGGACGACCCGCTCCGACAGCTCCACGGCCGCGCACGCGCCGCCATGGGCGAACACCACACTGACGACCAAGGCGATCGCGAACATCGCATGCGTCAGCAGCCGGCCGGCGCCGCGGGCGGCGGGTCGGCGCGAACGGAGCGTTCGTGTCGCGAGCATCACCGGTGATAGTGCCCGAAAGGCAGCCGGACGCGCCCCGCGATAGCAATGCTTCCGGTAAAGCTCGTGCCGTCATCCGGTTTCACGGGCGCGTCGATGGCCCGCTCATCGACACGGGCGAAAGAGCGTCCTACCGTACGGCCATTTCTCCGTACCGCGATTTACCGTGGACATTCGTGCGCCGCGTGAATCGCGCTGTTATCAGGTGGAGTCCCTCATGACCCTGTCCCGACGCCGGATCGTCGCCGGGCTCGGCGCGCTGGCCGCCGGTGCCGCGACCCGCGCAGCCTCACCCGCAGCCCGCCCCGCCCCAGCTGTGCCGCCCCCAGCCCCGGCCGTGCCGCCTTCGGACCCGGCCGTGACTCGTCCGACCCTGACCGAGTCGCTGACGGTGCCCGGCGGCGGCCTGACCCCTGAGCAACTGGCCCAGGACGAGCGCTTCTGGGCCGCCGTCGCCCGCCAGTTCCAGGTGAGCGCCGACTTCATCAACCTGGAGAACGGCTACTACGGCATCATGCCCGACCCGGTCCGGCTGGCGTACCATCGCAACCTCGACCAGCTCAACGAGCGCAGCTCCCACCTGCTGCGTACCGCCTACAAGCCGCGAGCCGACCAGATCCGCGACCGCATCGCCACTCTGCTCGGCGTCACCAGGAACGAGATCGCACTGACCCGGGGCGGCACCGAGGCGCTGCAGAGCCTGATCTCCGGCTACCGCCGCCTGCGCCCGGGCGACGTCATCATGTACGCCGACCTGGATTACCACAGCGCCCAGTACGCGATGAACTGGCTCCAAGCCCGGCGCGGCGTCCACCTCACGCGGATCGCCATCCCCGAGCCCCCTACCCGTGAGGCGGTGCTTGAGGTCTACGAACGCGCGCTGCATGAACACCCGAAGGCGAAACTGCTGCTGCTCAGCCACATGAACAACCGCACCGGCCTGGTCACGCCGGTACGCCAGATCGTCGCCATGGCCCGCCGGCACGGCGTGGACGTCATCGTCGACGCCGCCCACTCCTGGGGGCAGCTCGACTTCACCCTGCCCGACTTCGACGCCGACTTCGCCGCCTTCTCCCTGCACAAGTGGATGAACGTGCCGCTTGGGGCCGGATTCCTCTACATCCGCGCCCAGCGCCTGGCCGACATCGACCCCCTCTACGCCGATGAGACCTACCCGGCCACCGACATCCGCTCCCGCGTGCACTCCGGCACCATGAACGTCGCCCCCTTCCTCACCGCCGACACCGCCCTGGACTTCCACGACACTCTCGGCGCCGAGGTCAAGCAGGCCCGGCTGCGGTTCCTGCGCGATCGCTGGGTCCATCAACTGCGCGACCTCACCACCGTGCAGATCCTCACTCCGGACGAGCCCGACATGTACGGCGCCATCACCGCCTTCCGGCTGCGCCGCCGTACCTCTGAAGCCGACAACCTGGCCATCGCCGACGAGCTCATGACCCGGCACCGGATCTTCACCGTCGCCCGCACCGGGATGACCGGCGGCGCCGCCGTACGCGTCACCCCAGCTCTGTTCACCTCCGCCGACGATGTGGACCGGCTCGCGGCCGCACTGCGCGACATCGCCCGCAGAGAGGCGTGACCAACGCAAGCCGTAATCGACGCAAGCCGTGGTCGACGCAAGCCCCTGATCGATGCAGGCCCTGATCGTCACAGTCCTGGACCCGCAAACCCATCCATCCCCAAATCGGGCTATCATCGCCATATGGCGATCAATAACGATGATGACAGATGCGTGAGCGCTGGCCCCGATGGCGGCAGATGTGTGAGTGCCGATATCGCCGCCGGCATCTCCCCTGCGGCGGCGCTGTTCCATTCTCTGGCCGATGAGACCCGGCTGCGCATCGTGCAGCGCCTGGCCCGCGGCGAGGCGCGAGTGGTGGACCTGACCGCTCAACTGGAGCTGGCCCAGTCCACTGTGTCCAAGCACCTGGCCTGCCTGCGCGACTGCGGGCTGGTCGATTACCGCACCGAAGGCCGGCAGTCGTTCTACTCCCTGACCCGACCGGAGCTGATGGACCTGCTGGCCTCAGCCGAGCAACTGCTGGCCGCCACCGGCCACGCGGTCGCCCTATGCCCCGTCTACGGCGCCGAGCGCGCCGACGGGGATGAGGGCAGGGGTAGCGGCAGGGACGCCGACGGCGATTGTGGCGGAGACGCCGAACCGGTGGCTGGGGAGACGGTGGCCGGACAGGCCGTGACCGGGGAGGCGTCGAGGTCGTGAGCACGGCGAACCTGCCTGGCCTCCGGCCGGCTCCCGAGCGGCGCGCCTTGCTGCAGCGCCGGATCCGGTTACTGGTCGCGGCGACCATCACCTACAACGTGATCGAGGCCGCGGTGGCCATTACCGCCGGCGCCGTCGCCTCCTCCGCCGCGCTGATCGGCTTCGGGCTCGACTCCGTGGTCGAGGTCGCCTCGGCCGCCGCGGTGGCCTGGCAATTCTCCGCCACCGACCATGAGCGCCGGGAACGGACCGCGCTGCGCGTCATCGCGATCTCCTTCTTCGCGCTGGCCGCCTATGTCACCTTCGATGCGGTACGCGCCCTGCTTGGCGCCGGACAGGCCGAACATTCCACGCCCGGGCTGATCCTGGCCGCGCTCAGTCTGGCGATCATGCCGTTCCTGTCGGCGGCACAGCGCCGCGCCGGCCGTGAGCTCGGCTCCACCTCGGCGGTGGCCGACTCCAAGCAGACCCTGCTGTGCACCTACCTGTCCGGCGCGCTGCTCGTGGGGCTGGCGCTCAACAGCCTGTTCGGCTGGTCCTGGGCCGACCCGATCACCGCCCTGGTCATCGCCGCTGTGGCAGTCAAAGAAGGCCGCGAGGCTTGGCACGGCGACACCTGCTGCGCCGTACCTGTGGAAGGCCACGAAGCTCGGCGCGGCGATACCTCTCGCGCCGCGCCCGTGGAAGGCCGCGAGGCTTCGCGCAACGATGCCCGTTGCTCCGCGCCCACCGGCTCGATGAGCTCATCCACCAACGCCGCCGAAATCGACGCCTGCGCCCATGGCTGCTGCACACCCACCCAGGAGGAGCCCCGATGATCGGCCGCCCGATGCCCGCCCGTGTGCGGGCCGCCTACCGCGCCGAGATGCGCGCCGCCCGTACCGCCACCGAGCCGGGCGCCCGCTGGCGGCATCTGGAACGGGCGCACATCATCTCCCAGCCCTGGCCCTGGCCGCACACGGCCAACCACTTCGCCATGTTCACCCTCGCCATCCGCCAGCACGACCGACGCGAAGCTCTCGGCCAGGTGGTCCGCATGATCGTGGCCGCCCCCGGCTCCGCGCTGGGCCGCTATCCCGAGGGCAACACCGGCCGCGCCACCGTAGGCATGACCCAGCCCATGCCCATACCCGCCGACCTGGCCGCCCTGCTCCAGACCGCCGGCGACGCGCGATGACCCCGAGCCGCCCTGCTGCAGGCCCCTGGCGACCCGCAAGGGCGCCGGCAAGCGTCCGCAGCCGCCATTCGGGGACCGCTTACGGGATCAGCGGAAGCTCAGCTCGTACTCGACCTGGTCGATCGGATTGCCGTCACCGAAATCATGCTTGCGGACCGCACCCGACTCGGTGAAGCCGCTCTTGGCGTAGAAGCGGCGTGACTGGGGTGTGTCGCGCAGCGTCCACAGGTGCACCCCACCGAAGCCCTCCTCGCGCAGCCTGGTCAACGAGGCAGTGATCAGGGCGCCGGCGCTGCCGGTGCCCCAGCCGTCCGGGTGGCTGTAGAAGCCGAAGATCTCCGCATCTCCTGGCCGCGTCGGCGAGGGACCGAAGTAGGAGAAGGTCAGCGGCCGTCCGGCCAGGGCGGCGAGCAGGATGGTGCCTGACTCTTCAGCGAGCGTGGCGTGCCACTTCTCGCGCCGGCTCCGTACGGCTTCGGTGAAGTACTCGTGGTCGAAGAAGCCTTCATAGGCCACCTTCCAGGACTCCGCGTGGATCTCCCCCACCACGTCTCCGTCATCCGTGGTGGCCTGAAATGTCGCGATACCTTCTGCCATGAGGTGATTCTTTCATTTTGGGCCTGGCGTCACCGCCCAGGAGCGTTGCGATGGCAGGCGGCGCCCGCCCGACTCGCTGGACCAAGCTGGCGGGCGAGCGCCGCAGTCATGGGTCAGGCGCCGCGGACCGCTTCGAAGCGGGCGATGACGTCGGTCCAGTTGATCAGGTCCCAGAGCTTCTCGACGTAGTCCGGGCGCACGTTGCGGTACTGCAGGTAGTACGCGTGCTCCCAGGCGTCGAAGACCAGCAACGGGGTGGTGTTCATGCCGACGTTACCGTGGTGGTCGTAGACCTGCTCGACCACCAGCCGACGCCCCAGCGGCTCCCAGGCCAGCACGCCCCAGCCCGAGCCCTGCACGCTCGCGGTGGCCGTGGTGAGCTGCTTGGCGAAGGCGTCGAAGGAGCCGAAGTGCTCGTCGATGGCCGCGCCCAGCTCGCCGTCGGGGCGGTCGCCGCCGTCCGGGGACAGGTTCTGCCAGAAGATCGTGTGCAGCACGTGGCCGGACAGATTGAAGGCGAAGGTCTTCTCCAAGCCGACCAGCCCGCCGAAGTCACCCTTGTCCCGGGCCTCGGCCAGCTTCTCCAGGGTGTCGTTGGCGCCCTTGACGTAGGCGGCGTGATGCTTGGCGTGGTGCAGCTCCAGGATCTCCCCGGTGATCGCGGGCTCCAGCGCCGCGTAGTCGTAGGGCATGTCCGGAAGGGTGTAGTCCCCCATGTCTGTCTCCTCTATAGCGCTTAATGCATCTAACTTGCAATAACCATATATGTGCAAGTAGGCGTCGGGAAGCCACGGGGCACCCGCCCAGATGCGCGGCGTCCCGGGCAGGCGATCGCGGTCGAGCTGTCGATGATCCTCGCGCTGACCGGCCCCAGCGTCATCGCGGTGGATCAGATCGACGCGATCCTCGAGCACTCCCGTCCGGCCGCGGGAACGGACGCCACCGTGCTTCTTGACACGAACCAGCGCAAGGATGTGATCGACGAGATCGCGGGCGGCCTCATGGCCTTGCGGCACGCCACCCAACGAGCGCTCTGTCTTGTGGCCT
Organism: Nonomuraea sp. NPDC049158; assembly: GCF_040648335.1. Classification (NCBI taxonomy): domain Bacteria; kingdom Bacillati; phylum Actinomycetota; class Actinomycetes; order Streptosporangiales; family Streptosporangiaceae; genus Nonomuraea; species Nonomuraea sp. NPDC049158. Next base: position 55,724 of record NZ_JBEZDM010000006.1, read on the forward strand.
GCCTGCCCTCGTCGTGGAATCTGATCAAGGATCGAGCCATCGGGACGGCGCAGGACAGGTTCCGTACGTCGCTGATCCTCACCACGATCGCCCGCCCGGAGATCGCCCGGAGCCTGGTCGAGCGGCGATTCGCGGTGGCCTTCGCGAACGCGGGTTTCACGCCGCCCAGCCCGGTCTGGCCGATCGCCCCGACCGCGTTCGAGACGGCGCCGGGTCACACTCCGAGGGCTCTGCTCCGGCGCATCAGCGCACATGTCGAGGCCTGCCGAGCGGAGGGCACGGTGAGCCCGCTGGATCGCTTCGATCAGGACGCCCCGGGCCAGGCGACCCGGGTCCTCGCCGTACCGAAGACGGACCTCACCCGGCTCGATGCCCGCTTCGCCGAATTGCGCGCTCAGGCTGAGGTATCGGACGCGTTCGATCCCGACCGCGAGGACGAACTCGTTCCTCCACTGCTCGCCGCCGGCCTCATCGCCTGGATCACGGAGCAGGGCGAGGCGGGCCGCGCCTTCTCCGTCGATCCGCCGCCGGGCCGGCGGCCGAGCCTCCACGCGAGGCTGCGCCAAGCGCTGGATCCCGACTCGGAGGAACAGCGGCACTGGACGTTCCGGATGATCGGCGCACGGCATCCGAACGCGGCGCTCAAACGGCTGACCGAGGGCATCGAGTCGTCGGGGCTCGGCCCGCAGACGCCCGACCGGTATTTCGTCGTGCTGCGGAACCACGCGTGGTCGGACGCTGCGTCGCCACCGCCCGGCGAGCGGTACCGAACTTCTCGGCAACCTGCTCCCCGACGCGGCCCCGCCGGCCAAGGAATCCGAACGGAAAGCGACAGCGTTTCGAGGGGCCTCAGACGGTCCCGCCGTCGCTGTGATCCCGGTCGGCAAGCGACTGGACACCGGCGCCGACCTCGAACTGAAGCTGAGCACGCTGGCTCGCCACACCGCTGTCTTCGCGGGATCCGGCTCCGGAAAGACCGTGTTCCTGCGACGGCTGGTGGAAGAGTGCGCCCTGCACGGGGTGTCCTCGATCGTGCTCGACTCCAACAACGACCTCGCCCGGCTCGGCGATCCCTGGCCCACCCCGCCTCTCGGATGGGGCGCCGACGACGCGGACAAGGCGGCCCGCTACCTCGCCGAAACGGAAGTCGTGGTCTGGACCCCGGGACGCTCTCGCGGACGTCCGCTGAGCTTCCAGCCGCTGCCGGACTTCGCGGCCGTCGCGGATGACCGTGACGAACTGGACTCCGCGCTCGGCCTGGCCGTCGCGGCGCTCGCCCGCCGAGCCAACGTCGACGGAGCGACTGCCAAGGCCAGCAAGGGGAAGGCCGTGCTCCGCCAGGCGCTGGAACACTTCGCGCGCATGGGCGGTGGCGACTTCCCCGCCTTCCTCGGCATGCTCGCCGCGCTGCCCTTCCAAGTCAGCCGGATCGACCGGGCGGACCAGATCGCCGCCGAGCTGGGACAACTCCTGACCGCCGCGACGATCAACGACCCGCTCTTCGCCGGCGACGGCGAGCCGGCGGACCCCGGTCAACTGCTCACACCGTCGGCGGGCAAACGGGCCCGCGTCTCGGTCATCAGCTTCATCGGCCTGAGCGATGACACGAAGCCGGGATTCGTCAACCAACTCCAGATGGCCCTGTTCTCCTGGATCAAGCGGAACCCGGCTCGGGGCCGCCCCCTGAACGGCCTGTACGTGATGGACGAGGCGCAGGCCCTCGTACCGGCGACGCCCAAGACCGAGGCGCTGGCCAGCACTCTTACTCTCGCGTCGCAGGCCCGCAAGTACGGTCTCGGCCTCGTCTTCGCCACCCAGGCGCCCCGCGGGCTGCACAACCAGATCGCCGGCAACGCCACCACCCAGTTCATCGGCCGGATGAACAGCCCCACCCAGATCTCTGTGGTCCAGACGCTGGCGCGAGCCCGCGGTGGTCGAGCCGACCGGGTCGGACGGCTCGACACCGGACAGTTCTACACCGCGAGCGAGGGCATCTCCGAACTGCTGATCCGCACACCCCAGTGCCTGAGCCACCATCCCGCCGACCCGCTCACCGAAGAGGAGATCATGCGGCGCGCGTCCGAATGACGCTACAGGTCGCCGCGCCGCCACCGGCCTATCTCGGCTTCCAGCGCCTGCTCGTCCAAGCGGGACACCGACACGTTCCGGGCCCACGCCGCCAGCAGCCGTGCGAGTTCCTCGTCCCCATGGTCGGCCTTGCCGTGGACGTGGAACCACGTGATCAGCGGTGCCGCGTGCGGCGTGTCCTCGTCGCAGGCCGGGCAGAGCACGACCCCGGTACGGCCGTGCACCCACCCTCCGCCGGCGTTGGCCCAGCCGTACGGTACCCGCGCCGACAACAGCGCTTCGCCGTCGCAGCGCGGGCACGTGAGTGGCTCCGCGGTCGAGACGACCTCGATCACAGCATGATGGCTTCCGGCCCGAACAACTGCTTCACGTCCGCGGCGAAGCTGGGCTCGGCGTTGACCGAGAACTCCGGCAGAGCGCACACCAGGGTCTTCCCGCTCAGCCGCTGCACGTTGATCCGCAGCGGCACGCTGCCCTGGTGCAGCTTCAGCACGTTACGGAGCTCTTCCACGACTTGCTGCGTGAGGCGTTCCTCGCGGACCTGGATGGTGACGGGATGCCCGGAGTCGCTGGTGATGCCGGACACGTCGAGCGGGGTGAGATCTTGCGCGAAGACGCTGATGGCGCCGTCCCGGTTGTTGATCTGGCCGCCGACCGACACCACGACGTCGCCGCGCAGCTCCGGGGCGTACAGCTCGTAGCTCTTGGGGAAGAACAGGCACTCGATGGCCGCGTCCATGTCCTCGACGGTGACGATCGCCCACACGTTGCCGGCCTTGTTGACCCGCTTGTCGACCTTGGTGATGAGGCCGCACACCCGTACGTCGCCGCGGTCGTCACGGCCGCTTTCGAGCAGTTCGGCGATGGTGGTGTCGCGGTTGCGGGCCAGCAGCCGCTCCGTGCCCGCCAACGGGTGGTCCGACACGTACAGGCCGAGCATCTCCCGCTCGAAGTCCAGCAGCGTCTTCTTGTCCCACTCCATGTCGGGGATCTGTACGGAGAACGCCGCCTCACCCTCGTCGTCGCTCGGGCCGCCGAACAGGGAGTCCTGGCCGTGGGCCTCGTTCTTCTTGATGTCGATGACCGAATCGACCGCCTGCTCGTGCACCATGAGCAGCGCCTTGCGCTGGTGGTCGAGCGAGTCGAACGCGCCCGCCTTGATCAGCGATTCGATGACTCGCTTGTTGCAGGCCGTCAACGGCACCTTGCTGAGGAAGTCGTTGAAGTGCTCGTAGCGGCCCTTCTCGGCGCGGGCCTTGACGATGCCCTCCACCACGTTCTCCCCGACGTTACGGACCGCGCCCATCCCGAACCGCACCTGGGTGTCACCGACGGCGACGAAGTCGAGCTGGCTGTCGTTCACGTCCGGCGGCAGGACCTGGATGCCCATCTTGCGGCATTCGGCCAGGTAGACGCCGGCCTTGTCCTTGTCGTCACCGACCGAGGTCAGCAGGGCGGCCATGTACTCGGCCGGGTAGTTGGCCTTCAGGTAGGCGGTCCAGTAAGCGACCAGACCGTATCCGGCGGTGTGGGACTTGTTGAAGGCGTATCCGGAGAACGGCAGCATGACGTCCCAGAGCGCCTGGATCGCCTCGTCGCTGTACTTGTTGGCGCGCATGCCCGCCTGGAAGTTGGCGTACTCGGCGTCCAGGATCTCCTTCTTCTTCTTGCCCATGGCCCGGCGCAGCAGGTCGGCGCCGCCCAGCGTGTAGCCGGCCAGCTCCCGGGCCACGGCCATGATCTGCTCCTGGTAGACGAGCAGGTGGAAGGTGGGACCGAGGATGGGTTCGAGCGCTTCCTTGAGCTCGGGGTGGATGGGCTCGATGTCCTGGCGGGCGTTCTTGCGGTGCGCGTAGTTGGTGTGCGCGTTGGCGGCCATCGGGCCCGGCCGGTAGAGGGCGAGCACTGCGGCGATGTCCTCGAACCGGGTGGGCTCCATCAGCCGCAGCAGCTGCCGCATCGGGCCGCCGTCGAGCTGGAAGACGCCCAGGGTGTCGCCGCGGGCCAGCAGCTGGTACGTGGTCTTGTCATCGAGGGGCAGCGTCAGCGTGTCGAGCTCCACGCCCCGGTTCTGCTTGATGATCTTGATGGCGTGATCGATGATGCCCAGGTTGCGCAGGCCCAAGAAGTCCATCTTGATCAGGCCCATGTCTTCACAGCTCGGGTAGTCGAACCCGGTGATGATCACCTTGTCCTTGTCCCGCATGTGCATGGGGATCAGGTCCAGCAGCGGCGCCGAGGACAGGATGACCGCCGCCGCGTGCACGCCCGTACCGCGGATCAGGCCCTCGATGCCGCGGCCGGTGTCGATCACCTTGCGCACGTCCTGGTCGTTGTCGTACAGGGCGCGGATCTCGGCGCCTTCGACGTAACGGGGGTGACTCTCGTTGAACATGTCCGCGAGCGGGACGCCCTTGCCCATGACGTCCGGGGGCATCGCCTTGGTGATCTTGTCGCCCATCACGAAGGGGTAGCCGAGGATGCGGGAGGCGTCCTTGACGGCGGCCTTCGCCTTGATCGTGCCGAAGGTGTTGACCTGGGCGGTGGCCTCGCTGCCGTACTTCTGGGTCACGTACTGGACCATGCGGTCGCGCTGGCGGTCGTCGAAGTCGAGGTCGATGTCGGGCGGGCTGATGCGCTCGGGGTTGAGGAACCGCTCGAACAGCAGGCCGTGCTCCAGCGGGTCGAGCTCGGTGATGCGCGTCGCGTAGGCGACGATCGAGCCGGTGGCGCTACCACGGCCGGGGCCCACCGCGATGCCGTTGTCGCGGGCGTGCCGGCAGATGTCGGCGACGACCAGGAAGTAGGAGGAGAAGCCGAGCGGGCCGATGACCTTCATCTCGGTCTCGTACCGCTCCGTGACCTCGGCGGGGACCGGGGTGCCGTAACGCATCTCCAGGCCGCGTTCGACCTCCTTGCGCAGCCAGGACTCCTGTGTCTCGCCCTCGGGGACGTCCGGGTATTGGGGCATCCGGTCCACGTAGGCGAACACGTCGCTGTAGTCGCCGACCATCTCGGCCACGAGCAGCGTGTTGTCGCACCCTTCGGGCAGGTCGGCGAACAGCCTGCGCATCTCGTCAGCGCTCTTGAGGTAGTAGCCCGACCCGTTGAACCGGAACCGGTTGGGGTCGTCCTTGTTCTTGCCCACGCCGACGCACAGGAGGCTGTCGTGCGCGTCGGCCTGGTCCTCGGTCACATAGTGGCTGTCGTTGGTGACCAGCAGCGGGATGTTGAGCTGCTTGGCCAGCCGCAGCAGGTCGGCCCGGACGTCCCGCTCGATGTCGATGCCGTGGTCCATCAGCTCCAGGAAGTAGTTCTCCTTGCCGAAGATCTCCTGGTATTCGCCGGCGACCCTGACCGCCTCGTCGTACTGGCCGAGCCGGATCCGGGTCTGCACCGCACCGGACGGGCAGCCGGTGGTGGCGATGATGCCGTTGGCGTATTGGGAGACCAGGTCCTGGTCCATCCGGGGCTTGGAGTAGTAGCCCTCGAACGAGGCCAAGGACGACAGCTTGAACAGATTGCGCAGTCCGTTCGCGTCCTTGGCCCACATGGTCATGTGGGTGAACCGGCCACCGCCGGAGACGTCCTTGCCGCCTTCGCCGTCCGCCACACCGGTCTCGGCTCGCGACCCCCAGAAGACCGGCTTCTTCACGAACCGGTTCTCCGGCGCCACGTAGGCCTCGATGCCGATGATGGGCTTGACGGGGCTGTCCTTGGCCACCTTCTGGAACTCGTAGGCCCCGAACATGTTGCCGTGATCGGACATCGCGATCGCCGGCATCTCGAGGCGGGCGGCCTCCTTGAACAGCGGCTTCATCTTCGCCGCCCCGTCAAGCATGCTGTACTCAGTGTGGACGTGCAGATGTACGAAGGACTTGCTCACCCGTTCCCCTAACCTTGCGCCCCGGCCCGACTGCACGCATGAGCCTATTCCGTCCCACGAGGCTGTTGGGGCATCGAACCCAAGGCGCAGACACCCTGTGCCGGGGTGTTGCCAGAGTGCAATGCGGCTCCCGGAAGGTCAGCCCTTTCCGTTGGCGGCGCACCAGCCGGACCACGTGGTGGCGCCCTTGCCCAGCTGCTTGTTGTAGAAGGAGCTCCAGGAGTTCTCGCTCGGGCCGGGCGCGGTGGGAGCGGCCTTGAAGAGCGGGTAGGCGGTGTCGATCTCCGCGCGCAGCCACGGCTCGACGTCCAGGTAGGAATCCAGCGACCAGCTGCGGGCGTGGTAGGTGAGCTGGCCGCGGACACTGGTCTCCGGCAGGCACATGAACGGCGCCCACGGGCTCGTCCTGGCCCAGCTGATCTTGGTGTCCATCGCGCCCCTGGGGACGCTGCCCGCGACCGTACGGGCCGCGACCTCGCGATCGTCGACGTAGAAGTCGAACATCTCCTGAGCCGCGTAGACGCCGTTCACCAGGCCGAACCGCTCGCCCAACGTGGCCCCGAAGTCGGTGCGTACCGGGATGTCGCTGGTCCACTCCGTCTCGTCGTGCATCTCCCGCAGGGGCGGGCCGACGTAGGAGGAGGTGACGTTGAACGGGCCGAAGTTCACCGTGTCGTTGTTGATCGGGACGACGGGGTAGGTGCGCTGGTCGATCGGGTTCTTCCACTCCCGCAGGATCTTCGTGGGGTCGGCGGGGTCGGTGTAGAAGACGATCTCGCGGGAGAGCTGGTAGAGCTGCGTGGTGCCGGGCACCCGGTACAGCCGCCGGATGTTGTAGCCCTCGATGTTGAACAGTTTCTGGCCGTGGCGCAGCTGCGGGTCGTAGGCGTTGCCCTCGATGTTGGCGTAGACGGCTCCCGAGATCCGGAAGACCATGTCGCGCCCGTCCGGTCGCCCATTGGTCTGCAGGGACAGCAGCCCGCTCTTGTCCGTGACCGTCCTATAGACCGGCCCCGGATATGTCGGATCCTCGGACTGCTGTTCCGCTGCCGCACCGGGAATGGCGACGCACACGAGCAGCGCGGTGAGGGCTGCCGACAGGGTTAAGCCACGACGCTTGGACAAGGGTGCTCCTGGGATGCCGGAGTGACAGTGATCATGCCGATCATCTCAGGCGGCGTTCGTGATCATTCCGCGCTTCCCGGCGGTAAGAAATCTGACCACAATTCTCGGACAGAACTCGCAGGTACGGGAGGCCAGGTGTCGAGCAGCGTGCTGACCCACGAATTCCACGTGGACGCCACACCGGAGAAGGTGTTCGAGCACCTGACGACTCCAGAGAGCTACATCGGGCTGTCCCCTCTCGTGGTTTCCGTCAGCGATGTGGACCGCTCGGAGGCCGGCGTGATCCGGTACAGGGCCGTCGAGCGTTTCCGATTTTTGCGGATCTTCACCTACGACAACGCGATCGACGTGGCCCTGCACACCGACGGGCTGTCCGTCCACGGCGAGGTGCGGAGCCCGGGACGCATTCGCATGGCCTACCGCTTCGACCTTGAGCCGGACGGCACCGGCACGCGGATGAGCGATCGGCTCGACCTGACGGCGCCATGGCTCCTGGCCGGGTTCGCCGCCGGCCAGGCGCGCAACGTCCAGCTCGCCCGCGCTCGGATCCTGGCGGCGCGGCTGTCTGGTAGGTAGGCCTCAGGTGTCAGGCGCAGGTGTACCCGGATGGCAGCGCGGTGTTGCCGTTCGGGCGGGTCGCCTGGAAGCCGACGCTGGTGGTGCTGGCTCCGGGGGTGAGGGTGCCGTTGTGGGCGACGTTTCTGATGGTCACGGTCTGCCCGCTGACGGTGAGGGCGCCGTTCCACGAACCGGTCACCGTATGCCCGGCCGGCAGCGTGAAGGTGACCGTCCATCCGGTGATCGTCGCGGTGCCGGTGTTGGTGATGGTCAGCGGCTGGACGACGTACCCGGTGGCCCACTGGGTCTGTACGGTCGCAGCGGCCGTACAGGTGCCGGTGGACGTGCCGGGCTGGGTGGTGACCGTCGCCGTGTTCGAGACCGGTGAGACGTTGCCCGCGCCGTCCCGTGCTCTGACCTGGTAGCGGTAGGTGGTGCTCGGGGTCAGGCCCGTGTCGCTGAACGAGGTCGTGATCGAGGTGCCGACCTGGGCGAACGTACCGCCACTCGCGCCGGGCGCACGCAGGATGTCGTAGCCGGCGACGCCGTTGTCGTCCGTGGCGGCCGTCCAGCTCAGGTTCGCGCCCGTGGACATGGTTCCCGAGGCCGCCAAGCCGGCCGGGGCCGTCGGCGGGGTGGTGTCGCCGGAATCGCCGAGGGCCGGCGTCTGCCAGTCCCGCCACTCGGACAGATTGCCGAGCGCCTTGGGCGAGATCCTGATCGCGCCGGCGGCATTACCCGTCTTCAGCAGGAACTTCTGAATGTTCTGCTGCAACGGGGACCGCCATTCAGGCCTGTTGGCGCAGTGATTGCCGTCCTGAATGTCGGACCAGTAGGTGATGTTGCCTCCCGCGCCGAGCGCCTTGTAGACCTCGGCTCCGCCCAAGGCCGCCACGCTCGCGGACCGGGGGCCGAGATTGACAATGTGCGGGTTATCCATGATGAACAGTCCGCGCGGCGCGACCATGGCCACCATTTCATGCGTGTCCACCGGCAGCCGGTCCGGACCGCTGGTGAAGGAGCCGAACGCGTCGCCCAGCCACGGCTGCTCTCCATAGGCACTGCTCAAACTCTGGGCACCTTCCCCAGGAATCCCACGGAAAATGGGAACCCCGGCGCTGCCCGACTCGATCGGCATGGTCAAAGCGATGCGCTGATCGAAGGCACCGATCACGAAGGCGCCCTTTCCGAACCGCGAGCATCCCGTGACGCCGGTCGCATCCGCTTTCAGAATGCTGCCGTCCGACTGCTCGATGACGTCGATGATTCGGCTCACCCCCCAGGCCCAGGCGAGTAACAGCCCTGTACTGCTGGAGGAGCCGTAGATGCTGTAGAAGGCGCCTTGTTTGTTGTTTCGCGGCGTGCCCTCTCGCCCGACCGCGTAGGGGTCGTAGTTGATGACGGCGGCGCCGGCCGCGCTGATGGCGGCCGTGTCCGCGCCGAATCCGCCCAGGACGACGACGGCCGGGAAGGGTCCGGAACCACTCGGCAAGGAGAGGCTCGCCGAGAAGCCAGCGCTCCTGCCGTTGTGGTTCACGTTCACGGTGATGCCGGTTCTCGAGACCGTACCCGTGACGCTCGCCGGTTTTCCGGGCTTCTCGCCATAGACGAATTTCTCCGCCAGCTTTTTGATCTCTTCTCGTCGGCACCGCCAATCGGACTTGGCGGAGATACGCGTACCATCCAGCTTCTTGAAAGGGTCGGGGAGCCGGGAGCTGCTCGGCAGAGATCCCGTGTCGGGCAGGCCGGTCACGACGCAGTCGGCGCCCTCGTCCTCGACTCCGGTTGCCGCCGTTGCCCTGGTGGGGGCTACGGTTAGCGCTCCAGTGAGCGAGAGTGTCACGGCTACCGCCAGCGCGACGGCCCTCGTACGGAGGGTCACTAGGCTCTCCCTTCCAGGTGGGGCGTTGGCGATCAGTCTGAGAACTCGCCCGAAACATGTCAATGTCGGCCCGAAACTTTCAGTCGACGGTCGTGGAGCCGCCCCCAAGGACCGGGGACGGCTCCACTCAAGAGGGCGACATCTATGCCCAGGATTGTTCGACGATCCAGCTCACGTCGTTGGCCCATGAGGTGGCGCTGTCGAAGGCGTTCGAGCCGCCGTTGCTGGCGATGTAGACGATGTTGTTGTAGTGGCGGATGAACCGGGTCGGGAAGTTGTAGGAGGCGAGCGAGGAGCCCTGGCCGCTCTTGCCGGCCTGCGGGCAGAAGGTGGCGTCGGCCGCGAACAGTGAGCTGCCGTCGTTGTGCTGCCGGTACAGCTGGTAGTTCTGGTGCCGCAGGAAGTCGCCGGGGTAGTTCCTCGACTCGAACGACACGCACGAGCCGCTGGCCAGACCGCTGCGTACGATCCACGAGGCGTCGCTCTTGTCGAGAGACGAGCTGCCCGAGGTGATCACCGAGGTGATGGCCTGGTCGTTCTGGTGCCGGATGTAGCGGTCGGTGCAGCAGGCTGTCGTCGCGCGCAGGGAGATCGACGAGCCGGGGGTGAGCGTTCCACCGGGGTTGCCGCCGCTCGACGGCGCGTATCCGGCGGCGACGATGCCGGCCTGCACCGAGTTCTCGGTGGCGTCCGACGGATAGCCGGAGGTCATCACGCCTTCATAGAAGGTGCCGGCGGAGCTGTTGCTGTTGTCGCCGCCGATCCCGAGGATGATCGCCCCTTCCTTCTTCATCGGGTTGTAGCCCGCGACGTTGGGGCGCGCTCCGTTGTAGTACGTCGACAGGTTGCCCGACTGCGCGTTGCCGGCCCGGATCGACCAGTGGTTCGGCTCGCCCTTGATGATGGCGGTCAGGAACCGGTGGTTCACGGTCGGGTCGTTCGCGTTGTAACCCGGGTTCACTCCGGAGAACAGGCCGTTCTCGAGGTCGGCCATGACCCAGGGGCCGTTGCCCGTGCCGTAGCCCCAGACCTTGATGTTCCCGAAGTAGATGGCCTCCATGGTGCCGTTGCCGTTGTCGCGGCTGTTGGTCTCGGCGTTGCCGTAGTCGAAGCAGCAGCCACCGTTGTAGTGCGTGCCGTCGAAGACCGCGTACATCCCCTCAGGCTGATCGCCCTTCGCGACGCCGTTGGTGGTGTTGTTGCGGTAGCCGGTGCCAGGAGCGACATAGACGCCGTACGCCTTGTGACCGTTGATCATCGTCGGCGCGGCGGTCGCGTTCGCGAGGTTGTCATACCCGCCCGGAGACGGGCCGGGGAATCCGCCGGGGGGCGCCTGGGTGAGGTTGTTACCCCGGCCGGACTGGTCGTAAATGATGGTGATGAGGCAGGTCGTACCCGCGCAGAACGAATCCTGCGTGGCGGCGTTGGCGTAGCCGCCCGCGCTCAGGAGGCCGATGTTCCTGGTGGTGTTGTCCGAGGTACGGCGCACCTGGTAGAGCGAGCCGTTGTAGGTGCCGTACAGGGCACGGGTCGTACTGTGCGCCGCGACACACGGGGTGCCGCCGGCGGCGTAGATGTCACACGACAGCGATGTGGCGGCCTGGGACGGCGTGGAGACCCCGGCGAGGAGGCCGGCGGCGAGCGCGACGGCCGCACCGGCGGACAGCAGTACCTTTTTAAGCTGCCGTAATTGGGACCGAACAATCACGATGAACCTCTGCCTTTCAGGGGGGGCGTCGCTATATTCCAGGCACAGGTCATTAACAAAAGACGCGAAGGACGTCGCCGTGCGGCCGTGCGCACAGCGACATGCCTGCCGACCTGCGACATCGCGACAGGGGCGGAAAGGGGGTTACATTGTTAGCGCTAACATTCTTGCGTGCTATAAGACCTCCAGAGACGCGCTAATGGGTTGACTGGCTCACTATGGATCGGAAGCCTATGTTGCGTCAAGGTTTCGGTGGAGTTATGCGACTACTGAGCAGAACGGTTGTCGCGGGCGGCGGCGACTTGCTCGATATGCGCCTCGGCCAGCCCTTCAGGGGTCGTGAGATGGCCGTCGTAGGCGATCCGCGCCTGCTCACGCTCCTGTCCGTACGCTAGGCACCTTGAGGTGCGTACTTCCTTCCAGAGAGTAGCTCTCCGTAAGGTCGTTCTCCTGAACCCTTAAGGAGATCTCATGCGCGCAGTTGTCATCCGTGCATTCGGCGGCCCGGAGGTTCTGCAGATCGCGGACGTACCGACGCCGGTCGCGGGAGAAGGCCAAGTCCGGATCCGAGTCGAGGCCGCCACGGTCAACCCGGTCGATCTGGCCGCTCGGTCCGGTGCGCTCACCGAGGCGGGCTTGCTGCCGGTGCGGGACATGATCGGCATCGGGTGGGATGTCGCCGGAACCATCGAGGAGGCGGGCCCAGGGGTCACCGGTTTCGTGCGCGGGCAGCAGGTGATCGGCCTGTCCGACCGGCTGGACGTGCCGCTCGGCACCCAGGCCGACCAGGTCGTCATCGACGCGGACGCGGTCGCAGCCGCGCCTGCGGGCGTATCGGCCGTACAAGCCGCCACGCTGCCCCTGAACGGTCTCACCGCCGCGCAAGCGCTCGACGGACTCGACCTGCACCACGGGCAGACGCTGCTGGTGACGGGAGCGGCCGGTGCCGTCGGCGGTTTCGCGATCCAACTGGCCGTCGCGCGCGGGCTCCGGGTGGTCGCGGTCGCCGGAGCCGACGACGAACCGCTGGTCCGCGGGCTCGGCGCCGAACTGTTCGTACCGCGCACGGCACGGCTTGGCGAGGCGGTCCGTTCCCTTGTTCCGGGCGGCGTGCACGCGGCGCTGGACGCGGCCGTGCTCGGAGCGGCCGCCCTCGACGCGGTCCGGTCGGGGGGAGCCTTCGCCGCGCTGGTGGCGGGCGGGGCGCCGGCTCCGCTTCGTGGCATCCGGGTCTTCAACCACTGGATTCGCGCTGACGGCGCCCACCTTTCCAGGCTTGCCACCCTGGTCGAAGCAGGCTCCCTCACGCTACGCGTAGCCGAGACCATGCCCCTCGACCACGTCGCCGCCGCCCACCGACGCCTCGCGAAAGGCGGCCTCCGCGGCCGCCTCGTCCTCACCCTTTAAAGATCATCAGGATGTCGCCGGCCGTCGCGATGTAGAGCCGATCGCGACCGGTAGCTCGAAGCGTCCCAGGTCGAATGCGCCCTGCCTGCGATCCGATCGGCCGCGCACCGCCAGGTACAGGACGATCGCCAGGCCGTAGATGATCGCCGAGAGGATCGTCGCCGCCGTGATCAGGTCCAGCAGCGCGGCACCTGACAGCGCGACCATGAGCATGACCCCAGAGCCGAGCGTCCGTTTCAGCTCCTGCCGGTAGCCTCCGAGCTCGACGGAACCCACACCGGCCCGCGCGGCCTCCGATGCGGAAAAAGGCACTACATCCGGGCCAGCTCAAGGTCGGTGCCACCGGCGCGGATCCCCTCGGCGGCCGCCTCGGTGAGTGCGGCGTCGGTGATCACCATGTCGAAACCTCCTCGCCGAGGCGGAGATCGGTGAGCTCACCGGCAAGTACGGGACTCCCTGGGACATGGGGGCGTGCCTCGCGTGAAGGACCTCGCTCCTGCGGACCCTCTGGCTCGGGTTGGTCCTGCCTCCGCGGGTTCACGCCCTGTGGATCAGCCTTGTGATCGCGTGAGCCGGTGTTGCTGTACGGCATTCCTCCACCAACTGTGGCTAAAAGCGGTGATCGAAAAGAGATCTCGAGCCGAGACGATCAGGGCTGCCATCCCTGTTGGGGGCGACTCGAGAGAGGACAGCTCGGATGAGGCGATGGGCAGCCACCATGACCGTCGTGACGATCGCATCCGTCACGCTCAGCGGACTTGTCACCACCGCGAACGCTCAGACGGACCCGGCCGACGCGCTCAGGCGTCAACTGGTCGAGGGCCGGGGAGTGACCATGTCAGAGGTCTTCGCTTCGCGGGAATCCGGGGGAAGAACGAGCTATCGGAAAAAGACCCAAGCCGAGTTCGGCAAGGCCGGGGTGACGGGCACCGATGTCAGGGACGTCGCCACCCCCGACACCCCTGACGATCCCCCGCGGTTCCTCATATTCAAGGGCCGGACGTACTGCCAGGGCTGGATCTGTCCCGCTCCCGAGGGGAAGACCTGGGTGCTCCTCTCCGAGGACGAGAAGACCCGTCCCTTCCTGCAGGTCGGCGGGATCGATCTCGCCGATCCAGGCACGCTGAAGGCGATATTGGCCACAACCGATGTCAAGCGTCCCGGTGGCACCTACGACAACACCCGGACCACGGTCTACCAGGGGACGCTCACCTTCAGCCGGCTCTTTAAGACGTCGGCCGCGTTCCGCGCCCAGCACGACGGGATGTCCGCGAAGACCGAACTCTCGTGGCGGCTGTGGCTCGGAGAGGACCAGTTGGTGCGCAGGGTCCGGGCCTCCTGGCCCGAAAGGTTCGGCAAGCGCTTGATCTCCCACGTCGTCGACGCTCGCCTGACCGGCTGGGGCGCCAAGACGGACATCGCGGTCCCCTCCGCCGACGAGACAGCGGGACCGGACGAGTGGAGAGACTCCCGGTCCTGAGCCTCGCCGCCGCAGCTGGAAGCTTGGGCCGCCGCTGGCAGCCAACGAACTGGCTGACCTGGAGACACAGCGTGCAACGTGTGAATGGTCAGGCCAGCTCCGGTGTGCCCATCAGCTTGCCGAGATCGGTGACCGCCGCCCGGAGTTGCCCGGTCAGTGACTCGCCGTCGTCCGTGGACCAGCCGAGGGCGTACCCGGCTCTGGCCCAGTTCGCGGTCAGCGGCGGAAGGCGGCAGCCGGCCGCGGCGAGCTGCCGGACGATCTTGACGTCCGGCAGACCCGTGAGCACCTCCACCGGGGCGACGTTCCGGCGGACGATGCCGGAGGCCAGCAGAAAGCGCACCTCGGCCCGGTGGGCGCGGGATGGGCGGTCCGCCGCGAGCGGCTGGCCCAGTGCCAGGTGGGCCTGGTCGATGTAGAGGTCGCGGCCATGCACGGCGGACACCAGTTCGGTGATGTAGTCGCCCGCCGGTCGTACCGTCCCCTCCAGCAGGACGGGGCGACCGCCGTCGAGCTTCACCTCGACGTGCATGATGGCCGACTCGACCCGCCAGGCGGCGATCAGGTCGCGGACGAGCGCCCTGACGGCGGCGTCGGGGTGTTCGGCCTGGTCGGTGGTGTGGGCGACTTCGAGAAAGCCGGTGGGGCCGCCTGTCTGCTTGCGGGTCAGCGAGGAGAAGACCAGCTCGCCGTCCCGCACCACGGCCTCGACGCTCGCCTCCGCTCCGGGCAGGTACTCCTCCACGATGCCGGTACGGCTCGGCGAGATCGCCCGTACTCTCGGCCACCGGTCCAGCGCCTCTTCGACACTGTGGACGGCGAACACGGCGGCGCTCGCGGAGGCGTCCGGCGGCTTCAGAACGGCGGCCTGGACACCGGCGGCGAAGAAGCGTACGAGATCGTCGGGGCCGGTGACGGCCGAGTGCCGGGGGCCGGCCAGGTCGTGTCGCTGGCCGGCCGAGCGCTGGTGGAGCTTGCTGCGCGCGATGCGCGCCGCGCCGGCGCCGGGGCCTGGCAGGCCCAGCTGCCGCGCCACTGTCGCGGCGGTGATCAGCGATCCCTCGGCCAGCGTGGTCACCCCGTCGTGGCCGGCCGCCATTCGGGCGAGCGACTCCACATCGGCCTTCTCATCGCGGACCTCGACCGGATGGAAACGGTCGACGGCGTGCTCGAAGCCGCCGCCGCTGACCCCGTCCGCGAGGGTGACCGACAGGCCGGCGCGCAGCCAGGTGGAGAAGGCCCACTCGCGGCGCGGGTCCGCGCCGATGACGAACAATTTCACTGGTCTGCGCTCCCAACTATGCCGATGACGAACAACCTCATCCGTCCGCGCTCCCAACTGTCCGGCCCGCGCTTTCGGCGAACCGGTCGAGGTTCGCGATGGTGCTCTCCCAGAGCGCGAGGACGTCCGCCTCGCTGTAGCGTTCGGGCTTGTACCGCAGGGCCACCCGCAGGCCGCCGCCGTCGTCCTCCGACCAGTACGTCAGGAGCGCCCCGTCCGGTCGCCCGAGGTGGACGGGGAACTCCTCGATCTCGGTGCCGGCGAAGGCGGCCGGGCGCAGGCCGGGGCCCATCCGCAGCGGCTGGGCGTTGAACGAGATGTACGGCAGCGACATCGAGTGGGTGAACCATTCCGGCACGGTGTCCGCGACGACCAGCGCCCAGGGAACGCGCGCCGAGTCCAGCGCCGTAACGACCGCCTCGCGGAACGACCGCACCTGCTCCTCTGGAGAGGCATGCCTGCCCCGGTTGACGACGGCGACCTGGTCGGCGAACCAGCCCACCGAGCCGTGCAGCTCGGGGCGGGGACGGCCGGCGACCGCCATGATCGTCGCGGCGGGGAAATGATCACCCAGCTCGGCCGACGCCGCGTCCAGGGCGGCCAGGACGAGCTGGAGCCGGGTCAGCCGGAACCGCTTCGCGGCCGGCAGCAGGCGCTCGTACGAATCCACGTCGAACTGCCGCTCGATCCGCGGGACATCGGTCTGGCCAGCGAGCCCCTGGTCGGCGATCCCCCGGCCGACGGGCCTCCGCTCGGCGGTCCCCCCGTCAGTGGGCCCCCGGTCAGCGGGCCCCCGGTCGGGGAGGAGAACGTGCCGCGTGAGCTTCCGGCGCAGGTTGAGGCCGGCCGTGGACTCCAGGTAGTCGTTCTGGCGCTCGACCCAGCCGGCGTACGCGGCCGCAGCCGGGGGCAGGTCTCCGGTCGACGCGCCGATCTCCAGGTCGTAGAGGCGGCACAGGTCCCCCAGGAGGATCCGCCGCGACCACGCGTCGGAGACCAGGTGGTCGACGACCAGCCCGAGCAGCGTCTCCGCGGCGTCCGGAAGCGGGATGGCGACCAGCCGGGCCAGCGGTCCCCGCTCGATGTCGAACGGTCGCTCGGCCTCCCGCACCAGCGCCTGCCGAGCGTCGGCGGGAGGTGGAAGCGGCAGACGTACCAGGTCGACCGGGTCCGTCGGGTCCAGCCGCCACAGCGGCTTGTGCGGGTCGAAGGACGTGAGCAGGATCGGGTGCCGCCGCTGCAGCCGGAGCCAGGCCAGGTTCAGCGCGGACAGGTTCAGCGCACCGCGTACGCGCAACGCGGCGATCGTGTGCTGCGGCCGGTACAGCCCGGCCGCCGCGTCCTCGACCAGCCGGAGCAGGCGGCTGCGCTGGGTCCACGACGGGGTGGTCGGGCCGGTCACCCGAGGCTCCGGCCGGCGAGATAGCGGGAGATCTCTTCGACGGTGGGATGGTCGAAGACCAGACCGTACGGGATCTCCGCTTCCAGCGCGTCCTCCAGCCGGGCGGCGATCTCCATCGCGGACATCGAATCGACGCCGAGCTCGAAGAGATCCGCGGTGAGCGGGACCGATTCGACGCCGAGGACCCGTCGGCAGGTTTCGACGACCAGCACGTTCCCCCCAGCTTCGCCTGGCTTAACCGAGGCCGGGGTCAGGGCCGGGGCGCTGGCCTGGGAGCGCAGGTCTGTGCGGTCGATCTTGCCGTTCGGCAGCAGCGGCAGGTCCGTACGCACGACGAACTCATCCGGAACCGCCGCGGCCGGCAACTCTCGCAGAACCGCCTCCCGCAACACCCGAACCGGCGGCACGGCCGGATCCCCCACAAGATAGGCGACAAGCCGTCCATCCCCCGCGACGACAACGGCGACGTCGCGGACGTCGGCCACGCCGCGCAGCACCCGTTCGACCTCCGGCAGCCGCAGCCGGACACCGCGCACCTTGACCTGCTGGTCCAACCGGCCGAGCAGATGCAGCAACCCTCGCTCGTCCCGCCGCCCCAGGTCGCCGGTGCGGTACACCTGCTCACCCGTGGGAGCCGTCTCGAACGTGCGGTCCGTGCCGAGGTACCCCAGTGAGCGATACGGCGTCGTCAGCACCACCTCGCCCACATCATCGGGCTCCCAGGACCCCGGCCGCAGCACGCCGACCGAGCACCCGGGCAACGGCCGCCCGACCGGCAACGGGCCGGTGCCCGGCTCGTCAGGCACCTCGAAAGCACACTGGGCCAGGGTGGTTTCCGTAGGTCCGTACAGATTGACCACCCGGCAGCCCGGCGCCACCCGGCCGCGCCAGTCGTTCACCAGCTCCGCGTGCAGCGGCTCCCCGGCGAAGAAGGCGACCCGCAGGGTCGGCACCGCGGTGTCCACGGCCGTGGTCGCCAGCCACCGCCGGACCAGTGACGGAACGGTGTGAACCAGCGTGATCCCGTACTCCCGCGCGAACGAGAAGACCCGTGCGGCGTCCCGCGACCGCGACCCCGGCAGGCAGAGTGTGGCGCCGCTGATCAGCGGGGTGAAGACGTCGCGCAACATCACGTCGAAGGACCAGCTCGTCAGCTGCGCCATACGGTCGCCCGGCCCGACCTCGAAGGTGTCCCGCTGCCAGCGGACGAAATGGGCGAGCGAGTCGTGCGCGCCCAGCACCGCCTTCGGGCGGCCGGTGCTGCCGGAGGTGAAGCAGACGTACGCGGGCGCGCGGGCGTCGAGCTCGGCGGGCTCGGCCAGCGGCTCCACCTGGTCAGGGACGGCCATCGGGCGGGTCTGGCCAGACTCGAAGAGGCCGTCGGCGCGTACCAGGAAGCGCGCCACGCCGGTCATGCTGTCGCGGAGCTCCGGCGACAGCACCGGATCGATCGGGAGGATCGCGCAACCGGCGTAGAGCGTGCCGACGAGGGCGATCACCGACGCCGGTGTTCCGCCGTCCTCGACGGCCACCACCTCGCCTGGCGCGGCGCCCAGCGCACGCAGCAGTCCGGCGAAGCGGCGGGCCCGCGCGAGGAGTTCCCCGTACGAGACGCTGCCCGTCGGGCCGGTGATGGCCGGCGCGTCGGGGCGCGCGGCTGCGGCAGCTTCGATCCATTGGAGGAGCATCGTCAAATCCATCCGTCGGTGTCATGTGTACGAGCCCGCCGCGCCTGCAGCGTCAACACGATCGCGGCCACCGCCAGCCAGCCCAGGCCGACGGCCGCCTCGGCGGCGGCGTGCCCCAGCCACGGCCCGCCCGCGAGCGCCCCGCGTATGGCGAGCAGCCCGTTGGTCATCGGCAGTCCGTGTGCCACCGCCTCCAGCGGGTCCGGCAGCCGTTCGAGCGGCGCCACCGCGCCGGTCAGCGCCAGCAGCAGGTAGCTGGCGACGTTCGTGATGAACGAGTCGACGCGCTGGGTCATCGCGAACGCCGCGACGGCCATCCCCAGCGCGCTGGTGGACAGCGCCACCAGCACCACCAGCCCGCCGGCCGCCCACATGCCCGCCAGCAGCGCGGGCCGGTCGAAGAGCAGGCACGCCGCCGTCGCCGCCACCAGGCCGCCCAGCACGCCCTCCGCGGTGAAGATCCACCACCGGGTGGCCGCCACCACCGGCAGCGGGATCCACGCCAGCCGCATCCGGTAGAGGATGCCGAAGATCCGGTCCTCGACCAGGATGTCGGCGGCCTTGATCACGGTTGCGATGGTGACCACCTGCATGGCCCCGCCGACCAGGGCGAAGTCCCGGCCTGCCGGACCGGCTCCCATCAGGCCGACGTACGCGATGAAGAGCGTCTGCAGGATCGCCCGCGGCAGCGAGCTCCCCAGCACCACCCGCAGCGGATAGACCGCCCGGTATTCGCGCCACGAAAGGATCGCGACCGTACGCAGGGCGGCGACGGTGCGTACGGCGGTGGGATCAGACCAGCTCAAGGGTGCCCTCCGCGCGAATCCGCCGCAGTACGGCGCGTAGACCGACGACGGCGCCCACCGCGTACCCAGTTGAGGTCGCGGCCAGGAGCAGCCAGTCGCCGAGCTGCTGTCCCCGTCCCGAGGCGGCGTCGAGCAGCAGCTCGCCCGCCCACCGCAGGCTGATCAGCGTGGAGAGCTGTTGCGCCCAGCCCGGCAGCAGGGCGGTCGGCACGAACAGCCCGCCCAGGATGAACACCGGATAGATCAGCGTCTCGGCGATCCGCACCGCCGAGCGGGCCAGCAGGAACACCGAGCACAGCAGCAGCCCGAGCGAGGTCGCGGAGATCAGGGTGGCCAGCGCGGTGAGCGTGAACACCACCGGTGCGGCGATGCCGACCGGATGCCCGGCCACCGCCGCCACCACCCCGACGGTCAGCACCGTCAGGGCCGCCGACCGCAGCACCGCGCCGAGGCTCTTGCCGACCAGCACCACCACCAGCCCGGCCGGGCGGCTCACGATGCCCGGCAGGATGCCGCGCTGCCGCTCCTGCCGCAGCACCAGCCCGAATCTCCACACGGTCGCACCCCACAGCCCGATCAGGCCGCAGCCGATCGCGGTACGGGTGCCGGCCGCGGCCTGTCCAGAGGCCAGCAGGGTGATCGCCATGAACACCGCCGGCTGCACGACACCGGCCATCACGCCGGCCAGCCGGGTCTCGCTCTTGAACTGGACCCGGGCGCTGGCCAGCAGCACGCGGGCGATCATCTATGGCCGCCCTGGCTGAGCCTGGCGTCCCGGCTGAGGCGGCCGGCGTCCCGGCTGAGGTCTCGGAATATCTGTTCCAGACCCACCGGCTCAACGCGTACGTCGGCGATCTCGCCGTGCGGCCACTGCCGGGCGAGTTCGGTCAGCGTCGCCGGCTCCCACCGGGTCACCTCGTAGCGGGCGGTCCACATGCCGGATCCGGCAGGCTGGGCATCCACCAGCCGTACACCCGACTGCCCGGCGTCACCGCCCGGCCGCACCGGCTCGTCCCCGCGCACGCTCACCGTCACCGCCGCGGCCGAACCCGCCTGGCGCAGCAGTTCCTTCAGCGGCAGGTCGTGGGTGAGCCGGCCGTCCTGAAGGATCGCCACCCGGTCCGCCAGATCCTCGATGTCCCGCAGATAATGGCTGGTCAGCAGGATGCACGGCCGATATCCGGCGGCCCCGGCGGCCAGTTCGCCGATCACTCGGCGCAGCCGGTCCGCCTCTATGGGGTCGAGTCCGACGGTGGGCTCGTCCAGCATCAGCAGCTTCGGCGCGGCCATCAGCCCGATGGCCAGGTGCAGACGCTGCTTCATGCCCCGCGAGTACGTCTCCACCGGCCGGTCCGCCACCTTCTCCAGGGCGACCATGGCGATCACCTCGGCGGCCCGCCGCTCCAGCCGCCGGTGGTCCAGGCCGGACAGGGTGCCGAAGAAGCGTGCGTTGTCCCGGCCCGACAGCCGGCCGTAAAGACCCTGTTCCCCGCCGAAAACCACGGACAGCAGGCGGCGTACCTGCCGGGTCCGGGTGGCCACGTCCACTCCGCCCACCCGGACACTGCCGGAGGTCGGCAGCAGCAGGGTGCTGATCACCTTGATCAGGGTCGTCTTCCCCGCGCCGTTGAGACCCAGCAGACCGACCACCTCGCCCGCCTCAGCCGTGAAGGAGACCTCACGCAGCGCCTCGACGATCCCGGGCCCGGTCTTGAAGAGCCGGCCGACCGCGTTCACCTCCAGCGCGCTCACCAGGGCACGTCCCAGTCCTCCGCGGGCAGCACCCGTTCGTCGTACCGCTCCCGCCACGCGCGCCGCCCGGCGGCGCAGTGCTCCGCCGGTACGCGGGCGGATCCGTCGCACGGCACTGCCACCGTCCACAGCGGGTGGAGCCGCGCGCCCCGCTCGGCCTTCACCCGCGCCGACTCGATGCCGAGGTGCAGACGGCGCAATCTGGTCCGTTCCATGTACTGAACAGGCAGGTAGTAGGACAGATTGAAGTACTCGTACGCGTTGGCCAGCCGGGCGTAATCGAAGCCGATCATCCGGGCGTAGAGCGTGTCGCCGAAGCGGTACTGCAACGCGCCGGCCACCAGTTGCCCCTCCCGGCGCACGGTGAACGCCACGCTCTCGTCGTCGAGGAACTCGGCCTGCGGGCCCAGCACCCGCCGCATCGACTCCGGGGTGGTGCGGTAGCCGTACTTCTGTTGCAGGTTGGCGACCAGCGTGGCCAGCGCCTGCCAGCACTCGCTCAACGGCTGCTCCGCCAGTTCGTACGCGGCCTGCTCAAACCGGCGCCGCTCCCGCATCGTGCTCTTGCGCCGCCGGCCGCCCAGCCCGGCCAGGTACCTGTCCCACCCGTCGGCGGTCAGGCACGCCTCGACCGTGTCGAACGCCACCGACCCGCCCTCGGCGTGCAGCCACCTGGCGACGCGGGTCGGCGCGAACATCCACACCAGGCCCCGGGCGTCCCGCTCGGCGGCCAGCCGGAGCCCGGCCGCCAGCAGCGCCCGCAGCGCCGACCGGCGCTCCCGCTCGTCGCCGGACAGCAGGATCCCGCTGTGGTGGGCGCGACGACCGCCCGCCAGCAGCCAGCGGCCGCCCCCGGTGAGGGCCTGACGGTGCCGTCTCGGTGCGTAGAAACTGCTGCCTTCCACACGGATGTCATAGATGGGCAGCGCGCCGACCAGGGCTCCGTCATCGTAGGTGAGCACGTAGTGGTCGCTCACGTACGGATCGCCCTCCAGCGTCCGCAGCCATCCGTACGACAGGTAGAAGTCGTCGGCGGTCGCCAGCCGATCCCAGTCCGGCTGCCCGACCTCGTCGAGTCCCTGCGTCACCGAGATATCCAAATCCACTCATTCGCTCCAGGTGCGGATGTCAATGCGGCGACTTTGAGTTTGGTCTCCCGGCTCGACGCTGATCCAGGGCAAGGACCGGACATCGACCGGGCTTTTACGACAGGGCGGTATGACCGGCCAATGTCCGCTCGCTGACCTGGTCCGGCGTCTCATGAACTGGCAGCGTGGCTTTCCGGCCTTCTTACTGCCCCATTTATGGAGCAGCGATTAGCGCGTCGCCACAGCACGTACGTGGGAAGCGACGGAGCCAGAATCGGCGGCGTTGCAAATGAACAGAACCTCATGCCAGGAGAAATGGATGTCCGGCACGCTGCTCGCCAAACTCATTGAAACCGACCCGATTCTGCGTCTGCATTGCGCCGTGGAGCGCGACGGCGTGCCATATCCCGCTCACGGAAAAACCACCCGCGTCGTGGACCTTGACGATATCCAGGACGGCGCCGACGAATTACGCACCTCGCTGGCCCGGGTGTTCAGGATCTGCGTCGACAGGTACGGCATCGGCATGAGCGACCCCCGCTTCGAAGTGGCGCCCAGCGGGCGGGCGACAGGCCGGGTGGTGCTGCCGGACGTGGCCATGGAAGAACTGGACGAGGAGCAGGCGCGGCGCCACCTGGCGGAGCTGACCGAGACGATCGCGCTCCTGGGGCGGACCACCGGCACGTCGGCCCATGCCGTCCTCGCGACGGAGCTTCGCTTCCTGTCCGCTCGCGCGGCGGCACTGCTCGACGCCTCGGGGGACGGCCCGGCTCACGCGGTGGACGACCGCCAGCATGCCGTGCTGAGCGAGGTGCTGCGGCGGGTGGCCGAGCGTGCGCGCCTGCGGCGGGCTGATCCGGCGATCAAACCGCCGGCCGTGATGCTCGACATTGACATGTGCGCGCTCGATCCCCGCGCCCGGGTCGTCCATGCTCTCAGAGCCGTCGGCGTCGATCCCCACGGGCTCGCGGCTCTGCCCTCCTATCATCGGCCGGCCTGGGATCTGTGGGTTCAGGAGGCCGACGCGGAGATCGACCACGAGGACTTCTGCCGCGCCCTCTTCCGCCCGTGGGAGAACCTGCGCTGGGACACCCCGGTGCCGGGGCTGGCCCGCTTCGTGTGGGAGGTGTACGACGCCGGCGGCCGCGTGATCTTCAACACGGGACGGCGGGAGCGGGTCCGCGAACACACCGAGCACGCGCTGGCCGCCGCCGGCATCACGGGGCCACGCGTCGCCTTCCTGCGGAACGACCGCTCCCGGCCTGTTCACGAGTTGAAGGCCGAGAGTCTGCCTACCTTCGCCGACCTGGACATCGTCGCGGTGTTCGACGACATCTGCGAGAACCGGCAGGCGATGGCCAAGAGACTCCCTGACGCTCTCTTCGTCGCGGTGGAACTGCCCGGCTACGTCCACGAGCGACCGTATGACGGTGCCGAGGTCGTCCAGTCCTTCGAGACCGTTCCCCGCTGCGCCCGCACGGCGCGGGCCACAAAGCTTCCGGCGCTGTCACATGCGAACTCGCTGGCCGAACTGCCGCTGGCCGAGATGTCGGAGGGGAAACTCGCTCTGGAGCACGCCGTACGGCTCAGCGAACGCGAATCCCTGGAAATGGTCGGCACACTGATCCAAGGCGCCGAACGTGCCGCGATCCAGACGGCCGAGCGTGCTCCCCGGACAGACGATCTCGCGGCCGATATCTATCACCTGCTCACCCGCCCCCAATTCCGCAAGGGAGCTCGGGCCACCTATTCCTTGGCCATGGCGAGGCGTGAGATCCGGCCCCATGTGGCCGACGGCGCCCCCATTCCCATCATCACCAGGGGATTTCCGCTCAAGTTCCACTACAACAAGCTCAAGACGATGGGCAGCCTGCCCGACCTGTCCGAGCTCGCCGCCATGATCCGGCTGCGCGAGCTGCAACGTACGGTGCAGCGGATTTATCCGCCGGGGTTGGCGATCACGGTGCTCGGCGACGGCAACCACTTCCGGCCGCACCCGCGGAGCTTGCTGCGCGCCTACCGGGAGAAACTGCTCTCCTATCACGCTCTGGTCGGCGAGATCCTCACGATTTCCGACCTGAACGAGGTCGCCGAACAGCGCATGGGAACCCTGGCCATGCGACAGCACGCCGTTCTCGTCCCGCAGCGAGTGGCGGAAATTCGTGACGCCCTCGCCGGGCTGGACATCACCTCCACTCCTCTGTCCGCACTGGAGCAGGCCACGCTTCGCACGGCCCGTGTGATCGGTGAGGCGATGCCGCATTTCGAGAACCTGTTCCGATCCTTGATGTACACGGTTTCCGTGACACAGGGGCACAGCGCCGCTCTTGCCAGGCACATCTACGCCGATCTGTTCAACCTGACCGACCCGGCACTCTCCGCCGAACGTCGCGCGGTCCTGGTCCGGGCCTGGCACGACACCATCCGGTACATGGCGGTCCTGTGGGTCGATCATGAGCTGGGATTCGACGCGGCGATGTTCTCCCACCACATCCGGCTGACCCCGAATCCGCGCAGCGGCTGCCTCGGCTTCACCTACCTTGGCGGGGCGTCCGTCCTCCCCTGGCACGGCATGGCGGCCTTGGACGTCTTGGGCCGAGTGTCGACAGACTTCGCCGTCTCCCTGCTCGACCAGAGCTTTGTTCCGGCGTACTCGACCCTGCTCGGCCCAGACCAGCCGTGGACGATGGTCCCGGTCACCGCCACCGAAGGCGGCCGCCTCAACGACGGCTTCCGCGCCGCAGTACGACTCAGACACCGCTGAGCACCCCGCCCAAATCGCACTATTTCCCCACAAGTTACATCTGGTCACTACCATTTCCCGATGTGTCTCCTGAGCATCCCCACACGACGGCCGTCTTCGTCGACCAGAGCGGTCGCCGGCGACGGCTGATCATGATCGGCTCGATCGCGTCCAGTGTGCTGGCCATCGCACTGCTCGCGGTCGTCATCGGCGGCTTGTTCTCCAACACGACGCTGTCGGTGACCGGGTGGCCGGGCGATCACTAGGGCGGGATGGGCAGCACGGCTTCGCCCGACCCTTCACCGACGCCTCGGCCGAGCCGGACCAAGCGGCCCACCCCTTCGGCGGCTTGACTCTTCCTCTGTGGGAGACCCCATGCTGCTCTCGCCGATCGCCCAACTACCGAGGAGAGCGACATGACCATCGTGCATGGCATCGAGGGCCGTGGCCTGCAGCACTGCGAGACGACGGCCCTGGGAGTGTTGCTGCGGCATGAGGGACTCGATCTGTCCGAGCCCATGCTGTTCGGACTGGGCTCGGGCCTGTCCTTCATCTACTGGGACAGCAAAAGCATGCCGTTCCCCTTCCTCGGAGGCCGCGTCAAGCCCTTTGAACTCACCAGAAACCTGACTGCCAGGCTCGGCCTGACACTGTCCGTCGATGAGACCACCTCGCTACGCAAGGCGTGGGAGAACGCGGCCACCCAGATCGATGCCGGTCGACCGGTCGGCCTCCAGCTCGACTCCTTCCATCTGGACTACTTCCAGTCCAAGGTGCACTTCGGCGGCCACGTCGTCGCCATGTACGGCTACGACGAGCACGACGCCTACCTGGTGGACACCGCGCAGCAGGGAGGAGCCGTACGTACGAGCCGGACCAGCCTGTCCATGGCGAGGGCCGAAGGAGGCCCGATGACGGCCAGGAACCGCTCGTTCTCCATCACCCTGCCGGCGCACGCGCCCTCCTGGCAGGACCAGATCATCCCCGCGATCAAAGCCTGCGCCGGAGCCTTCCTGGCCCCTCCCATCGCGAACCTGGGCCACCGCGGCATCGAAAAAGCCGCAAGCCAGGTGCCCAAGTGGCTGCTGCGCACGGACGATCCGCAGCGCGACCTGCCGCAAGCCGCCGTACTCATGGAGAAGGCCGGCACCGGCGGCGCCCTGTTCCGCGCCCTCTACCGTGACTTCCTCGGCGAGTGCGCCGAACTCATCGACGATGACCGCCTGCGCACAGGTCACCAGCTGTACGCCGAGGCCGCCACGCTGTGGACGACCGTGGCCGACTTGATCGCGAAGGCCGGGGAGAACGGCGACGCGACGCACCTTGAGCAAGCGGGCGCCATCCTCCACGACCTTTCGCAGATCGAGCGGGACGCCATGCAAGTGCTGAATGAGCTTTAACGCCCGCCGCGGCCCTCCACCAGGACGGCGAAACCGTCGAGATGGCGTGCGAGGGCGTACTCGAACAGTCCGTTCAGGTCCGACGCCGCTTCCTCTGGGATCGCCGCCAGCAGGGGGAATCGTCCGCTGTGGAGGAGTTCGTCGGTTCGCTTTCGCTGGGCCAGCCACCACCGGTCGAGCGTCACGCCGGTCTCCTGCTCCGCCTCGACCTCATCCGCCATGGACAGTGCGATGGTGAGGACCAGTGTGTGCAGCGTGAGCGCCTCCTGGATCCCTGTCGCCACGGGCAGCCCGAGCCCGTCGAGTGCGCGCAGGGTCCATTCCGTGTGCTCCATCATGTTGGGGACGAGCGACGGGCGAGTGAACGAGATGGCCCTCGGCAGCCAGAGGTGTCGCCGGCACAGCTCCCATTGACTGCGGGAGATCAGTTCGAGCTTGGCTCGCCAGCCCTCCGGCCCCGGGATGGGCAGATCCGGTTCGCCGAAGGCTTCGTCGACCATCTGCGTCACCAGTTCGTCCTTGTTCGCCACGTGCCGGTACAGCGACATCGGACCGACGCCGAGTTCGGCCGCGAGTCGCCGCATGGAGACGGCGTCCAGTCCTTCGGCGTCGGCGATCGTGATGGCGGTACGGAGAACCTGCTTCCGGTTCAGCTTGGTGATTCCGCCCTGCCGCGGCTTCAGTGGCGTACTCGGGCCGGTCGGCTGCGGCCGGCTCACGCGTGCGCTGACCACCGTGCCAGAACCGACCTTCGCCTCGACCAGCCCGTCGTCGCGGAGCGTCGCCATCACTTTGGTCGCGGTCGCGACCGCGACGCCCCATCGCTGGGCGATCTGCCGGATGGACGGCATCCGCTCGCCGGGCCGCAGCTCGCCGGACAGGATCCGGGCGCGGATCTCCGCGACGATCCGCCGGTATGGCGGGTCCGGCCGCTGCGTTGACGACGACATGGGGTGCCCCCGATTCGTTGGTGAGGTCGCTAGTGTACTAGTTCAATTATCACAGTACTAGTGCACTTTATCTGGCTAAACCCCAGAATAATCCGGCTTTTTGACAGCCGCTCGCTACCCTGTACGCATGACATTTGATACGCCGTACGCATCGATGCGACAGGCTGGTGGCGCATGAGCCGGCCAGAGGACCCGATGTCCATCTCGTTCGCCGAAGTGCGGTCGTGGCATCGACCGTTGATGATCATGGTGGCGGCGATGTCCGCGCTCATCGTCGTCTCGATCTTCGGCCTCCTCGCAGACGGTCGCGAGCTCATGCAGCAGTCGATCTGGGTGAAGCCGTTGAAGTTCGGGGTGTCGTTCGTCATCCATGGCGCGACGCTCGCATGGCTGCTGCCGAAGCTTCGCAAGGCGAAGCGCACGATGTGGGCCCTCGGGACGGCCTTGGCCGTCGCCGGGCTGATCGACGTCGGCTTCATCGCGGTACAGGCCGCTCGCGGCACCTTCAGCCACTTCAACACCGGCGCCGATACGTTCAACACGATCGGGCAGGTGGTCTTCTCCACCGGCGTGGTCGGGTTGTTCGGGGCGAACCTGCTCATCGCCGTCATGCTGCTGTTCCAGCGGATCGGTGAAACGGCACTCACCTGGGCCCTGCGCGCTGGGATCGGGCTGGCCGTCATGGGCATGGGGCTGGCGTCCTTCATGGTCGGGACGGCCACGAGGACGCCCCGGACGGTCGAGGATGCCTACGGAAACCCGGTCCCGCTGGTAGGGGGACACGGGGTGGGGGTGCCCGACGGCGACGGCATGCCGATCACGAACTGGAGCACCGTGGGTGGCGACCTGCGCGTTCCGCACTTCATCAGCCTGCACTCCATGCAGGTGTTCGTACTCGCGGTGCTGGTTCTCACCGCCCTCGCGGCCCGGATCAGCTGGCTGCGCGGCGAACGCACGCGCGCCCAGCTGACCGGGGTCGTCATCGTGGGCTACGCCGCGCTGTTCGCCATCACGGCGTGGCAGGCGCTGCGCGGTCAGTCGCTGATCCACCCCGACACGGCCACGTGGATCGCGCTCGCGGTGTCGGCTGCCGTGACCGCGCTGCTGGCGGTGCTGGCCATCTTGGCGGCCCGCCGCAGGGAGATGGCGCCCGCCAACCATGGGCACGTGCACCACCCGCGCTCAACCCAACGGGCCTAAAAGCGTGGGTGGAGTCCGACGAGACAACTTTCGGGAGCTTTGCCGGAGCGGAAGGCCATGTAGAGATCTGGATCATGGGTGACTGGGCGGCCGCCGCGCTTCTTACGGCCGGCCGCCTGGTCGACTTGGGGGCGAATCGTATGATCAATTTCATGTCGATCCCCCGAGCAGTCGCCGTGGTCACCGACGGTATCCGAGTCCTGGTCATCAAGCGTTTCCTCATGCGCCGCCCCGGTGTCCCGTGCGTCATGTGCGATGCCGCAGGCTGGCGGGGGTCTTCGTGTCCTGGTCACCGCTATACGGTGCTCCCCGGGGGCCATGTGGAGGATGGCGAGTCGCCAGAGAGTGCGGCAGTACGCGAACTCCACGAGGAGACGACTCTCACCGGGAAGATCGACCGGCTGCTCTTCACCAGCTCACACAATGGCCGGCCCGCCTTCTACTTCCTCATAGGTGACGTCAGCGGCGTTCCGTCACTGTCCGGCGAGGAGGCCTTGGACCACGGGCCGGACAACACCTTTGAGCTCAGATGGCTGAGGGCTGACGAGTTCGAGCAGCTGAACCTGTACCCCGCCGATGTGCGCGGGCCGCTCACGGAGCTGCTTCACACCTGACGGTGACCAGTGCGGGCCGGGGCGGGGTGATTTCTGAGTAGGGGTTACTCATGGCGACCCCGAGATGCGCATCGACACTCGGTCCATGCGTATCCGCCGGGTGATCATGCCGCTCGTTCTGACCGTCGTCGCCGTCCTGCTCGGCGCCCCACCGGGGCACGCCGCGGGGTCGGTCCATGGTGACTGTGAGTTCCTCGGGAGCTCGCCCCTCTCGGTCGTGGAAGGCGGGCGGCCCCGGGCCAGGATCACCTTTGTCAACGACAGCCAGGAGAGCGGGTGGTTCACCGCCACGGTCGAGAGAGGGTTCCACTACTGGCACGCCACACCGTTCTACCGGCAGCTGTTATCCGCCGAGACCGGGCTGGTGCAGGGTGAGTTCGACCTGCCGCCGGCGTACGGCGAGGGCCTCGGCGAGGCGAGCGGCGTACGGATAACGATCACCTCGACGCTGTCGGGCGACACGCCCATCGGCACGTGCGCCACCCAGCTGAAGGTGCACACGGGCCGTGACACCGACCAGGACGGGCTGCTGGACGACTGGGAGACCAACGGGATCGACTACGACCAGGACGGCACGGTCGACCTCGCGCTGAACCAGCCCCCGTACAACGCCGACCCGAACCGCAAGGACATCTTCGTCGAGTTGGACGCGATGTTCTGCGTGGCGTCGTACTGCCCGCGCTCCAGGGAGCTCGACCCGACCGCCGTCGGCCAGGTGGTGGCCGCCTTCGCGGCGCACGGCATCACCCTGCACGTCCGTACCGGCGAGCGGGCCGCCGAGGTGGAGCGGATCTCCTTCGACACCGACAGCCCGGGCGCGCTGAACGACTTCGCCGACCTCAAGTTCGGCGACCCCGACCTGCCCTGCGACGGGAACTTCGGCGACGTGCTCGACCGGATCTCCCGCAACTGCGAGAACATCCTGGGCGCCAAGCGGCTGGTCTTCCGCTATGCCCTGTCGGCGCACGGGCTGACCGGGCTGGGCACCACGTCGGGCAAGGCCGAGGCCGGAGACGATTCCCAGTTCACCGTCGACGTCTCCCGCCTCGGCCGCATCGCCCTGCCGGGCGGCAACGACTTCGTCATCACGCTCGGCACTTGGGACAACAAGCGGATAACCGACAACGGCGGCCAGGTGGCGGCGGAGGCGGGCACGTTCATGCACGAGCTCGGCCATACGCTCGGGCTCCAGCACGGTGGCATGGACAGCATCAACTGCAAGCCGACCTACCTGAGCGTCATGAACTACTCCTACCAGTTCCCCACGGCATCCACCGCGACCCGCCCTCTGGACTATCAGCCCCAGGAGCGCGCCACCATGGCCGAGGACCACGGGCTCGACGAGGTGGGCGACGCCCTGCCAGGGGTCGGCGGGCGGACGGTCGTGTACGGGCTGGGCGGCGCCTGGAAGACCACGCCGGCCAACAAACCGGTCGACTGGAACGGCGACGGCACCAGCGCGACGGGCCAGTCCGGCGACGTCAACCACATCGTCTTCGGCCCCGACACCACATCCTGTCCCGTCTCACCGAACCAGACCCTGATCTCCTGGAACGACTGGGAGCACCTGAACCTCAACTTCCGCGAGAGCCTGTGGTTCGAGGACGGCGCGCACAAGGGCGTGCTCGGCCTGGGCGACACCGAGATCACCGCCGAGGCCGCGGCGAGTCTCAACCCGCCGATCGACCTCACCGCCGCCAAGACCGTGGACAGGCAGGACGCCTTCCCGGGCGACACGCTCACCTACACCGTGAACGTGGGCAACAAGGGACCCGCCACCGCCACGGCGGTGAAGATCGACGACACGATGCCCGACGGCACCGTCATCCGCCGTACAACGTCCGACATCGAGATGGGTGACTCCGCACGGGAGACATTCACCTACGAAATCCCCTGTACGACTGCGGACGGAACGGTCCTGACCAACAAGGCGACCGTGTCGGGGACCAACGAGCGCGGATACGCCGAGACCGAGACCCTCTCCGACAACACCGCCGACGTGCCCACCACCGTGCACAGGCCGCTGATCGGCGTGGACGCCGCCGCGCCCGCCACCGTCAACGCCGGCGAGGCCACCGCCTATACCCTGACCTACCGCAACACGGGTGGCGCCCCCGCGCCCCCCGCCACGCTCACCGCGACGCTGCCCGCCGGCGTCTACTACAGCACCGCGCTCGACAAGGGCGCCGGACCCCGTCCCGGCTCCGTGACCAGGAACGCCGACGGCACCACCACGCTGCGCTGGAACATCGGCACACTGCCCGCCCGCACCGGAACCGGCACGATCGCGTTCACCGCGCGACCGAGCCTGCTGCTCCTGGACGGGGCGAAGGTCACCGTACCGGTCTCGCTGAGCGTCGCCGGCTCGGGTCCGTGCCCGATCAGCCCCGCCACCGCGACGGCGGAAACCCGGATCACGACCGTCTCGCCGAGCCACGACCCCAGGCTGGTGACGTTCTGGGCGCTGCGGCCCGACCTGCGCACCGCCGAGCCACTCGCCCGCGTCCAGGCAACCGACACCCGCTTCGACGGCGCCGGCGGCTCGGCCACCGACGGCATGCTCTCCCAGCGGGAGTCCTCCGCCGTCCTCACGCTGCCGGTGACGCAGCCGCGCACGCTGCAGGCCGAACTCCTGGCCACCACGCTCAATCTGGCCACCCGCCGGATCAACCCCGACACCGGTGTCGACACCCTCACCGCCCGCGCCCTGGGATTGAGGACGGTGGGCGACGCCGTCCGCCACGCCCAGGCCACCCTCGCCCAGCCACCCACGCTGGACAACCTCCTCCGCTACACGAAAGCCACCCAGCTGCTCACCGAGATCAACTCAGGTCTGGCGGGCTAGGACCAGCACGGCGCGCCATCGGCGGGCGATGATCCTTGGCCTCGGCCGGCCCGATTCGTTTAGGCTGGAGGGGTGCGTGCGCTGTGGCGGGTCGTCGCGATCATCGTGGCCGCCGCCGTAGGCGCGGTGCTGTTACCGATCGCGATCAACTTCGCCACCGACCAACCGCTGCCGCTCTGGCTCGAGCCGTACCAGAGCTGGTCCTGGCCCGCCGTCGCGGTGCTCGGCTCGCTCGCGGTCATCCTGGGGTTCACCGCCGCCCGCGGACCCGCGACCCGGCCGGCCGTGACGGGCAAGGTACGGCCAGGCGCCAGGGAGCGGGCGCTGGAGAACGTCCACGAGCAGGTGGCGCGGCAGCTGACGATCAAACTGGGCGACATCGCCCGCGCCGACATCCGCGCCGAGCGTCGGCCCGACGCCGTCTCCCCCGTCCTGAGTGCCCAGGTCCGCAGGCTGAACGCGCCCGAGGGCGCCACCAGCACGACGGTACGGCACGCCTTCGAGGACAGCGGCTGCTCACTGCTGCTCCTGGGGCAGCCTGGCGCCGGCAAGACCACCCAGCTCCTGGAACTGGCCGCCGACCTGCTCGGCGAGGCGCGGGACTGCGCCGGGCCCGTCCCCGTGCTCATCGATCTGGGCGGTTGGGGGCGCGACCGGCCGCTGCTGCCCTTCCTGAAACGGGAGCGCACCGTCGACAGCCTGCGCGAGTGGCTGCTCGGCAGGGCGCAGGAAAGCTACGGTGTCGGCACCCGGATCGGCCGGACCTGGCTGGACAAGGGTGAGCTCGCGCTGCTGCTCGACGGCCTGGACGAGGTCGCCGATGAGGTGCGTCCCGAGCTCGTCGGCCTCCTCAACGAGCTGAGCGACGCGCACGGCGACCTGGTCCTCGTGGTGGCCAGCCGTATCGCGGAGTACGAGCGCTGCCCGCCCCTCCAACTGGCGGCCGCGTCGGCGATCCTGCCGCTCGGCCGAGAGCAGGTGTCGGCCTACCTCGCCGGCGCCGGATCCGAATTCGCCGACCTCGGGCGGGCGCTCGACGCCGACGAGTCGCTCTGGGAGGTGGTCGACTCGCCGTTCTGGCTGCACGTGCTGGCGTCGGTCGCCAGGGCGCCGGGAGTCGGTGGGCTGGCGGAGACGGCGCAGCCGTCCGAGCGCCGGCGCCGGATCTTGGACGCCTACGTCGCGCAGGCGTTACGGCGGCCCAGGCCCGAGCTGGGCTGCTACGCGCCCGAGCAGGTGCTGCGCTGGCTGGGTCAGTTCGCCAGGAGCGCCCGGCATCTCGGCTGGACGACGGTCATCTCGCCGCAGGTGATGCCTTCGGTCTTCAAAGGGACGGTTCCCGCCGGCTTCATCGCCGCCCTGCTGCCCACGCTCGGTGTCGCTCTGCCCGTCGCTTCCGTGCTCCAGGCGGGGGCGATGCTGGCCACGAGGTTCGGGGCGCTGAGCACCGTCGCGCTGGCCCCGCTCCCGGCCACGGTGGCGGCCATCCTCGTGGCCAAGTGGGCGGTCGGCGGGCACATCCGATGGCCGTTCGACAGGCGGTCATGGATCGTGGGGACTCTGGCCGCCCTGCCGCTGGCCGCGGCCGGCTACGCGCTACAGACGATGATGGCGGATCCGCCGCTGTTTCCGGACTCGCCCAACTTCTCGCTTGCGCTTCTCATCGGATTCACCTCGGCGTTCCTCCCCATGGTCACATTGGGGGCAGTCGGCGCGCTGATCAATTTCTGGACCGCCGATTCGACCGATGAGGAAATCCGTATCGGTCTGTCGATGAGCTTCCTGGGCGCGGGGGCCGTGGGGGTCGTCTGCCTGCCGCTTGCCGTCTTCGGCGTACTCCCCTGGACCGGCCCCTTCCTGGCGGGCTTCGCCGGGGTCTGGATCGGCACCGCCCTCGCCGGGGGCGTCGGCATCCTGAGCGGCAACGGGGTGATCGGCGCCTGGCTGCCCGTGGCGGTGCTGATCGCCGCGCGGCTGCTGCCGGTGCGGGCCAACCGCTTCTGCCGCTTCGCGGCCGCGACGGGCCTGTTGATCCCGGCCGGGTACACCCGTACGGCCTACCGCTTCCCCCACATGATCTTCGTCGACTACTTCGCCGATCACGGCTGATCAGAGGAGGCAGGCGCGGCCGGACCGCCGCCGTCCCAACGGATCCGCGTACAGGAAGATCGATTTCCCCAGTGAGGTCACTCTGCCCGACGGCACCAGCCAGTTGCGGCAGTACTCCCTCTCGCAGGCGGCCGCCGCCGGCATGCTGCGGATCACCGTACGCCGGGTGCGCGGCACCGGCGGCACCCCGGACGGCATAGTCTCTGGCTTCCTGCACGACCAGGTGGGTATCGGCGACCGGCTGCGGCTGAGCCACCCGTACGGCGAACTCACCCTGCGCGCCAGCGAAGCGCCATTGGTCCTGGTCAGCGCGGGCGTCGGCATCACTCCGATGGCCGCCATCCTGGACCACGTCTCGCGCACCCAGCCCACCCGCGACGTCACGGCCGTGCACGCCGACCGCAGCATGGAACGCCACCCGCTACGCGCCGACATGATCGCCAACGGCTCCCGGCTACTCTCCTTCCGCAACCTCGTCTGGTACGAGCAGCCGGTCCCGGACGCGCCGGATGCCTTCACCGGTTTCATCGACACCGACGCGATCCCGCTGCACCCCGACGCGGATGTGTACCTGTGCGGTCCACTCCCGTTCATGCAGATGGTCCGGGCCGGCCTGCACCGCCGCGGCGTGCCGGACGAGCGGATCCGCTACGAGGTCTTCGGCTCCGAACAGTGGCGCCCGGCCCCCGTGCCGACACCGGCCTGACCGTACGAGGGGACGACACCCATCAAGGCGGTTCCTCCGCTCGCCTCCCAAGGGCCGGCCAGCCATTCCGGCCGCCGTCTCCCGCACGACAGTAAGACGGCATGTGGGTGACAAAACTCCGGATTAGGCTTC
Source organism: Nonomuraea sp. NPDC049158 (assembly GCF_040648335.1). NCBI lineage: Bacteria > Bacillati > Actinomycetota > Actinomycetes > Streptosporangiales > Streptosporangiaceae > Nonomuraea > Nonomuraea sp. NPDC049158. Next base: position 90,575 of record NZ_JBEZDM010000006.1, read on the forward strand.
TGAACTGCGGTAATGCTGTCACCGGTGGTGGTGACGAATTGGGGACGATATCGGTGGGATACGTCTTGACCTGCGCAGATATTTGTCACCGGCGTTGGTGACATGCCTGGAGCGGTTCTGTCACCAGCGAGCGGTTTTGTCACCGCTTTTGTCACCGGTACGGATGACACCTGTTCTCGCTGGTCAGCAGAGATAAAGCGAGGTTTTGTCACCGTGTCACCGCCAGATGAGGGTGAACCTCGTACATGATCGATGGGCGACCCACCGTCGCCGCAGGGGGCATCCGGCGGATGTAGCCATAGTCTTCGAGAAGCTTCAGCACGGGGACCAGCTCGCCGACGGACTTGGCCTGCTTCTGGATGCATCGATGCGCGTCGCGCCGCTTGAACGTCTTCTTGCCCTCGGCCCACTTCAGGACTTTCCGGGCCTTGTCTAGCAGCGGGTGCTCCTCCATCACGCCGAATGCCGCCTTGGCATGGTCCACGTAGTACCTGGCGAGCTTGATCGCCCGCTCCATGGTCCCTTCCTGGATGGAAGACCTGTGACCGTCCATGGGGTTCTCGGCCAGGTGCAGGACGCCCGCGAAGCGGGCCGTGTGGCCCGCCAGCTTGGAGGCCCACTCACGCAGCGTTTCCAGGTCTCCGGTGCCGACCAGGAGCCGGGGCTCAATCTCGGCTCGCCACTCCGTGAAGAGCTTCAACGCGGCCGGGGTCATGGTCAGCAGGGCCGGGTCGGTCCAGTCCGACAGGCCCATGGCCAGTTGCTTCATGGTCTCGCCGTACGCCCGCAGCACCTCCTCCGGCGTGAGGTCGGGCGTGATCTTTCGCTTACCCACCAAGTCGGGCGGCAGGCTGAACAGGAAACGAGCCAGCACGCCCCTGCCAGCCATCTGCGGCTTGGCCGCGATGTCGCGCAGCATCTGGGGTTGAATGCACAAGCCGATGGTCAGGCTGGGCCGCTCGACGAACTCACCGCGGCCCCGCCGATCGACCTGGAGCCGGTCACCCGCGTGGCCCTTCAGCACCAGCTCCACGTTCGGACGGCCGTTGCTGGAGTACCGACCCATGATCACCTCGAAGAACGTGCCCTCGGCCGCGAGGATCGCCAGCCGCCCGCCCTGCTCGGCCAAGATCGTCGTGGCCTGCTCGGGGGAGGTGTCGTCAGCGGTGAGCCGGGGTATGACGGGCACGGCGATCTGCTGGGCCATCAGCTCCGCCGCCACCGCGACCTTGAGATCGTTGGGACTCTTGGCCTTCTTCATCAACTCCTCCGCGTCCGCCATGGCGGTGCGGCGCTCGGCCTCGCACTCCGCGATGCGTACGCGGATCGCTTCCTGGAGATCCTTCTCGGTCCGGAAGATCGGCCCCATCATCGCGTTGAAGACGGGCGACTTACCCGCACCCGGCGGCATGGCCACCGCGAGCATCAGATTCAGCGGCTCGCGCCACTGACCCTTGACCGCGACTTCGGCTCGTCCGCCGGCTGCCGTTGCCAGCGCAGCGAGCGCCAGCGCGCCCGGCAGGTCCTCCGGGACCTGAATTTCCTCCGCGACGGCCTGGATCATCGCGGCGATGTAGCCGGGGAACACCTCGGTGGGAAAGGGCGGGAGCTCGGCGCGGGCACGAAGCAGGATGGGCTCCTCCCACTTGTCATCCGAGCCAGGGGTTTCCTCGGCGGCCGGCGGGACTTCCTTCCCGCTCTTGTCGATGTCCGGAGCCCAGGCGGGTTCGTTGTTCGGGGTCGTCACCCGTAGTACTCCTCGTTCAGGTAGGGCTTGGGCTCCCAGACGGGGATGAAGTCGCCGGTCGTCCCGCCTGCGGCGAGGTGGTCGGCGGCGTCCTTGCCGTGAGTGGCCTGGATGACATAGATGGAGCGGGCAACCGGCATGAGGTGACCCACGACCTCGGTGGCGTGCGTGCGACCGGGCTCGTCGCGGTCGGCGACGATGGAGACGTCGGCACCGTGAAAGTACTCGGCGAACTCCGGGCGCCACTTGCCCGCGCCCATCGGGTTGCAGGTGGCGGTGATGTGCCGGCGGGCACAGAGCGCCTCGACGTCCTTCTCGCCCTCGCAGATCATGACGACCCGCTCCTCGCGGACGGCCGCCAGAACCTCGGGGAGACGGTAGGGGACCAGCTTGACGGCGAGCTTGCCGTCGTCACCGTAAAGGCTCCACCGGCGGCCGGAGCGTTTGGACGGGTCGGGCCGCCACTGCCGGAACCCCTGGCAACCGTTGCCCTTGAGGCGACACCGGGCGACGCCGTACAGGATGGCGCCGTCGCGGTCGCGGTAGAGGTATTCGGCGACCTTGTCGTGGCCGCACGGCATCCACAGGTCAGCGTTGCCGTTGTCCGGCCTGGCCTCGTTCTGGAGGTCGGCGGGCCAGAGGGCGGACATCGGCAGTTCGAGGGCGGACATCACGGACTCGGTCGAGCACTTCGGCCCGCCGTGGCACTTGAGCTTGACCACGTTGTCGCTGCCTACGCCCACCGAGAGCGAAGGGTGGCGGTCATCGTGGGCGGGACACATGGCGTTCTTCTGGGTGGCCGAACCACGCGAAGCGTGGCCTGTGACCTCGTAAAGGCGTTGGAGAACCCGCGCGAAAGGCGTGCTCATGCTGTCTCCCCTTTGAGCAGCTTGAAGCAGCGGAGCGAACTCCGCTGATAAGTGGTGAAGTCGCGCTAGCGGCGCGATAAAGGGAGCGCCCGGCAGCCGATGTGGTTACCGGGCTTACCGATGGCCTCGAAGTTCTGGGCAGCGCCACTGATGCCCCGCCGAAGCTGGATCAACGTGGAAAACCACGAAGGTCGCTACGGGCAGTTCATGAGGGCTTTGGCCAAGAGGTTCTTACCCCTGCTCGCGCAGGCGGGCGATGTACTCGATAACGGCCTCGCGGGGGACCCGCCGGCCGCGCTCGCCGATCATGACCGACTCGATCTCCCCGGACTTCACCATGGCGAAAGCCTTGGTGCGCCCAATGTGGAGCTGCTCGGCGACCTCCTCGACGGTGAGGAGGAGCGGCAGCGTCGCGGCCCCGGCATGATCCAAAGTCGTGACCTCGGACTTACCGGTCCGGGGTACGGACAGGTCAGCGGCATGACTAGACTTCACACGTCCTCCGATTTTCACTTCGCATAGGTGATGCCCCCGCGTGAGCAGGGGTGGTGGGGACGTCGGCCTGGCAGGCCCGAGAGGTGCAAGCTCTCGGTATATCCCCTGTCGGGCCGTCCCCGTTTCTGGAGTCGAGCTGTCTTCAGGAGACCCTAGGGATGTCCGATAGACCCCTTGAGTCCAAGACGACCTTACCAGCTCTTGACCTTCTTACAACGCGCATGGCCTGCGCGCGCGCAAGGCGTGTCGCCTGATCAACTTCCCCCAAGGCGTGTACACGCTCCACCGCAGAGCGGCACCCCTTGCGGCCTGGCCAAACTCCACAGAGGGACGGCAAAAAATGTCGCTTTTGTCGTTTTGTCGTATGCTGTTGCACTCGATGTCCACCACTGACTGGAACGACTCAATCACTCTCTGTCGCGTATCGCTTACTGTCAGGAGCTGGTTCCGAGGCGGCCCCTGCGGCGGCCCTGTCGCTCGCAACGGACCCAAAGAGGACTCCAGCGAACCCCATCGAACGACAGAACGCTTGCGTGCGCGCAAGCCGACAGCTAGTGTCTGCTTGCAAAATTAGCGAAAATTTACGGAGTGTACCAGTGTCCGGCGACAACCCCTCGGGCCGAGGCAACTTCTCCGATTGGCTCACCGCCATGGCGAAGGCGATGGGATACGGCACTGACGCCGCCCTATCTGATGCACTCGGGATAAGCCAATCCACCATTTTGCGGTGGCGGCAAGGAAGTAAGCCATCCATTCGACATCTCGCCGGCCTCAGTCGTGTGCTCGGGACTCGTCTTGAACCCCTTCTGGTTCTCACCGGCCATGTTTCGGCCGATACTTTCGACGCGAACACAGATGCGCCCGAACCTCCATCCGCGACCACGGAAACGGTACGCAAGATAAAGGACTCAACGCTGGGCGACAGTTTAAAGGAGCGCCTGCTTGAGTATTGGGACCTACGCCTCGGCGAAGAACGTGGACGACTCTATGCCCTGATCAAGGCGCTGGAAGAGGAAGAAAGAACGGGGCCGGAGACTTCTCTTGACGTGGCCGAGACATATCGGCTCATGAAGTCGGACCTGCCTAAACATTTCGCCGATCTCATGACGGCTGCCCGTGACTATTTCGAGAACGCTCTTCCTCGTCGAGGGCGACGGCGCACACGGCAATCGACGATCTTCGACCTCGTCAGTGCGCAGGATCACCTGGTCGGCGGCATCGAGGCGTCAGAGCTACGCAAGAGCCCAGACGGGCGGTGGTTCTGGCGTAGACCTAACGGCGAACCAACGTTCGAGGTTACATTCTCAAGCGAAGTGGAGGCCATCGAAACACGCCAAGCAACACTCAACGTTCTCCGAGAAGTAGTGGAGAAGGCGGTGAACAAGCGTGACAGAAAGGGCTCGCCGCGAGGCCCGAGCGAGAGCTGACGGCGAGGGTAGTTTTTACCGACGGGCGGATGGCATGCGGATCGGCACCGTTGCCCTGCCCGATGACTCACGCCCGACAGTCTCTTCAAGATCCAGGTTGAAGGCGCAAGAGAAGTGGCGCAAGCTTCTTCGCGACATAGAAGACGGCAAGCCAATTACCACGGGCAAAGGTATGGCACTGGCGGCATACCCGGACCAGTGGGTGAACAAGGCGCTGAAGCAGCGCGCAGCCGCAGGAAAAATCCGCGAATCGACTCGCCTTTCCTATGCCGGCAACATTCGTCTCCACATCGTGCCGCGCACCGGAAACGAGCTGTTGACGAAACTCACCCTGGCGAAGCTTCGAGACTGGATCACAGAGTTGCAGCAGCAAGCCTTCCGGCTGGCGAAGGAAGACGGTGCACGACGCCGAGGCCGTACCCGATCTCCTGCCACACCCTCTTGAAGACGGCGCTAAACGCCGCCCGCAAGGAGGAACTCGTCAGCCGCAACGCCGCCGAACTGGCCGAGCCGCCCTCCGGTAAGAGCGAGCGGGGCACGTTCCTCACCCAGGACGAGGCCCACCGCCCCTTCACCGCCGCCATGAGCGACACTTGACCAGTCCTGTGGCTCACCGTCCTTGGCCTGGGGCTCGTCGTGCGCTCGACGACCTGACCGGGTCCCCGGTCTCAACAGTCGCGATCTCCTGCCTGCTCCGCGCCGGACAGGCCGGCCGCCTGCGCGGAGATGACGGCCGCGACCAGCTCGACGACCGTCCGCGTGTGCGCCAGCCGTACCGCCCAAGTGATCTTGGGAAGGGACAGCCCGGCCAGCGGACGCCATGGCCACTCGGGGAGCTGGCGGGCGGTGGTGTGCGAGCCGACGCCAAGCGGGCGCGCGCGCTCTCCGCGCTGGTCGCGCTGGGATCGCTCGCCGGAGTCACCAGCCCGATCTTCACCGGCTGGCTGCTCGACATCGCCGACACCCAGCAGCGCGGCTACGCCGAGGTGTTCCTCGTCTTCGGCGCGCTGGTGGCGCTCGGCGGGCTCTGCTTCGCCGTACTCGTCCATCCGGAACGTGACCGGCGCAGGGTGATGGGCTGATCTATCGGAGCCCGGCCAGCGGACCGACCTCGTCCCGCTCCGCTCACCGCGGCCACGTAGAGTGCCGGTCCGATGAGCACGGCAATGGACCCCCTTGCTCAGCCTCGGGATCCCGCTCCAGGTCGTCCGCGACATTTTCGGCCACAGCGACACCGAAGTGACCATGAGCATCTACGCCCACCTACTGGAAGGCGACCGGCGCGCGGCAACGGAGGCCATCTCCACCGCTCTCCTGAGCAAACAGCTCCCGAAGACACCGGCTGAAAGATCGGAAAGCAGAAGGCCCCCGACACGCCGTGCCGGGCACACGCTCTCCCCGGCCGACTGGGCCGCCTTCCCCAAGGACGTGCCCTACCGCGACATTTGCCCGACCAGGCAGCCCTAAGTGAGCTAGCAGGGCCTCTCATGGCCGTGAGGGGGCCTGCTTCATATCCACTCAGTGACGCGGTGGCCGAACAGCAGCGACTTGATGACAAATATGGCTCTTCATGATCGAGGGTGTAACTGGATCTGAATCCGCCGGTCTCGAGCCGTGACCGGGCAACGTAGTCGGTGAGGTCGCGGAAGCCCAGGGCGGAGCCACGTAGGTGTTCCAGGCGGAAGCGCCAGGCACCACGCACGCGGCGGGGATGACGATCTCGGCATGGCTCGGCGACGTCTCGTCGTCGATCAACCGTGTCGGGTCGGCCGGTAGGTCAGCACCTGCGTGTGGCCGTCGAAGGTCCGGGCCTGGAGCAGCTCGAGGTCGAAGTCGCCGGCACCGTCGAAGATCCGGTCCACGCCGGTCGCCCCGGAGATCACGGGGAAGACCGTCACCTCGATGGCGTCGATCAGGCCGGCGTTCAGCAGTGCCCGGTTGAGCGTCAGGCTGCCGTGCGAGCGCAGCGGCACATCGGATTCGGCCTTGAGGCGCGTGATGACCTCGATGGGATCGCCGGACTCGATGGTCGTGCCCGGCCACTCCAGCGGCTCGGTCAGCCGGCTGGACAGCACCGTGACCGGGGAGTCGAACATGCGCGTGATCCACCCGTCGAACAGGCTGCGGTCGAAGCCCGCGTCAAGGAACGGCGCGTTGGAGGAGTAGGTCTTGGCCCCCAGCACCATGCGCAACGGGTCGCGGTAGGCGGCGGCGCGATAGGCGAGGAATTCGGGACCCTGCTTGCCCCAGTAGCCGCCCCAGTCGCCGCTGTGGTTGGCGAAGCCGTCGAGCGTGGAGAAGATGTCGAAGGTGTACGTGGCAGTCATGGTGTCTATCTCCTTGCGGGAAGCTGGCCGCGCGCCCCTTGCGGCGGCCTCACCCCTGCTACGAACACCACCGCCCCGATCCGACACACCTCCCGGATTTCTCGCAAAACTTTCCGGGCTCATCCGACCTGCGCGTGGAGTTGAGCTCTGAACCCGCCGGCCTCGCTGTGTCGCCACGCGCGCTCGTCAACGCTGAGGACCTCGAAAGACCATGTTGCTGTACAACGCTGCTGTACGAAGATCGAAAGGCCCTCCGGGGTCTTCCCCAAGAGCCTTCCAGTTGCAGAGCCGACGAGGGGAATCGAACCCCTGACCTTCTGTTCGCAAGAGACTTCGAGTCTGCCCACGAGCGTCCACCGCTGTTATCGACGCCTGCTCAGCGGCCTCCTGAACTTGGTCAGTTTCCACGAGGCCGCCGACGACAACAAGCAACTGACCTGCCGCCTTGCCCAAACCCGCGCAACTCAGCAGACCTGACCGGCCCACCATGCCCGCCATCTTTATCGACACCACCGACGCCATCGAACTCGCCTAGCTCCTGCAGTTCATCGCTGACTGGCTCGCCGCAGACCCCGTGCGATAGGCTGCAAGTAGCGCTGCGTAATCGATATCACCAGGCGTAATTGGCATAAGAGCTGATATCGAGCACCGCGCTCTACGGAAACGCACAAAATCGCGCTACCGCACCCGACTTATACCGCGAAGTTCGAGCCGACACTACTCCGGGACGCGGCTCCGACTAGAGGGCCCTTACTGCCGGCCCTGGCTAGCAGGTGTCAGGCCCCCAGGCGGCCCGCAGTAACGGCCGCAACAGTTCCACGTTCAGCATCCTGAGAGTGTCGTAGAAAGGGCGACAATCGGCGGATTGACCGATGTGCACCTACGTCTGGTCAGCCGACGGGACTGGGGTCAACGATCGCAGCCATCTGGCGAGGGCGTCGTCGGCGCTCAATTGCTGTCACTCGGTTGCGATGACTTCGTTGACGGCGGTGCGGGTGGCGGCTTCGTCGACGATGCTCTTGTTGGCGGCGAAGGTGGCCAGCAGGGCCTGGAAGGCGAGGTTGTCGACCGCGCGGGGATAGCCACGGCTGGTGGAGTTGGAAAGATCAACAAGCCGGCGACGGCATTCGGTGGCAAGAGGATCCGCACCGCAGGGTCGCCAGACCCGAGAAGCAGAAGCTTCGCGGCAGCGGTGACCAGGGCCGGCAGGATCAAGACGCGCCGCACAAAACCCTCATCCACCTGGGACTCTCGAGTCGTCGCCGCCACACCTGTGACCCGAACGTGACGCCGCACCTCTCTCCATGAATGGTGCCGTATCCGATCATGTCCTCTTATGAGGTTCACACACACGCGGCCACCGCTCCGCGTCTTAGCCATCCTTGTGATTTTGGGCAGCCTGACCGGGTGTCTTTCGGCCGGCGGCCAGGATGAAGCTCTGGCCGTCGATGCGACGCAGGCGAAACCAGGCGCCGTTCTTGCTCCGCCATCGATCTCTCCCCGCAATGCGGCACTGAAAAGCCCCCTCTACCGCACGCCTCCCATTACCAAAATCAAATGCGAGCTGCCGCTGCTTGAGGATGACAGCTGGGGCTCGATGCGACGCTACATGCAGACGGTGAGTGGCTGTCTCGACCGCGTGTGGGCGCGGCAGGTCACCAAGATGCACGCGTCTTACACGCCACCCAAGCGCAAGTATCTGATGAAGCGGATCAAGGTCACCGCCTGCGGTGGACCCACGCCCCCAAAGGGGGCATACGGCGTTTACTGTCCGCTCAACAAGACCTATTACGTGCTGGCCGACCGTAGTTCGTGGGCTTCCTATCAAGCCCTCTGGGCCGCGCATCTCGTCGCCCACGAGCACAGCCACTACATTCAAGACCTGGTGGGCATCCTGGACTACCAAGCGGAGCTCGATGCCAAAGCCAGGAACGAGCACGACCGACTCCTGACCGAAGACAAAATCGAAGATCAGGCCGGGTGTTTCGCGGCGGCCGCGCTACAGGCGATGCGCGATACGTTGCCTCCCTGGTCCGAGTTCATATCGATGTACAGGACGGAGAAGGACCTCAAACGCTACGGGGTGTGGCTCGACCGTGGACACCATGGCGGCCGACTCGGCTCCTGCAACACCTGGACCGCCCCCAAGAAAGAGATCGGCTAACCAGGTGAACCTCTTACCGATCTCCAGGCCACGCACCGAGAATCTCGATATCGATCGCCCGGCCATCCTCATCGAGATCCACGTTCACCATCGCGCCGTCCATCGTGACCGTCCTCGCCACCCCGCCCACGGGCGAGAGGACCTCGCAGGTAGCCGTACGCGGCCCATCTCGGGAGCATAGGTCCACGTGCCGTGGGGCACATGAGCGCCCAGAGCACGCGTGTGTTTCCGTAGCGCGCTCTCCTGAAATACACGCCGTCCTGCGGACCGTCGACCGATAGCGCTATGTAACGATCCATGTGCGCACGACGAAATCAAGGATGAAGCGAGGTCCGTACGCCGGGAATCTTTGGATAGGTCGAGCGATGCCCGAAGACACTACGCTGCACGCTGACCCGGGCGGCTTCTGGATCGCGTCGTTGACCTGCTGCTGCGGCTTCCGCTGGTTGTCAACGTTTCGCAGGCGCTTTTCACGGGTCGTGTGCCCTGGACCAGCCCCGACCTCTTCCTTATGAAGGACCCGGAGGTGGTTGTCATTTGGATGCAGGCAGTGCCGGCCGTTGTCGGTCTTGTTGGCGTTGTGGTCGGGGTGCTTGTTGGCGCCTGGCGGCAATCACTGCTTCAGCAGGGTAACTGGCTGCGCGACGATCTGAGGCGTTGGCAGCAGGACCGAAGGAAGTCGTACCTCAAGCTCGTCCACGCCGACGATGAACTGTACCGTTGTGTGATCCGGGACTTGCGTGACCCGCCGCCTGGGCAGCCAGTAACCGATAGTGGAATAGTAGATCCCGATGAAGCAATTCCGCCACTCGCTACGAATGAACGCGCCAAGCTGATCCAGACATTTGACCGCGTCTGGCGTGCGAGGCGCGAAATCGAGCTGCTCCATCTGACGGACGACGCACTCTTAGTAGCAACCAACAGGCTCACGCTCAAGGACGCCGAACTGGTGAGCCTTATGCTATTCGACTTGACTCACCGCCCTGAAGACACGCTAGGAATAACAGTACAAATCCGAGGAGCGCTGAAGGTGCGGCGCGACTTGATTGACCAATTCATGCAGGAAGCACGGATGGCTCTGAACCTCCCACGCAACCGGAGTGCTTAAGCCAATTTCGGGCCTGTTTGCTTATCCGGGTCTCGCCAAGGTTGCAGAGGTCGGCGTGATCTCCGCACGTGATCCATTGCCCCGGCCAAAGCGACCTAGTCATGCGCCTGATCGCGAGAGCCCATAACCAGGACAACAGCACCACCAGCATGGTCCGGCCGCTAGCAAGGGCACTAGCAAGATCGCGACATTGTCCTGATAAACAAGAAGCCCCTGACGGCATAACGCCTGGTCAGGGACTTCCTCTTGTAGAGCCGACGAGGGAAATCGAACCCCTGACCTTCTGTATACAAGATCCCCAAACGATCTTCAGAGCCGTCCGGCCACGTTCGCCGAGCTGGTCGCTGGATGCCACACCGTCCGCAGCAGTTCGCGAGAGTTCATGATCGTTCGGCTCGGTGGCTCCCAAGGTGGCTCCCAAGACTGTGCTGGATCGCCATGCCTCAGCCTGTGCGGTCCTCGAACTCCCACTCTGCGATTCGGCCGATCTTCTCTGCCAGCTCACCCCATGTGGGGGCCTCCAGTACGGCAATCCGATCGCTCAGCCACTCGGTCACCTTGTCGGGATGGAGTTCGGCGACGAAGAGCCAGTGCCGACCAACGAGAAAGGGGCGGTGTCCAAGTTGCTTCGTGAGGGCCGACGGGGTGCAGACGGTGAGTTGGAAGCGTTCCTCGCCTAGCTCATCCTGAGGACCGACATACATTTCCAGGAGTTCGCAGGCATGGGCCGGATCATAGGTTCTCCGCTCCGCCTCAAGATCGACCCAACGGAACTCTCCCACTCGTGCTCTCACTGTCCCATGATCGCGCACAAGCGAGGCTGTCAGCTTGGGAACTGCATCGATCGGGGCGTTCGCGACCGAGGGTTTGTCAGCGAGTGCATGCAAGCGAGCGGCGTCCTCGTACGGGGTGGTGGTCGGGGCTGGTCCGCCGCCGTATCTGCCTGCCGTCGAGGCGTTGGTGGCGTGGGAGGTCTCCGAGCTGAGCTGCGGGCGTTCGCTCAGGGCGTCGTGGAACTGTTCCACGTGTTCGACGTGGTGTCGGTCGTTGGGCCGCCGTGGCGGTGGCGCGTGATCGATACGGTTCCCGCGAGCGTGTCGCCGCTGTCCGTATGGGGCGGCGAAAGGTGGGGCCTGACATGCTTCCAGCCCGGACGGTGTTCGAGGACCTGGCCGAGGCCCTTGATGAACAGCGCAGGATGTGTCGGGGATCCATTTGGATGCCAGTAGTTCGGGTCGTAGTAGATCGTGAACGCGTTTCCGTGGGCCATGGCATAGCGGTAGTAGTCGTGGAGGCCGGTTATCCCGCAGTGCTCGATGTTCCAGACCTGTCCGGAGATCTTCTGGTAGACACAGGCCCTCCCGTCGTCGCACTTGTAATTCCAGTACTGGGCGCCTGCGGAGGCTGCGCCCGCTCCGCTGACAAGAGCCGCGGCCCCTAGAGTCACAGCCAGAGCTGCACGGATGGCGATCAGCTTGATCGATGGCATTACACATTCCCCTTTCTCGGCCCGGCCTCCTGACCGGGCAGCGACCGTGGCGCAGGCGTGCGCAGAAGATCGAAGGGCTGTGGCGTGCGAAGTCCGGCAAAGGCGCCCCGGTGCGGGGATCCGGTCGTACCTTCGCACTGGCTCAGCATGTCTGACCAGCGTTGTGGGTTCGTGCGGGTGCTGGACTCGCCGCTGCGCCGTCGGCGCTACCGTTCCAGTTGATCGTGGATCTTGGCGCGGATCCGGTCGGCGTCGGCGTGGCCGAGCTGCTCGAAGATCTCCAGTGCGTGCCGCCAGGCATGGCCGGTCGGCCGGTCGTGGCCGGCGGCGTGGTGGGCGTCGCCGAGGCGGACGAGGGTGGCGGCCTCGTTGTAGCGGTCGGCGACCTCACGGAACAGTTTCAGGGCCTGCTCGTAGCAGGCGGCGGCTTGGGCGTGATGGCCGAGATGCAGGTGCGCGTGTCCGAGGCTGTCCCAGGTGGTGGCCTGCCCGTGCTGATGGCCGAGCTCGAGGTGCAGGTCCAGGGCTTGCTCGCAGTGGATCAGGGCCTGGTCGTGGTGGCCCAGCAGGGTGTGATACCAGCCGATCGCGTTGAGCGCGTGCGCGAGTCCGGCCCGATGGCCGGCCTGCTGATAGAGATCGCGGGCCTGTTCTGCATGGTCGAGCGCCTCTCGATACCCGCTGTGGGTCTCCAGGAGCGAGGCGACGCCGCGGTGGGCGTTGGCCAGGCCGACCCGGTCACCGAGCACGGTGAAGAGGGCGAGCGTCTGCTCGACGTGGGCGCGGACGTCGTCATGGCGGCCCAGCCGGGTGTAGGCCCGGACGAGTCCGCTGTGGGCGTGGGCCTGGCCGAGTCGATCGCCGAGCCGCTGCGCGGCGTTCAGCGCGGTCTGCTGGGTGGCGAGAAGGTCCTGCCAATGTCCCTGGTGGTCGAAATAGGTGACCAAGGCCCAGGGCAGCTGCCAGGTGAGGCTGCCGAATCCCAGGTCGGCGGCCTGGCGCACGGCCGCGATCAGCACCGCGTGCTCGGCGGTGAACCAGGCCATCGCCTGCCGCGGGTCGGTCAGGACCGTCGGGCGCACTCCGTCCTGCGGCGCGGACAGGGTGATCGGATGGCGGTGCGGATAGAGCAGCAGCATGGCCGTGTGAGCGGTGTGCACATAGTGGTCCAGTACGCGGTGCGACGCGGCGCGCCGGGCGGCCTGCGCATCGCGCGTGCGAGCCTGCTCCGCGGCGTAGGCGCGCAGCAGATCATGGAAGGTGTAGCGTCCCGGCCGGTGCTCGATGAGCAGGTGCGCCCGCGTCAGCTCCGTCAACAACCGTCGCGCCTGAGCATGCTCCAGCCCGGCCAGGCTGGCCGCCGCCTCCTCGTCGGCGTCCGGACCAGGGTGAATGCCCAATAATCGAAACAGTCTGGCCGCCGGTGCCGACAAGGTGCGATAAGACCAGGAGAACACCGCCTTGAGGTCCGCGGCCGGCTCTCCCCCGTCCAGGGCGTCCAACCGTGCCGAGTCCCTGCCCAGATTCTCGGCCAGGGCCCACAGCGGGAAGTCCGGGCGGACCTTCGCCCGCGCCGCGATGATGCTCAGCGCGAGCGGCAGCCCCGCGCACAGCTCCAGCAGGCCGGCCACTGCCGCAGGCTCTGCCTCGGCCCGCCGGCTGCCCACATGACGGGTGAAGAGCCGGCGCGCCTCGGCCTGACCGAGAGGGGGCAACGTGATCGGACGGGCACCGTAACCGGCCATCAGGCCGGCCAGCTCCTGGCGGCTGGTCACCAGCACGAAACAGGACGGACTCCCCGGTAGCAGAGGCGCCACCTGCGCGGTGTCGCGGGCATTGTCCAGAACGATCAGCATCCGCTTGCCGGACACCAGACTGCGATACAGCGCGACCTGCGCGTCCAGCATCGGCGGAATGGTCGCCGGATCGGCGCCAAGGGCGCCCAGCAAGGTTCGCACCGCCACCGCCGCCGACATCGTCGCGTCGCAGGGGTCGAAGCCACGCAGGTTCACGTACAACTGCCCGTCGGCGAACGCGTCCGTGTTCTGGTGCGCCCAGTGCAGAGCGAGCCAGGTCTTGCCGATGCCACCGCAGCCGCCGATCGTGACGATCCGCACCGTGCCCGTCGTCAGCTGAACGGCCAGCGCCTCATCGAGCCCCGCCAGTTCGCGGTCCCGACCGACGAACAACGGCGGCGCCGCCGGCAGGGTCTGCGGCACCGGAACGACGCTGCGCGCTGCCACAGCGACGTCCACCGCCGCCGGGGCGAGCACGGGGTCGGCGGCCAGGATCTGCTGCTGGAGCCCCTGGAGAGCAGCGCCGGGATCGGTCCCCAACGCCTCGGCCAACTCGCGCCGGATCTGCGCATAGCATGCCAAGGCGTCGGCCTGGCGGCCACTGCGGTACAGCGCGATCATGAGCTGACCGGCCAGCCGCTCATCCAGCGGATGCACGGCCGCCAGCGTCGCGAGGTCGACGAGCAACGTGGCGTCTTCACCGCGCCGGAGCCGGAGGTCGTGATAGTCCAACTGCGCGGCGAACCGCTCGGCCTGCAGCGTGTGCCTCAGCGCCATCAACCAGGGTGTGTCCAAGTCGGCGAACACCTCGCCACGCCACAACGCCAGCGCCCGCTCATACAGCGCCACCGGCTCCACGCCGTCCCGGCTGCCCCGCGCCTGCGCCAGCAGCCGGCGGAACAGATGCAGATCCACGGCCGCCTCGTCGACCTCAAGCAGATAGCCGCCGGAACGACGCCGGATGCCCCACTCCTCGACCACCGGCACAGCGGCCCGTAACCGCGACAGATAACTCCGCAACGTACCCGCGGCCTGCGGCGGCCGGTCCTCACCCCAGACCCGCTCGGCAAGCTGATCCATGGACATCGGGTGATTGGCCTCCGCCAGCAGCACCGCCAGCACATAGCGCTGCCGCGCCGGGCCGACATCGACCGATCTGCCATCCACACGGGCGCACACCTCGCCCAACAGCCGGAACTCGACCCGCATCGCTCTCCCTCGGCCGGGTCGTACGATGACGGGCGCTCACTCTACAGAAGACGGTCCGGGCCGCCCCAGACTTCAACAAAGCTCGAATCGATCGCAGGCATCGGGACGAGCCGACTTCCTCATCGATGTGCTTGCCGAGGACGGACGGGACACCGCTGGCTGCCGCTACCGGCGAGCTGATGAGCGATGTGCGGCATGCCCTTCGGCGCCGTGGAGTCTCGTCAGCTCGCCCACGGGCCCACGGCCAGTCGCACAGGGCTGCACCCCGTCGGCAGGGGCCCGGCGCTACCCGGGTTGCAGGTTCGGGTTGCACTCCGAGCCGCCATGATGCGCAGGGTGCCGACGGTGAACACGTCCGCTTGAGCCGCTCCGGCGCTCTTCATCGCCGGGCGGGAATATGCACCGCCAACACGGTCACGTCGTCATCCGGTTCACGCTCTCCGAGCATGTGGGTGAGCAGATGATCGAGGAGGCGCTCGGGGTCGGCAAGAGTGCTGGCCGGTGCTTTGGCGACCGCGGCGCGGATCCTCACGTACTAGCGGCGCGCACGTCGATAGTAGGCGCCGGCCCACACGCGCATCATGATCGAACCTGGCTTCGGCATCACCCGGTTGCTGAACGTGGACCTGCTGCCGCGCATCAAGCAGATCAACCGGGTCAAGCTCCACCAGGCCGACTACGGAGATCTGGCCCGGTACGCGAACCTGGCGCCGGCGATGACCAGGCCGATCCGCTGGGACATCATCGCCAAGAACTATGACCAGGTCGTCAAGTACGCCATCGCGATCCGTACCCGCACCGCCTCCACCGAGGCCATCTTGTCGCGCTTCACCCGCACCGCCTCGCACCCGGCCTACCAGGCGATGCTGGAGATCGGCCGGGCGGCGCACACCACGTTCGTCGCCCGCTACTTACGCTCCACCCGCCTGCAACCTAGATTAACTTTACGTCTGCCCCGCTGCTCTCAGCGGGGCATTTTTTCTTGATCGGGGCTGAGGCCACCGGTTGTCCTGGCACCGTGGGTTGCGATGGCTCTCGATCAGAGAAGGACGATATGTGGCAGGTCATTCTCGGAGCATTAAGCGCGCTCGGCGGCGTCGCACTGACGCAGTTTTGGCAGGACCGCAGGGAGACCATCGCCCGCTCCTACGTGCATCGCCGAGAGGCTCATGTCCAATTCCTGAAGACTTTCAACGGGTACTGGAACGCGACGGCATTACACACGATGTACAGCGAAGGGCCGGCCCCATCCGACCTTGATCCAGATCAGTTCGAAGCCCTGTTCAATGCACTGCTGACTGTCCAGGTCTTCGCTTCAGCACAGAGCTATCGGGCGGCGGAGAAGGCCAAAGATCAACTAATGGCTTACATGAAGACAGATGGAACGGAGCATCACGATGATCTACAAGCTGCCTTCGACGACTACGTCCGTGCAGTCCGTAGGGAGCTCCGCGTGAAGTAGCGCCTTGGATCGGTGTGATGCCGTTGCTGTACAGCGCTGCTGTACAGAGATCACAAAGGCCCTCCGGGATCATCCCGAAGGGCCTTTGAACTGCAGAGCCGACGAGGGGAATCGAACCCCTGACCTTCTGTTTACAAGTTCCGGGCGAGAGGTTCACCGAGGCTCACGACGACTCCCCCCACCTGGTGTAGCACTCCAGAAAACCGCCCTACACCTCAGTGAACCGGCCCGCGTTGCTACACGCGTTGCTACATCCGGCCGGGCAGCGATTCCCCCATCACTGCTCTCTGATGCGGCCCGTCCGCTTCGCCCAGGCCAGGATCTCCTCGGCCCACCAGTAGTCGGCGCCGGCCACTTTGCCCACGGGGCCAGGGAAGGGCTCGACCTGTTTCGCGGTCGCGGCCCGCTTTCTCCATTGGTTCACGGTGTGGACGCTCACGCCGAGCAACACGGCGATGTCGCTCACGGCGACAGGGCGGGGCTCGGTGGGCTGACTCATGGGAGCAGTGTACGCAGATCATGGGCGTACAGGAAATACTGGTACCCAGAATCTATGGACACCTGTACACGATATCTGTACGGTTTCCTCATCAGCACCAAGAGCAAAAGCGGGCCCGCCCAAGTGATTCCAGCCACCAGGACGAGCCCTTGACCGGGAAGAAGGCTCCCAGCCCATGCAAGATGCTAAAGGCGGCAACGACGCCGCAGCCACCACCCCTCAGGACCGTGTCGACGCCGAGACGGCACGGCCCAGCAAGCTCAACGCCGCACAGGCTGACGGCCTGGCCTGCATCACCTGCGGACGTGACGACCAGCCGATGAAGCCGGTCGAGGTCCGCGACGGCGTCCAGGTGTTCGAGTGCAGCAGCCACGGACAGTCCACCGCCCGCGCCAGGACCGAAGCGGCGATGCGGTCCCTCAAGGACATCGTGGCCAGCGACGACTCCAGCGTCAGGCCCGAGTTCGCCGCAGCCGTCATCGCCCAAGTGAACGCGATGCACGCCGAGATGGACCACCTCCGCGCCGAACTGGCCGAGCTCGGCCCCAAGTCGAAGATCCTCGCGGACGACGCCCTGAAGGCGTTCCGCTGGGGCTGGCTGGCCGCCTGGCAGCTCGCCAGCGAGCTGGACATGAGCGCGCTGGACGTCGCCCGTACCGCCCTCGACGAGACGACCCGAGCGCCATTCACGGCGGACGAGCAGCAGCGCCTGACGGCGGTCCTGTTCGACATCGCCGACGAGCGGCAGGGCTTCAAGGCCCATTAGGGCTCCTCATAGCGAAACGGCCCTCGGCCGGTGCGTCAACACCGGCCGAGGGCCTGGACCTCAATCACCTGCTCACACAGGGAGAGATCTGATGGCGAAGATACCGCCGTCGAACAACCGGTGCACCACCTACTACTGGTGCTCCGCCACCCACGTCCAGCCGGACAGCCCCCACCACACGAACCTGGACCTGGTCGAGCACCTCGACCACTCCCACTGCCTCGTCGAACTCGACGTGCGCATCCACGGCCAGGACAAGGCCGTCGTCGTGAAGCTCACCGACCTCGACCGGCAGGACACCACCATCACCCTGTCGGCCGAGCAGGCGGGCGTGATCGGCTACATCATCCGCACCTTCGACCGGCGCGGCATCCGCGAGATCGGCGAACTGCTCGACGAGGGCTCGGTGCTGTTGAACGAGGAGCCGACCCAATGAGATGCCGCCACCGGTGGTGTCAGGTCGCCCACAAGGACCCGTTCGACGCCAACCACAAGGGCGTTATCGCCGAGTTCGCCGGACTGAAGGTCGGCCTGTCGCTGTCCGAGAGGCCGGGCGACATGCTCGACGAGTCGTGGGTGCAGCTCGACTACAACGCGAACGGCCACCGCCACCACCACGACGTCACCCCGCAGGCCGCCGCCGACTGGGCCGAGATCCTCGCCGCCGTCGACGTCCGCGAACTGGCCGCCATCGCTCAGGCCCTCTACCAGGCGGGCGTGACGCTGGGGGCGAGCACGTGACGCACCGCAAGTCCTGACACGCCGGTCCCCGGCCAGGCGACCCTACCGCCGGCCGGGGACCTCAACCCAACCCCTGCAAGCACAGGAGAAGGATCTGATGACCAACCCTACGGATGCGATGCCGGAAACGGCAGAGCGCCTCGCCAGCCCGCCCGGCTTGCACGAGTTCGGCTATCTGCTGACCGACGCCGCCACGATCGCGAGGGGGCACGCATGATGATCCGCCGGTCAACCACAATCGTTGTGCTGCTGCTCGCCGCAGTCGCCGCGATCGTCAGCTACAGGCACGCCTACGAGGTCATCACGGTCTACGGCGAGTCGGGTTGGGTGGCCTACTTGGTGCCGCTCACGATCGACGGTCTGATCTTCGCCTCCTCGATGGTGCTGCTCGACGCAGCCCGCCGCGGGCTCAAGGCGCCGAAGCTGGCGTACTTCACGCTCGGGCTCGGCATCCTGGCCACCCTCGCGGCGAACGTCATGCACGGCTGGGCGCATGGTGTAGGCGGGTCGATCGTCGCCGCGTGGCCGGCCGTCGCCCTGGTGCTCTCCTACGAGCTGCTGATGGGCCTGATTCGGAGATCGGCCAACCTCGTGGTGAATCACCACGAGGTACACGAGCCTGTTGTACCTGTGCAGGTCGTCCAGGTTCCCGATGCCGGGAACCTGGACGTTGACGCCCTCGACGGGCCGCCCGTGGTCGAGGTCGAGGTACAGCCCGATCTTGTACCTGAGCCGGACGTCGACGCGCCTTACCGGCCCGTGGCCGTGGCTCACTTCCTCGCCGAGGTGGCGCAGGGCGAGCCCCCGACCGTGCGCGCGATCAAGGACCGGATGAACGTCGGCACCGACCGGGCACGCCGCCTTCAGGCGTACCTGGGGCAGCTTGTGGAGGTGGCGCGATGACCGCCCGCCGGATCCGCAAGAAGCGCCGCAGGGCGAGTAGGCGCGAGTGGATAGCGTTCGTCGCCCTCCTGTTCGTCGTCGGGGCGGGTATGCAGGTGGTGGCCCGTCTGGAAGTCAATCCGATGTGGCTGCTGCTGGCCGCCGCGTTCACGGCCGGCGTGCTGGTGACCGTCTGCTGGCAGCGATGGGTGGCCCGCACCGCTTACCGGTTCGGCTACGTCAAGGTCCGGGGGCGGTGGTAATGGCTGACCACCGGAAGACCCCGGCCGGGCTCGACGTGATCGAGTTCGACGGCAGCGAGAGCGTGGCGAAGTACGCCACGGCTTCCCGCGACCACAACCGGGCGCTGTCGCAGGAGTACGAGGCCGCGGCCGAAGACCTGTACGGCATCCTCAAAGAGCTCGGCAGCGGTGACTGGTACAAGTTCGGGTTCGACGTGAAGCGCCGCGCGGGGAAGGTCGCCGCCAGGCTGGAACGCATGTCGGAAATGGCCGGCTGGGTGGCCACCGAATCGGTGCTGCTCAATCTGGAGTATCGGCGGCAGTTCTCCGAACTGATCAGCCCGGAGCCGGACGAGCCCAAGCGCGCCTGGGATTGGTGATGGCGCGACGCACCTCCACCGCCAGCACGGTGGACGTCACCGAGGTACACGACACCTCATGGGATCGGCTGTGGGCGCGCGAAACGTCCAAGATCCTCGTCTATGTGCCGCCGTGGCTGGGGCTCGCCCTGGTCTTCGGGCTCGGGTCGGCCTTCCACTGGATCCTCGCCTCCGACGACCCTCTCGTCATCGCGTGGACGATGTTCCTGCTTGCGGTCTGCACATTGGCGTTGGCCAGCGGCACCTGGTGGTGGTCACACGCCCGCTCCACCGGCGGCAGACTCTTCTCTACTCTCACCACCGGCGCAGCCGGGCTGTGGGTGTGCGCGGCCACGATCAACGGCCCTGCCACGGTCATCACCGGCCGGGCCGTGCTGGTCGGCGGAGTGGCCTTAGCTCTCGCCTGGAACATTCGCAGCACGCTCAGACGCCAGGGCGTCGACACTGCGGCCGCCCTGGCTGACCCGCTCGCGGTGCTGTTCGGCCGCGGCGCCGAGAAAGCCGGCATCGACGCCCAGGCGTCCACCACCAAGGCGGGCGAGCACAAGGTCGAGGGCGACGTGCAGCTCGACGAAGGCCGCGCCGTCGTCGAGGACCTGCAGAAGAAGGCCACCTACGTCGAGTCCGGGATGCGGCTGCCGCCTGGGTCTATCACCGTGTCGATCGACCCGGACGACGCATCGAAGGCGAAGGTCACCATCTCGGATCCGCGCGTCTTGAAGAATCGGATCCCGTGGCCGGGACCCTCGCGCCCCGGCAAGAGCATCGCAGAGCCTCTACGGCTCGGGCTGTGGCAGGACCTCGACCTGGTGGAGCTGGTCCTCTTCGGCTTCCATCTGATGATCATGGGCATGTCCGGCAGCGGCAAGAGCATCGGCGCCTGCTGGAACATCCTCGCCGAGCTGATGACTCGCTTCGATGTGGCCATCTTCGCGGCCGACATCACCAAGGCCGACCAGACGCTCGGGCCTCTCGCGAACGGCCTGCACCGCGTGGAGTACACCGCCGCGGGTGCGCGCGCGATGCTCCGAGAGATCCAGGCGCAGCTGGCCGAGCGCACCGCCTGGCTCTCGGCTCGGGGCTATCAGAAGTGGAAGGCGGGCTGTGGCCTCACGTACTGGATCATCTGGCTGGAAGAGTTCCCCGACATCTACAACGCGCTGCCGGAGAAGGAACAGGAAGCATTCCTGTCCATGCTGAAGGCCATCCGCAGCGCGGGCGGCACGGTGGTCATGTCGCTGCAGCGCAGCGACTTTACGCAGATGCCGACGCTCGCGCGCGGCCAGCTCGCGAAGATGTGCCTCGGGGTGGAGTCCCCGGGCGACGCCAAGTTCGGGCTCTCGGCCGAGCAGCGGGAGCGTGGCGCGAAACCGGAGCGGTGGGCGCAAAAGCAACCCGGCATGGCCTACCTGGACGCGCCCGGCATCCCCGACGAGCGGATCGCGATGGCGCTGCGCACCTGGGACTGGGGCGAGGACGACCAGGAGGCCAACAAGCGGATGCGGGCGCACGCGGCTGATTGGCCGGCCAGCGCGAAGGAGGCCGACGAGTTCACGCGGATCGTGGCCGCCAATTTCGGCGCAGAGGCGGCGGCCGGGCTCGAAGAGGAGCCGCCCGTGGGCAACCTGGTAAAGACTGAGAACCCGAGCCCCGACTTGTCGGCCGGGATGGACGACCCAATCGAGCCGGCCGACGACCGCAAATTCCCAACCATGAGCGGTCCGAAGATGGAGGCCGTGCAGGCTCGCGGCGTGCTGCTCGACCAGTTGCGTGCGTGGGCACGCGAGGGCCGCCCGGAGTTCGCCGTCAAGGACCTCAAGGAGGTGAAAGCCAGGACCGGCTACAGCTCGCGCGGCTGGCTCAACGACCAGCTGGCCCTGCTCGTCGACGACGGTGTGATCGAACGCGACGACGAGAGGCGGTGTTACCGGATCATCCGCGCGGACGTGCTGCTGGGTGAGCCTGCCGGGGTGTGAGGTGTCGCGACAGGGGCCGGGGTGTCGGGCGGGGAGAGTTACAGGTCGAGGCCTCGCGACAGGTGTCGCGACGGTCCGCGACAGCCAGTCCGACACCCCCGGCGACAGTCCGCGACACCCACAACCAAGATCGAAAAGTGAAATCGCGCGCATCCCACGCGCAGCCGCGTGATCGCTACTGGGAGTCCGTCGTCCGGCGGGTGATACGCCGCCACAGCCAGCGCACCCCATCGGGGATGTACTCGGCGCACATGACGACCGCAGCGATCACCATCACCACCAGGCCGTTCGCCGCGAGGACGACGGGCAACAGCGGGGCATTCAACATCGAAACTCCTCGGGGGGAAGAGGGGGTCTCCGCCACCGTCCCTCCAGATCCGGACGGAGACCCCGTAACCCCGGTTCGGCCGCCGCTTTGACGTGCGGCGGGCTCGCCGGGGAGCTTGAGCCCGGCCGCCATGGAGGTTCGGCATGGCGGCCGGGTTGTCTATGGATGGTGCTTCTGTGTCCCGGTGAGATGGGCAGCCACCAGTTCACGGAACACGTCTTGGGCGAGGCTGGCTGGCCCTCTGGCCGTCTCCTCCAGAGAGAGCGAGTACGGCCTACGGCCGTACGCCACGACGACGTATGCGCCGCCCTCCTGGAGCAGCTGGTACAGGCTGCAGCACGACGCCTCGACCACCCGACTGCGGTTCCCAGATGGGATGTAGCGCGTCCATTCGCTAGACATGCTCGAGCCCCCACGTATGAACGATCAGGGCTCGGGCAAGCGTGAGCTCCAGCGTGGGGAGGTCGGTCAGTGGGATGTCCTGGAAGGCCGGCCTACCGGAGGTGGAGAAGACGACTCCCTTCACGCCCCACGGCTCGTAGTCGGGCGAAGTGTAGACGTGGGCGTCGAGCTGGAGATGCGGGCACGCGGCCAGCGCCTCCGGGATGCACCGCAGGCACGTCGGAGGCTTGCTGAGGCGGCCGGACGTGGCCGGTAGCTCCTCGTGGAACACCCAGGACAGGCGCCCGGTACTGGGGTCCAGCGCGGGACCCTCGCACACCTGGCAGAGCCGGTGCAGCATGCAGGTCCGCTGCCGGAGCGTGTGCATCTCCTTGTAGTTGACCTTCCCGCGCCGATCGCACTTCTGCCGGGCCCACAGCACGCCCATACTCCAGTCACTCGCCACGGGGTCGATGTAGGACAGCCGACGCCCGTTCAGCGCCCACACGTCGTGGATGACGGCCAGGTCGAGCGCGACGGTCTCGACCTCGTAGGCGACGACGTAGGGCGCCCGGACGGTGGTGGTGGTCATGCCACATCGCCGCCGTCCGCGTACGCCATGGCGAGATTCACCAGCCCGGCATTCTGGTCTGCGAGCGGCTCCGGCGGCCAGTGGCCGCGTCGAGCCCGCCAGATCCGGTCCTCACTGCGCCAAACCGTCCAGCCGGGGCGGGCGCTCATCAGCAAGCCGCACACCCACTGGGCGCGAGCCGGGTCATCGTCGTAGTAGGCGACCGTCTCCTCGGGATTCACATTGACTCCCCGGTCCGGAAGGGCAGCTCTCGCGGGGACGTGATCCACGGCAGGGGCAGCGGCTTCGGTCTGGTGCTGCGCCGCTCATCCTTGCCCGCCCTTACCAGCCGTGCATGGTCAGCCCGCACTTGTCGCATGTCGAGATGGTGACGCCGTCGACGAACTTTTGGCTGAACGGGCCGCACGGCGGACAGCCGGATTCCTGCGGCTCTTCTGGCACGGTTCTCCTTATGGTCGAGGGCCGGGGCCGCGGCGGGGTCTGGGCGTGGGCCCCGGCCAGTCCCTGCCGGTCCGGAACGGGCAGGGACGTATCCGGCAACGAGCCACGGGGACCAAGCGGTGTGCCGGAAGTCTTGATGGTGACCCCGCGCCGTCCCTCCGGCCGCCGCCATCTGGGCTGCGGGCCAATGAGTCGCGGGGCCACCCACCCGGCGCACCGTGACAGGGGCGACGCGGCAGGCCGGGGAGTTCTTAAGCTCGATCGCCATCATCAGAGCGCCGCCCCAGACGTGTGCAACGAGTGAAGGATGCGCACCTTCAGGGCCTCGATGTATTGCAGGCGCCTGAGACTCGGGGCAGTGATCACCCGGCCGCTGTCGTGGACGGCGATCCAGATCCCGTCATCGCGCTGGCGGATGTCGTGGAACTCGGCGATCTCGATAGGTCCCGAGCTCGCGGGGCTGGCGTCGACGCGTCGGGGACGCGGGGCCAGGTGGTCGGTCTGCCGACGCCGCGTCACGTCGCCGCCGGCAGACCTGCTCGTGGCGTCAACGCCTGCGGTGGAAGGCGTTCGCATGGGGGATACGGACCCGTGACTGTCCATGTCCAGGACGGTAAAGACGACCGATCTACATGGGAAGCAAATTGCTCAATATTTCTTCAAGATCGATCTCTAATTCAAGGTTGCGGCTAGGTCGCTCAGAGCCTTTGTGATGATCTGCCTCGCGTCGCTGCCGTAGTGAGCCACTCCCGAGACGGCATCGAAAACGCGCCGATAATGCTCGATCTCGTCCGGCTGGGTGAGATGCAACTCGGCGGTCACCGTCTCCGCCGTGGCGAGCCGGTCATCGTAGATCCAGAAACCATGCTTCGGGCTGATCGGCAGGACCGTGCTAAAGGGGATGATCCCCACCTTCAGCGTCTGCGACAGCGACAAGGCGATCAACCGTTCGAGCTGTCCAGCCATCACCTGCGGAGGGCACAGCAGCGTCCGTAGCGCTGCCTCAGACAGGACGAAATAGAACCGGCGACTGGAGTCGTAGAGGATCTCCTGTCGGCGCATCCGCTGCCGTACGCCCTCATCCAGGTCGTTAACACCTCCCCATAGCTCGATGTTCTCGGCCAGCCGGACCCGTGCATAATCCGGCGTCTGCAGCAGGCCGGGAATCAGCAACGACTCGAAGACCCGCAGCGTGCGGGTACTCGCTTCGATCTCCTGGTAGGTCTGCTGCCGCTTGCCGGTGCCGGCGCGCAGGATCCGTTGCCATTCGGCGTAGAGCGTCTCCAGGTTGCCGAGCAGGCTCAGCAGTTCACTCGCGCTGGCCTCGGCGCCGCAGGTTCGCGCCCAGGCAGTGATGTCCTCAGCGGTCGGGGTCTGCTTGCCGTGCTCGATCTTAGAAATCTTCGACGATGGCCAGCCCAGCGACTCCGCGAGACTCTTTCCAGACAGACTGGCGCTGGTACGGAGTCCGCGGAGTCGGCGGCCTAGGGCGGTGCGTACTTGGTGGACGTCGGACACGTGCTGCTTTCTATCGGATGTAGTCGTCGTACTGTGTGGCGTGCTGCCACGCCGTCGCCTGCCACTGCAGGTGTTGCTTTACGACGTCAGGATCTTCCACCAGGTCGGCGCCCAGCAAGGCATCGTTGTCGTCGAAGTGCATCCAGGCGACGGTCTTCTCGTCGAACAGCCAGAAGTCATGCTCGGGCAGGTCGAGCGATATGGCCTTGTCGCGTGCCATGTAGCGGATGTCTTCTCCGCCGTCGATGTTGATGCGGGCTCCAGCGAGCGCGTATCGGCTGTAGTCGCCGAGCGGTTCCGTCACCACACGTACCCGTTGAACGCGTTTGCCGCCTGCGGTGGCGTCGCGGATCATCTGCCACCACGGGGCGGCCAGCCGCGATGAGACGTCGTAGCCCTCCCCTGCGAGGAACTTCCGGATCCGCTCACGCTCATCAGGGGCGTAATACCTGTCCCGGCCCTCCAGCCGGAACGCTGAACGCTTGAACTCGGCGAACAGGGCATTGAAGTCGGATCCTGTGATGAGGGTCATGCTCCGCTCTCGTCAGGCCTCGCGAAGCGGAGGAGCTCTTTCGGGATCTCCACGAAGCTTTCGCCGGGGAGCACGTTACGCAGCTCAGCCAGCGCCTCAGGGTCGGTGACCTCATCCCCCTGGACGACGAACGTGTCGCGATCGGTTTCGTACAGCGTCGGGCAGGCGCCGCCGTCGGAGGTACTGCCGAGGAAACGTAGCTTCATTTGCTTGATCCCTTCGGATTCTTTCTATGATTTCTCGATGGTCTGCTGCGAAGAGGGCTTGGTCAAGGGCGAACGCAGAAAGGCCCCCGTCACCTCCCCAAGCGGGGAAGTGACGGGGGCTTCGGCCAGTCGGTACCGGTCAGAACCTGGGCGTCGAATGCACGCCCGGCGGATACTCCGACGTCGCCGAAGACGGTGACACGTTCATGCGCAGTACCAGGGCGAGCACGATGTTGAGCGCGGTTACGGTCGCGCCGATCTGCTCCTGCGACAGGTCGAGCCCGAACCCTGCGATCGCGGTCAGTACGGTGCCGACCGCTCCCGTCAGCGCGCTGACCACGAAAGGCCGGGTCAGGATCGCCACCACGGCGGCCAGGACTGCGGTGGCCACGGTCGAGATGGTCGCCACCTGCACCTGTGTGAGGGACAGGCCGTAGGCGACCAGGACGGCCACCAGGCTGTTGATGGCGTAGACCCAGACGGCCGGTTCGCGGCCGAAGATACGTACCTGCATGGCCCCTCCAATGAGGTCGGAAAACTATAAGACCAGCGGTGTTTGCACTGGTCAGAGGAAGCGGTATGCGAGCCGGTATATTTTCGGGGCGTTCGTCAGCTCCAGCTGTTGCAAAGCCGCCGATAAAATCAGCGGCTTCCCAACACCTTGATCACGACGTCGGAGTGGGCGACGGACTCGGCGTCGGCTTCACGCACGCGTACGCTGGCACGCCCGACGCGGCGTCGCTGCCGCGCGTGCAGACCGCGGTGACGCCCTCGAATGTGAACTGCATCTTGGCCGGCAGCTTGAACGGGGTGGGGACGCCGTCGACGCCGGGCAGCAGCACCCGCCGCTCACCCGCCCGGCACTTGCCGTAGCGGGATTTGGCCAGGTTCTTGGCCTCCAGCACCCGGACCGCGCCGGTCTTCTTGTTGACGCACACGCCGTAGCTCTTGGCCGGCTCCTTCGCCGCCGTGGCGGCTGCGGCCAGGCCGGTGCCGCCGAGGACGACGAGGCCGACGGCGGCGATGGATGCGATCTTCTTGAACATCGGAGATGGGCTCCTTGCTCGGGGACATGAATGCTCGGGACATGAAAAAGCCCAGGCACCGAGGGCCTGGGACGACTTTGAGAGCCCTTTAGGACAGGTCCTACTGCCAGGCGGCGGCCCACGTGAGCGGGCCGACGACGCCGTCATCGTCGAGGTCCTCGCGGCGCTGCAGCTTGCGCGTGGCCGTACGGGTCTTCTCGCCGAAAGCGCCGTCCACCGTCGTCTTGAAGCCGTTCGTGGTGAGGGCGGCCTGCCAGGTGCGGACGTCCTGGCCCATCATCAGCGGCTCGCCAGACACGTACTTCAGGAGGCGGCCCGGCCACGGGGACGGCCCGTCGTGGTCGGCGAGCAGCAGTTGGGCGACGTCGCGGCGGAAATCGTCCATGTCGACGTGGTGAGGGTCGGGCTTGCCCGGCTGCACCTCTTTGTGGCCCTTGACCCTGCTCGCAGCCACGCCGAACGCCCTGCACAGCTCGGCGCACAGCCGTTTATAGGCGTCGAGCTGGATGGTGGGCCACGCCTCGCGGCCGTCGTTTTCGGCCTCGATACCGATCGCATGGCTGTTGTCGTGGTTCGGCGACGTGGACGGGTAGTTGTGCCAGCACTTCCCGGCCGCCACCACGTAGATGGTGCCGTCATGGCGTAGCCAGAACTGGCTGAGCGGCCCATCCAGGCCCGGCCTGCCGTCACGGACTACGTGCATGTCGGCGCGGCCCGCGGTGTGGTGGGCGACGATGCCGCGCACGGCGGGCTGCGGGCCGTGGCCGCGCGTCCGCCACCCGGAGACTTCGACGACCGGGAAGCCCGTGCGTCTGGCCACGGTGGCGAGCTGCGTCAGGTACGGCATGATCACTCTTCCTTACGTGTCGTCTTCATTGCTGGTCACCGGCACCAGGCCGACATCCCGCACCTGCCGGGACAGCCGCGTGACCTGACCTTCCAAAATGTTGATCCGCTTGGCCTGCCGATCGATCTCGCCCTGCATCCTCGTCAGCGCGTCCACGTAGAACTCCTTGGCCCGCGCGAACGCGCCGGCTTCGATCTGGCGCAGCGCGACCCGCTCGTCCGCTTCCGTTTTCGCCGCTGACGTCCGGGAGGCTGACCTGGCGGTGTAGACGGCCGAGGCGAGCCCGACGATTCCGGAGATGACCGCGACGATGACTCCCGCGTCCACGTCACCGCCCCTGGCGTGCGGGTTCCGGCCATCCGGCGATGACGTGGACGAAAGCGGCCAGGGCGAGCCAGATGACGGCGCTGACGTAGCCGCGGTCCAGGCCCGCGATGAGCCAGCCGAAAAATTGCACCAGCCCCCAGACCACCTTGATAAGCATCGCTGCGGCGAACGCGGCACGGTCGGTGCGCATGAACGCCTGCGCGAGACACAGCAGCCCTACGGCGGCCCACAGGCCAGCCCATGCGGCGAGCGGCAGGATGTCGGCGAGGAACCGGTAGGAGCCGCTCGTGGGGGCGCTCAGCAGCGACGCGGCGTAGATCAAGTCCAGCAGCGCGAAGAAGAGCAAGGCGCAGCCGCGCCGGCCGACGCG
Organism: Nonomuraea sp. NPDC049158; assembly: GCF_040648335.1. Lineage (NCBI taxonomy): Bacteria > Bacillati > Actinomycetota > Actinomycetes > Streptosporangiales > Streptosporangiaceae > Nonomuraea > Nonomuraea sp. NPDC049158. The sequence continues at coordinate 118,742 of NZ_JBEZDM010000006.1, forward strand.
ATGTCGGAGCTCTTCGAGATATGGCACGGCTCGCCTCCCCTGCTCGACGGTTGGGGGTGGCCGCCCGCGCTCCCTTGTCGGGGCGCGCACCCAAAGCCCCTACACGGGCGGCCACGATCAGGGGGCGGGGGTCAGACGAGGATCCCCGCGGCTCGCAGGTTGACGATCAGCGCGACCAGCGAGTTGTAGGTGGTGGCGAGCCCGTCGCTGATGGCCTGAGCCTGCGACTGGCTGTAGGTTCCGGGGGCGTTCGGCGCCGAGATGCCGGGCACGATCACGTTGTCGGCCGGGGTGAACTCGGAGATCTCCTTGATGGTGCCGTCGGACTGGATGACCCGGAAGGTGCCGCCCACGGCGTAGATCCGGATGCCGCCCGACGGGGTGGCCGGCGTGGAAGCATTCGGCACGAACAGAGGTCCGGACGCCTTGGTGACCGGCGCCCCGGTGACGGTCCGCACCAGAGTCTCGAGCGCGGCGATGCGCGTCTCCAGGTCCTTGACGATGCGTACGTCGGTCGAGCCGACCGGGTCGTAGATGCTCATTCCTCGACCCCTGTCTCCGTGATCAGCCGTAGCTTGTCTTTGCCGCCCGCGCTCCGGTCGGCGGGGGTGAGCTCCCACCCGATCAGCCGCTGACCCTTGTCGAACGAAGCGGAGCCGTCCGCCTTGATCGGGTAGCGAGGGTTGTCGAGCACGGCCCGCACCTGGTCGCCGATCGAGTTGGGGCCGAGCGTCGACTCTGAGCCGATCGTCACCTCGAAGGAGAAGACCGGCGGGGCGCCAGCCGCGCGGTTCGCCCAGTACTGGACGAACGCGTCGACCACCCCCTGATCCGTCGACGCGCCGGGATGGGTGGGGCGTTTGTCGATGATCGGATAACCGGCGGCGACGTGCGGCGTGGTGACGAGCGCGCCCTTCACCGGAGCGGCGCTCGCGGTGGCGTCCTCCTGCTGCGGCGTGCCACCGTACGCTCCCCAGCGGGTGCCGCCCGCCAGTGCAGACCGAGTGATGCGCCAGCCGGTGATGGTGCCGCCGTCGTCGCCCTGAAAGAAGGTGTGCACCCCGGAGCCGGTCAACTTGGGGGAGCCGAATTCGAGGCTGCGGATGATAGCGCCGTCGACGATCCGCGGGTTCACCACGAACTCGAAGCCGTCGACCAGCTTGGCGTAGTCGGCCAGGATGTTGCCGTAGCAGACGTTCGGACCGGGCACGGCTTCCAACAGCCGGATCACGCCAGAGTCGCCTGTCTGGAGGCCGAGCCCGATATTCGAGGCGGCAGTCGCCTGCATGTGAGAGATCAGGTCGCGGGCGTTCTGCAACTGGTCGCCGCCGAAACCGATCTCCTCCTCGATGGCGACATACAGCGGATATGCGTCGAGCGTGGATCCGGACACGTCAAGGTAGGGATTGCCTCTCGCGTCCTGGCCCTCGTCGGTGGTGTGCAGCCAGTGGATGCCCCACAGGACGCCGGACCGGTAGGTGTGCACCACCAGCCGCCCGGGGCCGGCCGTCATGTCGCCATAGTCAGCAGGGAACATCTCGGCGATCTTCCGTGCCTCGACACGGGAAGCCAGGTCGAGCCGGCCACGCCACGCGCCCGGCTGGCTGTTCAACCTCGACAAGCTCAGCCCGGACGGGAAGATGTCGTCGTAGTAGTCGCCGGTCAACAGGTCATGCACGCTGCATCGGATATGCCCTTCGCCGCGGCCCGGCGTGCTGACCGGGAACGTGGGCGGGGTCGGGGTGGTTCCGCCGCCGGACGACTTCACGATGATGGTGAAGGCGTGCTTGTCGACTATGGGCGGGTCGGGGTTGAGGTCGCGCGCGGGCAGCTGCGTCGTGGACAGGTACGGCTTGACGGCGATCGTGGCCGAGGTGAGCCGGCTCGGGGTCTGGATGTCGAGCCCGGAGTATCCGGCCAGCTGCTGCCAGGTGACGGCCACGTTCGTGAGGCCCGCACCGTAGCGGATCTCCAGCCCGGACGCTGTCGAGGGTGTGGCCGCTGGCGCGACCTGCCCGGCCGCCTTGGTTACGATGATGTCGGCCGGGTCGGCGCCCTTCAATGCCAGGATGATGACCGTACCGGTGGTGAACTCGTCGGCCTGCGTCACCCGGTACGTGGCTGGCTCGGAGGCGGTGCCGGTTTTCCGCCAGATGCGGGTCGCCCACTCGTCCTCAGTCTTCTGGTCCAGCGGCGTCCATGTGCCGCCGCCCGAGATGCCCATGTCGGACGGTCCACCGAAGTCGGCGGTGTGGAAGGCGAGGACGACGTCGCCGGCCTGGATGGCGCCGTGCTCGACGTCGGCGACGCCATGGAAGTCGATCGGCGTGGCGGCGACGCTTCTCACCGAGGCGACCACGCGCCCACCCCCTTCACAGCCAGGCGTGCCGCCACAGCACGACCACGTCCGGGGCGGTGCCGTCCGCCGTCTCATACGAGATGTCGGAGACGCCGCGGCCGAGGACCCATGAGGGGAGGGCGACGCTGCCGGTCAGGTAGCGGGTGAGGCTGGTGCCGTTGGAGAGTTCGGCGGTGCCGCGCGCGATGTCGACGGTCAGCGTGTCGCCGCCGGCCACGGTGGTGTTGAACTGGATGACGCGCAGGTCTTCGGACCCGTCGGCGAGCGTCCGGAACACCTGTAGGCGCGGGGTGTTGGCCGGGCCCGGGATGCGTATCAGCGGCCGCGTTTTCCGGTTCCCGAGGTTGGTTACTTCGGCGGATCCGCCGTCGACGATTTGCGCGCTGACCAGGTCCTGCGAGTACAGGCGAGGGTCAGAGCATTCGATCTGCAGGACAGCTTTGGCGATCCCGAGCTGCACGTACTGCTGGTTGATGGGTGCGGAGCGGCGGGTGACGGCGCCCCGGGTGACATAGATCGTGTCCAGCACCTGGATGGCCAGGTCCAGCTCCTCATCCGAGTCGGCGAGGGGAGTGTTGTCGCGGAAAGCTTCCATCGCCTCACGGATCGAGGCGGCAGGGGCGTCAACGATGAACGAGGCGGTGATGATGCGTGGCTGAGCGAGTTTCCGGCCCGACTGGGCGCCATCGCTCGATGGGTTGTTGACGTTGCCGTTGTCGACGCCGGGCATGTCGATGTCGGCGCCGATCAGCTCGACAATCCCGTAGACGGTGCCGGAGCCCATCTTGAACCCGTTGAGGCTGATCTGGCCTGGGCCGGTCAGGTCGTCGCCGGGGGCGACCGGGATGGTGACCGTGATCGCCGGGAATTCCCAGCCCAGCGCGAAGGTGGGCAGGCCGACTGGCAGCGAAAGGGAGGGGAACTCCCAGCCCAACGCGAACGTGCGCAGCGGGATGGACACTGACGGTGAGGTCACCGTGATGGTCGGGAATTCCCAGCCGAGTGCGAACGTGGGCAGGTTGGCGTTGGCCTGCCAGTAGGTGCGCCTGCCGCGGATGATGACGGGGACTGGCTGGGAACGTCCAAGACGAGCCACGCAGCGCCCTCCCTGCTAGTAGAAGGCGGCGCGCTGGACGGCAGGCTGAACGATGAGGATCGGCCGTGGCGGCACGAACGACACCCCTGCGACGGCGACGGTGAAGCCTAGGTTGCGCGACTTCGATGCCGACAGGGTGAAGTTCTGCGTCCCCGTAGCCGACCCGGACGACAGCGCCTTGGTCGCCAGCACGCCGGTGGTGAACGTCGTGGACTGGACCTGCGTCTGCTGCGTGTAGGTGGCCGGGGACGTCCAGGTGACCGCGCCGCCCGACCCCGCCGCTGTGGCGAACCGCAGCTCCAGGTCGTCGGCCCCGGTCGGTGTGACGGACGGGGTGGCGACCGTGGCGGATGCCACGTCGCTGCCGGTGTCGGCGAACACCGGCAGCGACGTGGACGTGTCAGAGATGCTCGCGATGATCGTCACGCCGTCGGCGCCGGACCCCTGGGCGAACCCGTACGTGGACGGCTCCGCGCTGTCGGCGAACTTCCACCACACCTTGCCGCCCGCGCCAGACCCCCACGTGCGCGAGGTGAGCAACGACCAGGTCGCCCCGCCCGTCGGGGTGGTCATGTTGGCGAGCGTCCCGGTGTCAGCGCTCTGGAAGGCCAGCATCAGGTCGCCTGCCACGACAGTCGGCCGGTTGCAGGTGTAGGAGGTGGTAGCGGAGGAAGCGGAGGTGAAGGCGCGTAGTGTCGCCGTCACCTACTCCTCCCACACCACGAAGCAGGTGGCGTTGACCGCGGCCGCCGCCGTCACCCGCACCCGCAGGAACCGCGAGATGGCGACCTTGAACTCGCGGCCGAGCGGCCACAGGTAGTCGTACTGGGTGGTGGGCGAAACCTGCTTCAAATCGGCGTGCCTGGTCGCGGTGATGGTGCCTTCGGCGGTGGAGGTGTAGCCGGTCGCGCTGGTGCCGAGCGTCACCACCGAGGCGGGCGCGCCCGGGTCGTCGTACGGCTGCACCCCGGACGCGATGTGCGCGGTCACCGTGGCGGCGACATCCGTCTGGACGAGTTCGCACACGATCGGCGCGGCGGCCGCGAAGCCGCTAAAGCTGATGCCCCACCACACGGGTTTGATCATTTTGGTGGAGGGGGTGGCGATCTGCAGCATGGTTTTCACCGCCGTGCCGGTGGTGACCGGGGCAGGCGCGGCCGTGGTCGCCATCGGCCCGTTGAAGGCGATGTACAAGGTCATGGAAACGCTCTCCAGACATGCGAAAGCCCCGCACACAGGCGGGGCGAAGATCAGGGGGTTAGAGGAGCGGGCCGACCACGTTCAGCTTGCACGCGCCGTCACTGTGGACGTTCACGCTGAAGGTCCCGTCCTGGGAGCTGTACGTCTGGACGAACGACCTGAACAGGACCGCGCGGTTGGACAGGCCGGTCGCGTAGAACAGGGCGCCTTTCGCGTCCGTGATGGTGCTGGCCGCCCAGGAGGGGTTGGCGAAGTCCCACCGCATCCAACCCGGCGACCCGGGCAGCTCCTCGAACACCACCGACGTGAGGGCCAGGCCGCCGGCGGTGTATCCGGCGCCGCTGACCTCGCCAGAGGCGAACGGCGACGACCCGTAGGCGGGGTTGGTCTGACTGGCGTCCGGGGTAATGCTGTCCTGGAAGAGGGCGATCTTGAACGCGCCTGCGGTGGCGTCGCCCAGGTTGAGAGCGATCGCGTTCGTCAGGCCCTTGATCTGGGTGTCGACGAACATCAGGTCGCGAGTGATGGCCACCGCTAGCTCCTCAAATTGATCGTGACGTCACGGTGGTAACCGCCGTGCTCGTCGGTCCGCTCCGTCACGTCGTTCCCGGCCTGATCCCGCACCGTCCGGCTCGTCGACGAGTCCGCGAGCACTTGGTCGCGGGTCCGCCACGACCAGCCGCCGGTGCGGACTTGCAGGTTTTTGCGCCTCAGCTTCTCGCCGTACGAGATGTCCTCAGGCGGGTCATCTGCGGGCATCGGGTCTCCCTCCTGATCAGGCGTGCGCCATGTACTCGAACCCGAACTGCGCGCCCAACTTGGCGAAATCGGACTCTTCGCGGACGGTCGCGGTGCCGATGTTGACCGTCACCCCGCTGCCGCTCTGCCCGGCTGTAGACGCTGTCGTGCTGGTGGGCGTCCCTGAGTAGGAGACACCCTGCAGGGATGCCACACTGCCGCCGGACACGACCTGCGGCGCGGACACGCGCGACGCGTTCGTCAAGCCGGATCCGCCGGTCAGGTAGCCGCTCGTGCCGTAATCCCCGGCCACGCTGTTGCTGGCGTTCATCGACGAAGATGAGCCAGGCGCAGGCGGGATCACAGAGCCTTGCGACCCCTTGCCCGAGCCCTTAGAGCCGCCAGGCGCGGGCACATTGGTTGAACCCTGTGAGCCTTTACCGGAGCCGGACGAGGCGTTGCTGATCACGTCGGCGACCCGCAGGGCTGCCTCCTTCACAAGATCAGTGGCCTTCACGATCTTGTCGGAGCCGACCGTGACAGCATCGGCCATGCCCGTCACTGACCCGCTGACGGTCTTCGAGCCCACTGTGACCGACTCGCCGATGGTCTTCGATCCGGTCACCCAGGACTGGGCCACCTGCGACCCGAGCGTGCCCACGCTGGCCACGGACTGCGTCAGCGTGCCCGAGCTGCCGAGCGTGGCGTCCAGCTCGCGCGTCGCGCCGTCCAAGCTGGTCGTGATGCTCGTGTTCGTCGCCTGTAGCCCGGCGACCAGCGTGGTCGTCTTCTTCTCGGCATCTGCCGAGTACAACTCCAGGCCGAAGTCGCTCGCGACCTGGCCCAGAATCTTGATGGCCCGCGGACGGTAGGTGGTGTCGTACGGGATGTAGGCTTCCCGGCCGGCCTCGGCGTACACGGTGCCCACCCGGTCGCCCGGCACGTACGTGGGCTGGCTACGGATCGCCGGCGGCGGAGGCGACGTCGACGAGGAGCCTTTCAGCCCACCCGCCGCCATCAGGTCCACGCCGGACCGGGTCTGGATGCCGCCCGCGGCCCGAGTCTTAGTGGCCAGCGCGATCGCCAGGGACTTGTTGCTGTAGCGGGCGATGAACGATCCGAACTCCTTCTCAGCCGCTGACACGTCCATGGTCAAGCCGATGCGGATCTCTTTCGACTTGAGCTCAGCCAGGACCTTCTTGAGCCCTTCGGCGCTGGACATGGCCTTGATGGCGTCGTCGCGGGAGATGCCGTACGCCTTAGCCAGCAGCAGCACCTGCTCCTTGGCTTCGGCGTTCTTGCCCGCCAGGGACGCGAGGTGCGGCAGCTGCTCCAGAATCGTGCGGGTCCCGTCCGACGTCCTGCCGGACAAGGTCTGGGCGCCGTCGGCCGCGGTGCGGATGCTGTCGATATAGGCGGAGAACTTTTCCCTGGCCTGTACGACGGCGTCGCGCTGCGCGTCGGTCTTCGCCTTGGTGATATCCAGCCCGACCGCCGACCGATCCATGGCAGTGCGGGCGTCCTTGAACGCCGCCTCCATGGATCGGACCGCCTGTACAGCGTCGGTGCGGGCCGCGAACGTCCCGAGCTGCTGGTCGAGCCCGCCAACTTGCCCGGCGCTGGTGGCCGCCTGGCTGCCCATGGTGGCAATGCCGTCGCCCGCCGCCTTGGCCTTGATTGCGGCCAAATCCTTCTGGTGGTTCAGGTCCTCGATCCGGCTGGTCAGTGCATCGGCCCGGTTGGCAGCCTCCTCCCCGGCGTCCGAGAAGTAGATCCAGCCGAGAATGTTGGGGCCCGACAGGTCGTTCTGCTTCTTCAGCTCCGCGTTGAGGGCGGCGAGCTCGGCGTCGATGTTGCTGCCGCCGACTGCGGCAACCTTCTCGGCGAACTGGTCGGCGTTCTTCGCTGCCTTGGCGAACATGTCGTCGAGGATGAACAGGCCGCCCGTGAGGGCGGCGCCGCCGACCAGCCCGGACAGGCCACCGAAGCTTTCGGCCAGGTTGGAGATGCCGCCCTTCAGTCCGGACGCCTTCGACTTGACCTTGTCCACGGTGCCGCCGAAGTCGGACACCTTCGATTTGAGATCCCCGATCTTGCTAACGAAGTCAGTGAAGAAGTTGGCCACATTGAGCCCGGCCTGCGCCGTCTTGATCGCCACGATCGCGAGGGCGATGGCACGGATGTGCTCCGGATCCATTCCCGCGACCAGCTTCGCGAGCAGGCCGATCCCGGAGAATGCGCCGATGCCGAGCGGTGCGATCGCCTGAGCGGTGTGGCCGATGGCGGTGGCGATGTTCTGGATGTCCTGCCACACTTCGGGCGCGTTCGTCTTGGCCCAGGCCATGAACTCCTGGAAGTCCTTCGACGTCTCCAAGCTCTTGCCCCAGCGGGCGAACGCCTCACTGGCTCGCTCCGCGCCGCCGACCACGGTCGGGGTGAAGGGCAGGAACGCCTGCACGATCCCGGCGATGCCGACCGTGACATTGCCGAACGACCTGCCGAGCCCGGCCAGCGCGCCAGGAATCTGGGTCTGGACATCGAACAGGAACTGCTGCCAGAACGGGCCGCGCAGCGACCGTTCGGCGTCCTTGCCCAGCGTGAGCAACGCGCCAGAGGCGGACTTGGCGAGCGGGGTCGCCTCCTTCAGGCCGAGCCGCATCAGGTCGAGGCCCTGGGCGATCACCGGGAACACGTCGGGTTCGAGCGCCCGCTGCCAGTCGACGTACTCGTCCTTGAACGCCTTGATGTCCTTGGCCAGGACCTTCTCCTGGGCGGACAGGTCAGCGAACGCGTCCTTCAGCTTGGCCGCGCCGCCACCGCCGCCGGACATGGCGGCCTGCTGCTGCAGCTGCATCTGCTTCAGCGCTGCGGTGGCCTGGGCGACCTTGTCCTCGGCCTGGGTGAGCTTGTCGAGCCCCTTCTGGTATTCGGCGGTGCCCTTGACTCCGGCCTTGTTCGCCTCTGCGGTGTCCTTCTTGGCCCGGGTGGTCTTGACTTCCTGCTCGCGTGCCCGCTGGTGCGCCATCTCGACGTTGAGCATGGCGCGCTCGATCTCAAGATCGGAGGCGTCGCCCTTCGACTGCAACTCAAGTAGCCGCGCCTCGGCCTCGCGAACGGCCAGTGCTGCGTCCTTCTGGGAGAGGACGCTGCGCTCCAGCGAGAAATTGAGATCTTCGAGAGCGCGACGTCCTGCCTCGGTCGCCCGCGTCAGGTCCTCCTGTGCCTGCTTGCGCTCGGCTTGGGCATCCTTCAGCCGCTTCTCGGCCTGCTCCAGTTGCATGGCCTGCTGGGCGGCTTGCGCTGCCGACTGGCCGGCGCCGCCTGTGGCCGCACCGGCGTTCTTAGCCGCGCTCTCCTGGGCGGTGAGTGCCTGGTTGATGCGGCCCAGAGCAGGGACGGCCGCCGCGCTGAACGCCGCCGCCCCGATGCCCGCCGCGGCGAATGCCCCGCCGAGCGCCATCACGCCGACGGCGATAGTCGTCACCGCGGGCAGCGACGCCAGGGCGGCGCCCACCATGGCGATGCTGGATAGGGCGCCGGAGACGTCGGCGTTGACGTTGATGCTGGCGGTGCGGCCATCCACGTGGCTGATCTCGCGGTCGACCACCGCCAGGTCAGCGAGGGCCTGCGAGACGCCGGCCTTGACTTCGAACGCCACGTCGTTGTCGTCGATCGCCTGCAGTTCCCGCTGCAGTGCCTGCAGCTCCGTGTACGCCTCGCCCGCGTCGATGTCGACGCCGACGGTCTTCGACGACAGAGACTCCAGCCTGGACCGGATCTCGGCCAGTTTTACCTCGGCGGCCGAGCTGTTGACGTCGATGTCGATCGGCGGCAGCCGCTTTGCCGCGTCCTCCAGCTGCTTGCGGAACCCTGCGGCGAAGCCAGCCGACTCGCGGAACTTGCGGTCCAGGTCGCGCAGCGTGCCCTTGGCGCTGTTGCCGCCAGCGGTGAAGCCGAGAGTGTCGAGTTTGAGGCGGGTAGTGACGGTGCGGTCGGCCACGACGGATCACCCCCTGCTCTCGAGTTGGTCCGTTACGGTCCCCTCGCCCGCGCTGGCGTGTCACCATGCGAGCGGATCGGGGGATTCCAGGCGTACAGGGGAGGAACTATGGCGAACATCGGGCCGAGCGAGCTGCTGATCTTCATGCTGATAGTGGCGGTCTTCGCCGCCATCGTGATCGGGCTCGTCTTCGCGATCAAAGCCATCATCAAGCGTTAGCGCACCTTGCGAACCCGGTACACCCAGCCGTCGGCCGGGTCCTCGCGAGAGCGTTTCGACGCATTCAGCGGCACGCACGCATGGCAGCGCACCGGCGGATCGGCGGCATAGGCACCTTCGGCGTCCGGGTCTGTCGTCTCCTCCAGCGGGAGTCCGCATGTGCCGCACAGGCTGTCCCGCGCTTGCAGGTCGGCCAGCGCCCAATCCCGGTCGTCTTCCAGCCATTCGCTTTCGCGGACTGTGATCGCCCGCACCAGCCGCCCCGTCTCCTCGTCGTACTCGTAGGTGGTGACCGTTCGCGGTTCACGCCCGAGCAGCTTGGAGCGGGGGATGCGGTAGGCGCGGGCGAGCCTCAGCTCGTTCTGGTGTTGGACAGAATCGCGGAGGCTGCGTACGAGAAAGGGACCTCGCCGCTACCCCCGTTCAACTGCAGGATGGCGTCCCACAGGGTGGCCCACTGGCCTTGCGCGATGCGGTCGATCACCTTGCCCGCCTGCGCCTCGTTGATACTCGGCTTCACCGAGCAGGCGGCCAGCGCCGCGACGGGGAAGGTGTCGCGGTTGAAGTCGGCCGGCGCGTCCTGCTTGCGCGGCTTGTGCTCCTTGATCAGGTCGGACCACTCCTTGCGTGGCAGCGCACGCAGCCAGAACACGCGGACGTGCTCCTGCATCTCGTCCTGCAGCGCGGTGATCTCCTCTGCCAGACGACGTGTGTCGCTGCCGGACCCGGCCAGAGAGTCGGAGTCGGCGCTGCGACGGGCGGCCTCCAAGTCGCGTTCGAGCTCCTCGAACTTCGACTGCAGGTCGCCCCGCATGCAGATCGGCACCTCGGTCTCGGGCAGCTTGAGCCCGTCCAGGAAGTCGTCGATGTCCTCGACGTAGCGCGGTGCGGCCATCAGGCGACCACCGCGTCAATGTCGGAGTCGCTGTGGTTGAACAGCTTCGAGGAGAACTTCTGCACCTCGTTGAGCGCGGTCTGCTGCTTCTTGCGGATCCCGTTCTGGATGGGGTGGATTTCCGCCTCGTCGCCCGTCACCCACGGCAACTCGTTGTCCTTGGTGCGGCGCACGGCGAGGAATGCGTCCTGGCCGGGCACCAGCGTGTTGTAGGCGACGTCCTCGCCGGAGGCCAGCTTGCGCTTGCACATCAGCTCGATCGCGAACTTGGCGGTGCCGGCCCGCTCGGTCTCGGACTTGCTGGCCAGGCTGGTGTTGTCCACCGGGCTCTGGTCGGGCTCGATGCCCAGGCCGTCCTTGAGGATGTACTGCTGCAGGTCCACGCCAGCGTTGAGCTCGGCCGCGGGCGGGTTGGAGATGTTGGACAGGGTGAGCAGGTATGTCACCTTGATCATGCCGTCGCCGAGGAGGTCTTCACCGGCCATGTCTCTACTCCTTGCTCTCGGTGGTGGCCGGGCGCTTGGCGGCGCTCTTGTCCGGCTTGCTGGGGGTGTTGGCGGCGGGGTCGGCGGCGGGCTGGTCGAGCCGCTCGAAGGTGCCGGCGAAGTAGGGGAAGGCGCTCTCGCCGACCCGGGTTTCCTGGCCGGTCTCGATGTTGCGGACCGGGATCATGCGCGCGCCCATCAGCCCACCGCCGCCCATGTCAGCGTCGAGCCCGGCGTGGCGGACCAGGCCAGGGAGACCAGGTTCGTGTCGGCCGGGTCGCGGAAGGTGGGCAGCAGGTCCAGGAAGTAGAAGCCGACTGGGATCGTCCACACCTTCGGCGGGTTGGCGACGCCGTACTCGTTGTTGCCGACCGGGTCGACAGTGAGTGTGACCGGCGCGGCCGTCGCATTGTTGACGATCATCCGGGTGGGCTTGGTGACGCCGGACACCTTGTCGGCGGCGGCAGCGTTGTACATGGTCAGGACACCGCCTGCGACGGTGGCGACCTGCGGTGCTCGGGTGGCCATGGGGCTCCTTTCGAGGCATGGCAAAGAGCCCGGCCACCTGCGGTGTCGGGCTGGGAAACGAACTGGATCTACGAAGTGCGGTCGCTGCGCGCCAGGTATTGGGCGGTGGCGAACCACAGGGGGCTGGATTCGTCCTCGCGGCGGACCGGCTGTGAGCCCTCCTGCCGGATCGGGCGGACACGGCGGCCCGTCACCGCCGGGATGGTGGTCAGCAGCAGCGTGTTGGCCATGCCGGCGGTCAGCATCGCCTGGGTGTAGGTGGCGCCCACGCTGGTGGCCTGGAACCGGAAGTCAGTCGACACGTCGTCCGCCAGAGATCTGTCGGCCGGCGTCTCCGTCCCGATGTCGGGGTAGATCACCACGTACGGCGTCGGGGTGCCGGACGGTACGCCGCCCAGGTGCACGGTGGCGGCCGAGGGCAGGCCGTTGTCGAGCATCTGCCGGATCGCCTCGGCTAGCGGGTGCGCTTCCTGCGGCTCGGTCACAGCAGACCCCGCATGAAGTCGTCGACCGCCTGGTTGAACTCGGGCTCGGTGGCCACGGTGGCGCGGGCGCCGTCCAGATGAGGCGGTTGGTGCGCCGACCCGAACTCGAAGCCTCGGCCCATCGAGCCCTGCGGGAACGCCCGGTCCGGGCCCACCTCCCACACCGCGGCGCCCGGATCGTAGACCTGGTCGGCGGTGATGCTCTTGGAGTAGTGCTTGCCGTGACGGCCAGCGCTCCGCTTCGCGTTGTCGCGCCACCGGTCACGCAGCTTGAGTGCGTGATCCTTGACGAGCGGGTAGGCGCCCTCGGCCGCGCGCCGCGCCCCGTCGTCGATGTACGCGCTGAGGGCCAGGAGCTCGGACGCGTCGAGCATGTCGTCAGCCACCAGGTCCTCCCCTCACGATCGGTCTTCGACGATCAGCCGGCGCGTGACCGCGGTGGCCGAGTAGACGACGTCGACGACTTCGAGCGGCCGGTCGACCAGCCAGGCGTCCGCGCTGGCCGTGACGGTGGCCCGGTAGTCGGGTCCGGCCTGGACCGGCTCGGCGGCGCTGTAGGGGAGTTTGAGGGTGTACCGGTGAAGGACCACCTCGCCCTCGCCCCACTGCGTGTCGCGCCCGGCGGTGAGCGGTGAGGCCTTGCACGGGCCGTCGTAGAGCGGTTCCCACACGTCGACCTCGACGAGCGTGACCGGGTCGAGCTCGGTGCCGGTGCGGTGCTCGACCACACACATTTCTTCCATGACGGCGTCCACGATCAGCTCGCGCGGCCCCGCGAGTGCGTCTTGCAGGCTCACGACTCCTCCGGGCATGGCGGGTAGAGCGGAGTGATCGAGAACGCTCGGCCCGCGGCCGCCGTCCCGGACACGGCGGCGACCAGGTCCTCATACTCCGATTCGGTGAGCACCAGTTCGCCCGATGCCTGTGCCTCGTCGCGCTGGTACTCGTAGTCGTCGCCGAAGGCCTCCCGGAACTTGCCTTCCGGGTTCCGGAAGACGCGGGCGACCATGTCGTAGCACACGCTCACCGCTATTGCCGGGGTCGGGGTGATGGTGGCCAGCTTCGGTACGCGGCCGACCATGAGGGCGCTCGCGTCATCCAGCCGCGCGGTGATGCGGGCCTCCTCGGCCAGCTTCACCGCCCGCTCGAACCGTGCCTTGAACTGGTCCAGGGTCGCGAACGCCGCCACGGCTACTCCTTCTTACTGGCCAGGAGCTCGTCTCGGACGCCGAGCACGCCCTTGCGCTTCTTGCCGCCGTCGGCCGCCTCCGCGTCCAAAACCCGAACCGCCTCGTCGAGATCGGCCTTCTGCAGGTAGGCGAGGACGATCGGCATGTCGTGGGCGGACGGGTCGAACGGGCCCTCAGACTCGGCCGTGTCTGTGTCCTCGATGCGCCAGCCGGACTCCGGGTCGTCGGCCAGCTGCTCGAGGCGGGTGGCGTCGTCGCTGCCGGGTGCTGGCTGTACCCGCTCGGCCACGTGCCCGCCAGCACCCCGAATGTAGGTGGCCATCAGAGCTTGAGCCCGGTCATGACGGCGTGCGCCTTCTCCGAGCCGAACTTCAACCCGACCTCGCCGTAGATCTGCGAGTTGTCCGCCGAGCCGGTCTTCGCCAGCGGCTCCTCGAACATCACGCCCTTGCCCGGGATGCTGAGGAAGACGGGCATGAGCTGCTCCAGCGACACCGCGACGACGGTGTCCTGCGGCATGTGCCTGTCGGACATGATGTTGAAAATTCCGAAGTCGGTGGTGACAGTGGTGACGTTGACGCCGCCCACGTTGCGGCTGGTCTCCTGGAACTGCCCGTACGCCGACGCGTACGCCTTGGTGATGGCCCGCTTCTGGATCGAGTTGACCAGGAGGGTGGCGGTGGTCTGCTCGGAGAAGCCGCCGTTGTCGTAGCCGAGCTGGATCAGGTCGTTGACATGATCCGAGGTAAGCGCGGTCGTCCACGGCTTGGTGTAGGCGATACCGGTGCCGGTGCCGAGCGTGATGGCCGTGCCGCCGAGGCTGGTCGACACCTTGAAGCTGTTGGCGTCGATCTGGTCGACGTAGTAGAGGCGGCCGGGCACGATGTTGCTCGCGGTGCCCGCGCTGGTGAACACCAGCTTGTCTCCGTCGACGAAACCGTGGCCGGTCGAGGTGATCGTGTCCGTTGCGGACGTCAGGCCGGTGACGGTGGTGCCCTTGGCGATCCGGTTCGTGGTGATCGCCGCCAGCAGGCCCTTCGTCTGGCGGGCGGTGGCGTTCGTGGTCGGCAGCACGTACTGGCCGTTGATGAACGACCAGTTGACGTCCAGCGCGATCGACTTGAGCGCCTGCGCTACCTGCCAGTCCATCTCGTTCGTCACCGGGTTGGGGCCGCCGCCCGGGTGGTTGAACGGCGCCGACTGCGGGCTGGCCAGCTGCCCAGTCGCAGCCTGCTTGGTGTACGAAACGCTGACCTTCTCCTGGTGGATCTGGACGACGTTCTTCACGTTCGCCCGGACGCGCTCCTCAGCGGTCGGCGCGTCGGCGCCTTCCAGCTTGACGCGCTGGCCGGGATCCCGCAGGTCGTAGGTCTGCCACTCGAACTCCGTCGAGGTGGTCTGGCCGCCGCCGGTGAGGCCGCCGATCGCGGACAGCAGCGGGGTGTCGTCCGGCGTCAGCGCATACAGCTCGTTGGTGTAGTTCGGCAGGTTGAAGGTAGTGCCGAGGCCGGTAATCCCCGCCATGGTCAGCTCCTATGTGGTCGATGTCTGTGCGTTCTGTGCGGCGAGTTGCCGCTTGAGCGCGATGGCGCGCGGGAAGTCCCGCGCCTTCTGGGCTTCGGCGATCTGCGCATTCAGGTCCGGCGTGCCGCCAGGCTTCGCGCCCTGGCTGGGGTCCGGCTTCGGGCCGGACCTCTTCGCGAGGTGCGGCTTCCGCTTGAGTAGATCCCCCAGATCGGACTTGATCCGGGCCGTATCGATGTCGCCGTCGTCGCCCACGTACGACGCCCGATCGAGGAACACCGCGGCGTCCTCCGGGTCATTGAACGTGGCAGCCGCAGCGGCACGGATCTCCGCCGTCACGGTCCGGTCGATGAGCGCCTGGGCGCGCTGCTCGGCCTGCTCGGCGCGGCCGGCCGCCTGCTCCAGCTCGGACTTGTTGGCGTCCTCGAACGCCTGGACCTTCTTCTCCAGCTCCCTGGCGCGCTTCTCGGCTTCCTTGCGTGCCGTCCGCTCGCTGTCCAGCGCCTTCTTACCGCCGTCGCCGAGCTGGCCGTCGCCCGCAGGGGTGTCCGTCGCGGACGTGTCCTGCTGGCCGCCGCCGTCGCTCTGATCCGGTGTGCTGGTGTCACTGGTGGTGTCGTCAGCCATCGCAGCTGTCTCTCTCGAAGCGCCACAGCATCGCGCCGCGGCGAGTGTTGAACCGCGGCGATCGCCGCGGTGGTCAAGAGGGCCGTCAGGGGCGCTCGGCGTCAGGCGCCGTCGTCGGTGTAGACGACTGCGTCCGGCGCCGGCGGCCGGATCACAAGGTAGGCGCGAACCCACACCTGGGTCAGTGCGCGCGACGTATCGTCCTGTCGGCCGACGTACGGGCAACTGGTCATCGGCAGATCGCGCCGCGCGGCGAATCGGGCGTGGGTGACGGCTGCGTGGGTCTGCGCCTCGGTGAGCGTCATATGCCCGCGCCTCCAATCTCCTGCGTCGTGCGCGCCGCCCGCCGGTCGCTTTCACGCCCGAGGACCTGGGCGCGGAACTCCGTGAGAGTCATCCGCGGGTTGTCGTTCCACCAGCGGCGCAGCTCTTCCGAAGCGTAGGCGGTCGCCCTGCTCGTCGGTCCTGAGAACAGCGTGATCGGGTCGATTCCCGCAGCCCGTCCGGCCTTGTTCAGCAGAAATCCATTCGTCGTGTTCTCAGCCTGCAACCACTGGGTGTGAACCCAATCGCGGTAGAGGCGCGCGACGGTCTGATCGAGAGATTCGCCCTCGCGTCGGTCTGCCTCGATCGCCGCGCGGCGCTCCTCGCGGCGGAGCTGCTCAGGGTCGACGTTGTACACCTCGGCGTAGGCCTCGACGTAGTCCCAGCCCTGGGCCACCAGCTCGTCGACACGGCGATCGTCGTCGGTGATCTCCAGGTCGTCCCAGGTACCCCAGCTTTCGCCCACCTCAGGTGCCGTTGGCGGCTCGTCCACCTGGTCGCGGAGCGCCATCTCCGCGGCCGCGCGCTCGATCTCCAGCTCATCGCCCTGCCCGAGCGCCTCGTTGAACCGCTCGGCTAGGTCCTCGTCGCTGAGCGCCTGATACTGCTCATCGGTGAGCCGGACGACGGCCGGCTGCGGCACCACCGGCTCGGCGGCGGGTTCGGCTGCCTGCCGTGGCTGCGGAATCGTCACTGTGTCCCGCGCGGCCCTCGGTACAGGGGTCGGCTCGCCAAGGAGGTAGCCGAACCTACTCAGCAGCCGGATGGCCTCGTCGCGGTCGCCACCGGCGTCGGCGAGCAGCTGTTCAGGCATCGGCCGGATCGCCGATCTACGCCCCGAGGTCAACTGCATGCGCCTGCCAGCCACACTGCGGCGGGTCGTCCCTTCGGTCGTGACCAGCCGGCCGCCCGCCTTGGACATGCCGCGGCGGGCGTTGACGATCTGCCCAGGGTCGGCGCCGAGCCGGATCGCCTCCGCGCCGGCGGCGGTGAATGCCCGTTGCTGCTGCTCGCTGGTCATGCTGTCGAACAGCTCCCGTGGCGACGTCGGCGGCGTATCGCCCTCCCTTTGGGGCACCATCGTGCAGTCGCAGTTCTCGTGCCGGGCGAACCCGGTTGACCACGAGTAGCTTCTGCCCGCCAGGATGATGCACCGCCCGCACGCCGGCAGGGACACGTTCCGTACGTAGGTGACCCATGTCCGGGTGCCGGTGATGCCGACTTGATCGGCGACGCGGGAGGCGTCGGCGACCTGTGTGTCCACGATCCGCACCAGCGAGGCGAGCCCAGACCGGAGCGCCGTCTGGTCGTCGGCGCCACGCGCCCGCCATCCTGCCGTCTGTAGGGCGGGCTGCATCAGCAGGCTGGCCAGCGTCCGGCCGTCGGAGGCGATCCCGGCCAGCGCGGCGGCGTTCACCACGGCGGCGTTCGGCGGCACACCTTGGGCGGTGGCCAGCTCGCGCAGGTACGGCATCGTCAATCTGGCGGCCGCCAGCTGTCCGGTGGTTAGTAGCTGCACGACCTGGGCGAGCAGCTGCGTCCACTGCTCGATCGCCGACGTCGCCTCGATCCCGCGCCACAGCTCTTGGGCCTGCGCAGCGGTGACGGCGGCGATCTGCTGCTGGGCCCGGTAGTGGGCGTCAACGACCTGCTGCAGCGCCACCGTTCACTCCTGCCGGCTGGGGTCCGCCTGCGGCCGCCAGCTCGTCCTGGCCGCCGTCGAGCGGCGGCTTGGGGCCGACCAGCCCGGCCACGTTGCCCGCCATGGCGTCGTTGAACGCGGACTCGGCCGCCTTCTTCCGCTTCCGCATGCGCTCACGCTGCGTCGAGGTGTAGCCGAGGTCCTCCCACGCCTGCTCATCATCGATGATCTTCGCCGTGACCTTCTTGACCACAGCGTCGGCCTTGGCCGCCTCGGTCGGCGTCGAAGCGTCCCGCCAGATCGTCTCCAACGACCGCGACTTCTCGTTCCACTTGCCGTCCCGGATCCGCTCGGCGAGCCGCATCGCGCGCTCCCACGAGCCTCCCCACGGCCGCTCCTTGCGTTCGGCACGCTTCACCAGCCGCGCCTCACTCGACCGGATACCGTCAGCCGACGCCGGATTCTCCGTGCTGTAGCCGAGATAGTGCGGCGGCAGCCCGGACAGCGAGCTGGCCAGCCTCGCGAGCGAGTTCAGCGTGTTATGGAAGTTCGCCAGATCGCTCTCCGGGAACTGGCCGGCGGCGATCTCCTGCGGGCCTTTCTCGTTGGCCCACAGGCGGCCCATCAGCTGCGACCACGTCGACAGCGGGTTGCCGTCGGCGTCCTGGAAATCTTCCTTGTCGGCACCGAACACCCACCGCCGGGGGATGGCGTGGAATTCGGCGGCCACCATCATGTCAGTGGCGATTTTGCAGGCGGCGTCAGAGATCGGCACGATGTCGGCCAACTCCGAGATGCCGAGCGGATACATCAGGCGCGGCCGGTTGACCAGCGGCACCACAGGCACCACACCCAGGCCGTGCTCGTCCCGATCGACCTCAGCCCAGCCCTGGGCGAACTCGTAGTGGATCGTCTCGTCTGGCAGGAGCAGCGTGGCGTACTGCTCGCGGACCTGGCCGTCCAGGGCGGCCTCGTCATCGCACCAGTGCCGCAGCGCGGCCCGGACTTTCCGGGTGCGCGGGTCGATGTCGACGTGCATCTGCAGCGGCGACTCGACCGTGATCAGAGGCAGTTCCTTGTCGTCTTCGTTGGCGCCGACGGTGATGAAACTGCGGCGCATCACCATGGCGTCGACGTGCGCCTGCTGGCTCGCCTCGTCCAGGTCGTTGGCCTGCCACATCTCCCACAGGCCCTTATCCGCCTCCGAGTCGGAGTCGCGCCGGAAACCCTCGACGTCGATCCGCTCCTCGACCGCATCAACGATCAGCCGCGGCCAGTTGACGACAACCTTCCGGATCCGCTTGTCGAGCTCTTTCAGCAGCTCCGGATGCATGTAGGACAGCGGCTGCAGACCCTCGTAGTAGTCGTCCAGCTGCCGCAGCGCGGGCAGCTCGGCCTCGTGGCGCCGCTTCAACCGGTTCAGCCACTGCTCCGGGGACAGATCGAAAGCCACCGTCCACCCCCTCAGATCGTTGTGGTGCCGGTCGGTCTCGTCTATCCCGTGACGGTCATGCGCGACGACTTCTTCTTCGGCCTGCGCAGATACCCGTCCAAGCCGGTCACGCAGGCCGCGATCCCGTCGATGCGCGCCTGGCTCTTGCGCCGTTCCGGCTTGATCAGCCGCAGATTGTCTTGGCCGTCATCCTTGACCTCGACCACGGACGCCATCCAGCGGGCGACTGGGTTGCCGCCGTGCCGGATCCGGCCCGGCCCGGCCTGCTCGCCTGACTTGCCGAGCAGCCGCTGCAGTTCCTTCACCGAGGGGGATTGGCCGAGGAAGGTTTGCGCCACCGGCACCACATCCACGCCGCGCAGTGCGACGTCGAGCTCCTGCACCATCTGGCCGGCGAACATGCGGTCGTAGCCGACGCGCTGCATGTCGAGCAGTTTGCAGTCGGCGAGCACATCGCGTTGTACGGCGGCGTAGTCGATGACGTCGCCCTCGGTCGCCGTGACGAACCCCTCGTTGACCCACCGCTGCAGGGGGACCTGCAGCTGCCGTTGCAGCTCCTCGATGCGGTCGCCGGGAACCCAGAACCGCCAAGCCATCTCGAGCTCTACGTCGGGTTGCTGGGATTCGACACCGATCCACCACGCGGTCAAGTCGGAGACCGCCGACAAGTCCAATCCGCCCCACGCCCGGCGGCCCCGCATCGTGGGCCAGGTCAGCATGCCCGCGGTCGCGTCCCACGTTCGGAGGTCGATGAGCCGGCTGCGGCCGCGCATCCGCCGGTTCAAGTGAAGACGGCAGAAGGTCGGGAAGTAGGAGGGCGTGGTGCGCGCCTTGTTGGCTTCCTTCCGCAGGTAGCGCAGCGTAGGCGAGGTGCCGAGGCCCGGATTGGCTTTCCGCCACGTCTTTTCGGCGAAGGGGTCGTCGACCTCGTCGGCCGCCCAGATCACGCCGTAGTGCGAAGGGTCCTCGACGACGCCGGAAGCGACCTTTTCCGTGTACGAGTGCTTCTCGTCGTAGATCGTGTCCTCATCGGCCTCATCCGCCGTCGTGATGAAGATGACGAGCGGCTGGTCGCGGGCGCCGGTGCCGGTCTCGATCGCGTCGACCAGGTCCCGCTTCTTGTGCACGTGGATCTCGTCGATCACGGCACCGGACACGTTGAGGCCGTGGGCGGCTTCAGCGACTTTCGACAGGGCGCGGAAGATGCCGCCGGTCTTCGGCACGCGGATGACCTCGGCGAGCGCCTCCACCTTGCTCCTGGCCGCCGCTGAGGTGAGACACATGCGTTTGGCGTCCTCGAACACGCGGCCCGCCTGCGGCAGACTGCCGGCGGCCGCGTACACCTCGGCGCCGATCTCCCCGTCGGCCAGCAGCAGCACGTTCGCGATACCCGAGGAGATCGTCGACTTGCCGTTTTTGCGCGGCACCTCGACCCAGGCGGCCCGGATGACGCGTACGGTCCGCTCGATCTCGTCGTCCCAGAAGACCCAGCCCATGATCGGGGCGATGATCCAGACGACTTGCCACGGGTCCAGGCCCTGGCCGAGCACGAACCTTTGCCCTGCCCAGCGGCCCTTCGTGTGCTTGAACGCGCCCAGCGCCTTGAGCGCCTTGCGCGCCCGCGCGACATCGAAGTAGGCGCCCGGCTGCCGGTCGGCCTGAAACGCGACCGTGAGCGGCCGCTTCTCGATGGCGTCGTCGATCTGCGCCTCGGTCAGGCCGAGCTCGATCAGCGCCTCGTACGGGACCGGCAGACCGTGGTCAGTCGAAGGGGTCGTCATCGCCATCGTCACCGTTCCCGGGCGGCGTAATGCCCGCCCGAGCCGACGGCGACAGGCCGAGCTCCCGAATGTAGACCTTCAACTGGGCTCGATAGCCGCCGACGATCGTGGCCGCGCCATGCTTCTGCCAGCCGCGCTCGCCGAGCATCAGCAGGCCGTCGCGCGCCAGCTGCCGCTCACACTGGTCAACCCGGGCGACACACACGCAGTAGTCCTGCAGCACGGTCGCGTCGACGTCGCCCAGGCCCGCCGTGTGCGTGAGCACCGGCACGATCCGCCGCCACTCGCGGCGGGCGATGTTGCGGGCCCGGACGTTCTCGCCCTGGAACGCGCGGTTCCTCGAGACCGGGAACACCTGAGTCCAGTCCGGCTCCTGCAAGTCTCCAGGAGGGACCACAACGCCCGGCTTGATCGGCCGCTTGCCCGGGTTGCCCTCCCGCACGACCTGCAGCGTCGGGCGTTTGCGGTGCGGATCAGCCATGCGAGCACCTCCCTCGTGAGGAATGATGAGCGCGTGGACGACCTGATCGCGTTTCTACGTGCCCGCCTCGACGAGGACGAGCAGGAGGCCACCGCAGCATCGCCAGGCCCTTGGAAGGCCAACGCCGAACAGGACGAGGTCCTGGCAGTCGATGACATCGAGGTCGCGACAGGCTTCGCCCTGAGCGGCAACCAACTGCGTGCGACGGTTCGCCACATCGTCCGACACGACCCCACTCGCGTGCTGCGCGAAGTCGAAGCCAAGCGGGAGCTGATCAACTGGGTCCTTCGGTGGCCTCTCCGCCCAGCGCCACCGTCCTCCGTGGACGGCGTGCTGGAACGGCTGGCCCTCGCCTACGTCGACCACCCCGACTACCGCAACGAGTGGCGGCCGTAGCCCGAACGATTCGGCTGGTCACCGCGAATACGGGCCCCCGCGAAAACCCGTTCACCTGCGGCGTCAGCGGAAAGCCTCCCCCGCGGTCTCCGTTTTCATGATCTAGGGGTGGGCCCCCACCCCTGTTGACCTGCGGAAACGCGAGCAGGCTTCTGACCTGCGGAAACGTGGAATGTCCGTTTCTGTTTCATTGATCGTTTGCGTCATCGTGCATTCCATCCACCGCGCTGTGACGGGTTGGCTTGGGTCTCATGTCCATGACATGAGGCACACAGTCCACGTCCATAGCGTGGATCGTCGGGGTCACGGCCTTGTGCTACCAGGTCGGCTCTGCTGGTGGGGTGGTGGTCTGCGACTGTGGCCTTGGCTGTATGGCACACCACGCAGATGGGGTCACGCCTGAGTACGCCTGCTCTGAAGCGGTCACGGTGCTGGCTGCTGTACCCGCGTTGTGCTGCTGTGCCTCGTGCCTGCTCTGCTTGTGCCTTGTGCTCTGAGCATGGGCCACCAGAGGTTAGCTCTTCGCATCCAGGGCGTGGGCAAGCGGGGCGTTGACGGCTGGGCATGCGATCACCCGCTTGGGCCTGGCGGTGTGGGGATGGTTCCGGGCGGACGGCGCGTGCAGTTGGACCGGCCGCCCGGAGTCGGGGGTACACGCTGTCGTGTATGTCCGGGCATGCAAAGAGCTCTCCCGCTCGGGGGGTCGGGAGAGCTCTTTGACGACTGTGACCACGGTATCTGATCGGATCATGTCACTTACTAATTGCACGCGCAACTAGAGGCACTTTCTGCGCTCCGTGGTCACGGAGCCGTTGCTTCAGGAGTCCACTCGGCGAGGTATCCGGATCGGTGGCGGTAGCCGCGCGCGAGCATCCTGATCAACCGCTGCTGTGGTTCGCCGTACAGCAGCGACCCAAGCCCTTCGCTGTAGGCGATGTGGTCGAGCTCTTCGACGATCGGTATGAAGTCGTCGAGCAGCGCCAGTTCGGCGTCGCAGCGGGCGATCGTGTCCCTGGGGCCGTGGCGCTGAATGTGTTCGGCCTCGTCCTCGTGCATCGCGCCGGCGTCTATCGAGATTGGCTCGCCGCCCAGCCTCTCAGCGAGTGCCTTGTCTCCCTCGATCGTGGAGCGGAGCCACAACAACATAGCGTCGCTCATATGCATGTCTCCTTGCCTGTTTTGGACTCGATTGGCTGAAGCATCAGGTCTACGACGTCGCCGACGCGGAACAGCATGCGGCCTGCCTCGTTGATGCAGACGGGCTGGAGCTTCTGCCTGGATACCCATGTGTGGAGCAGCGCGGGCTTGATCGGGTGGATCAGCGAGGTGAGGGCGCGGGCGACCTCGGGGGCGGTCAGCTCGTACTCCTCCAAGACGTGGAGCATGTGCGTGCGCCGGTCGGCGACCTCGTAGCGGAGGGGGCGGTTGTCGTCGTCTCGGCACCATCGGCACGTGACCGCGGCGGCTCCTGGGCGGGCGTACAGGTCGCCGTCGCAGACGCTGCATGGGCCGGCGTACATGCTGTCCGGCGCCCGGTCGATGGCGCGGCGGCCGTTGCGTATGGCGGTCAGGATGTCTTCGAGCGCCTTCACGCCGCCCTGGTGACGGATCAGGGCGTCGGCGTGGCGGCGGAGCCAGTGCGCGGCGTGGGCGGGCTGGTGGCGGGGCGCGCGACCGAGGTCGATGTACGTGCACGTCGGGTGTTCGCAGTCGAGACACGTGGGGCCGCGGAGCTTCTGCACGCTGGTGGCGAGCGTCCGCGCCCACCCGTTGAGGACGGCCTGGAGGACGGCGGAGACTTCCGATGCCCGCTCGTTGTACGGCAGCGGCGTTTCGGTGCCGCGCCCGCCAACTGTGCCGCCGCCGAGGCGGACCTGTCTGGTGCGGGCGAGTTCGAAGTCCTCGGCGAGGCCGGGCACTTCGGCGAGTTCGCGGATGAGCTCGGATCGGCAGGCGCCGCAGACGCGTTGCGAGCCGGGCATCGGCCGGTCGCACCATGTGACCGGGCAATCAATGGCCAACGTGTCCCCCTGATCGTGCTTGTACGGGCGGTGCGGTGGACCTGCACGGACAAAATGTCCGTGCAGGTCCTGTGAGCTGCCTTTTTCCCGGCGCCGGGAAGTGGTCAGCCTCGGATGGCCTGCCACACGGCGGTTGCCAGGCCGTCGTCGAAGGAGTCGAGGGCCGTCATGGTGAACACGCGGCCGGGCAGGTCCCAGGTCAGGAACTGTGGGCCATAGTCGCGGATGAACTCGGCCCGCACCTCCGATCCCACCTCGATGACGAAGCGGCGGCTGTGGCCCTGTGCGTGCATGGACGCCAGCAGGTGCAGGAACCGGTCGGCGTCCTGGTAGTGGGTGGCCTCCTCGTGTGACTGGCCGGCCCGGGTGTGCTCGTAGAAGTCGGCGATCGCCTCCACCTCGGCGATGGGCGCGCTGGATTCCATCCATGCGATACCGGCCTGGAAGCCCTGCAGATACTCGCTGGTGAGCTTCCTTGCGGAGATGGTGAAGTCGAAGGCCGCGCCGCGGGGCGGGAGCGTGGCGAGCGTGCTCATCGCATCTTCACTGCGACGTAGCAGGCGTTGGCGAAGCCGAGCATGAACGAGTCGTCGAACCCGACGCCGAATGCCTCCTTGGGCCAAGCCGGGAAGTTCGTGCCCTGCCGCGTGTTGATGTCGGCCATCTCGGCGACGCCGTCGAAGACCTCCCGCTCGTAGGGGGAGCCCTTCAGGTAGTCGAGGAAGCCGGGGACGTGGGTGGCGTCGTAGTAGGCGCTGTCGGTGCCGCTGAAGCCGCCATCGTGAAGGTCGCGGTAGATCTTCGCGACTTCGTACACCTCGGTCTTGGGCGGCTTGGTGGCCAGCCAGAGGGTTCCGCTGCGGAAGCCGTCGGCGTGTTGCAGGAGCCACGTCTTGGCGAAGTCGTCGATCTCCCATTCGGGGGTCATGCTGTTCTGCCTCATGATCGAGTCTCCTTGGTCAGAGGTGGTTGAGGGCGTGGTGGATGGCGTGGCAGACGCCCTGCCAGAAGCCGGAGTCGGAGTGGAAGAACCAGGCGCGCTCCCACTCAATCGTGTACGGGTAGGCGACCTCGGGATCGGCCGCCAGCTCTGCGGAGTAGGCGGGGCCGTCGATGACCGTCAGGTGCCGCTGCTTCTCCATGAAGGGGACGAAGGTGGGGAACTGGTCGGCGTTGTGCCAGTAGCCGGAGGACTCGCCGTCGCCGCCGGCGCGGATCTCCGTGTGGAGGTCGGCGATCTGCTGCGCCTCGCTGCGGCCGGGGTGGGTCTTGAGCCAGGCGAGCCCGGCCTGAACCCCTTCGGCGTAGTCGGCGAAGTAGGTGTCGGTTTCGTCGTCGATGTGGACGAGCGCGGGGCTGATCGGCGTGATCGTCACTTGGTCGTCTCCTCGGCGAGGTGGTTGCGAAGCCGATCGAGCCCCGCGAACGTGGTCAGGATCAGGTGGGTCTGGGTGTAGAGGCAGTGGAACTGTGCGGCCAGGTGCGCTTGAGCGGAGTCGATGTGCTCGGCCTTGACCCTGTCGAGCGGGGTCACGATCTCGTTGCCCTCGTCGTCGATGATGGAGACGGCGCACTCGACCTCGATGGTCTTCCCCTCATAGGTCGGGATCGCCTCTGTGAGGACCTTGTGGGACTCGATGACGTCGGCGGCGGTGAACTCCGCGGGGGTGTCGCTCCAGGAGTCCTTGCGGGCCCAGGTGACCCACTCGGTCATCAGGTGCTTGGCGTAGTGCCCTGCCAGCTCGGCGAGCTTGTTGTCGTCCATGGGGCGGTTCCCTTCGTTGTTGCTTGTCGTGGCATCCTGTGGGTGGCCGCCCCCGCTAGACCCGGGGGCGGCCATATTGCTGTTCACGCGCCAGGGACTCGCGTGATGCCGGTGCTCTTCATCCCCCGCCTGATCAGTTCCAGGGCGCGGGCGAGGTGCTGGGCACACAGGAGGATCTCGCCGTCAGGGTCGACCACCTCGGACGTGCACTGGTTAAGGTGCCGGACCAGGTAGCGGCAGATCGGCCGCCGCTCGGGGGCGGCTACGGCGGTTTTGACGGTGCTCACGCGAGCACCCGGAGAACGATCGCGCACACGATCAGACACACTGCGCAGATGGCGAGGACGATTCCGGTGAGCGGGTTTCGGGATGCGGCCTTGAGGTTGTCCCAGCCGGACGGGGTGTTGGACATGACATGCGTCTCTCTTCGATACGGTGTGTAACCATTCAGGTTGTAGGTCGGATGGGTCGGCGCTTCAGTACGAAAGAAGCCGAAGTTACGAAATATGCAGGTCAGGAGCTTGTCGAGGTCCATCCTTTTTTCGTAGGCACGAATTAAGGGGTCTGGTCGATCCGCAGGCCAGCGGCATAGTTCGTTCAACTTCCCTTCTTTCGTCGCAGCCGCTTAGCTGGTCGGCCCGCCGTGGGGATCAGGCACTCTTCGTAGTCGTCGATCTCCAGCAGCGCCGATGTGAGGTCGTCCAGTTCGGCCTTCTTCCGGTTGCGGCCGAAGCAGAACGCGCTGATGTCGGTACGGGACACGCCCTCGTCGCCACCGGCGTCCACGAACGCCCTAAGCCGGTCGAGGTCGGGGTTGCCGGACCCGCCGCCGAAGACGTACCAGGCGGAGTCCTCGGCGTAGGACCACATGGCCTCAGCGGCTTGCAGGTGATCGATGGTGATCTGGCGGCATCCGTCCAGGAGCGCCGTTGTTGCGGAAAGGCGAAGCACCTGGGGGGCTGCTCGGGCGATGACCTGAGCGACCGCGCTGTCCCCGGCGTGGTCAGCGGTCAGCCGCATATATAGGTCTTGCCAGTACTTCGCCGCCTCCACAGTGCGCGCCATGCGCCCGACCCTGGCCGCCTCGCTGACCACCTGGGCCAACTCCGCCCCCAGCCCCTTGATCGTCGCGTCGGTCAAGTCGCCCCCGTCTGGGAGCCGCTTGGAGCGGCGCGACATCACGGGCAGGAAGCGGTTGGCCGTGCCGCCGGCACGTTCCGCGTCGGAGAGCTTCTTGCGCAACTCGGTGGGCGTGATGTGCCCGACGATCACAACATGCGGGTTGCTAGCGACCCGGGGGCGGATGGTCGTGGTCCGCAGGGTGCCGCCGTCCCACGCTTCCCGCAGGCGCGGCAGGAGGGTGTTGCCCTCCCGCTTTCCCTGCGACAGGACGGTGGCGAACTCGGACTCGACCATGAGCAGCCGCTTGTCTAGGACGCCCTCGTCGAAGTCGTCGTCGTCGGGCTCCCCGGTGGGGTCGCGGAGTTGGACTATGAGCCCTTCGGCGGAGGACAGGCCGCCCATGATCCTCGTGCTGGCGAAGTTCTCGTCGGCGGCGCGGATGACCCGACGGATCTCCGCCCACGAGGTTCCTTTCATCCCTCCTGCGGTCCTGCCGATGATGAGCGACCAGACTCGGGCACCGTGCTCCTCGCCCCCAGCGAACATGTGCGGCCGACGGCCGATCATCGCGCCGGTCGCGGAGTACAGGGTGAACAGCATGGCTGCGGGGTCGGCCTCGGTGTGGGGCTCGATCGTCTTCACGATCTTCCCGGCGAGGCCGTAGAGGGCGGCGTCGTCAAGGACCGGCCAGGGCCGCCCCGCCGGAGAGGGCGACCCCTCCTTCTCAACATCGGGGGTCCACACGGGTTCCGATTGCGCGGTGCTCAACCCGCGGCCCCCTCGTACGGCTTGGGTGCCCATACCTCGACGAAGTCACCAGTTGTCCCGCCGGCGGCGAGATGGTCGGAAGCGTCTTTGCCGTGAGCGGCCTGGCAGACGTAGATGCTCCTGGCAACAGGCATGAGGTTCTCGACGATGGCCTGTGCGTGCTTGCGGCCGGTCTCGTCCCGGTCAGCGATGATGCTCACGTCTGCACCGCCGAAGTACTGGGCGAAGTCTTCGGGCCAGCCCATACCAGCACCGCCCTGGTTGGTCGTGGCGGTGATGCCCGGCCGGGCGCGGAGATTCTCCGCGTCCTTCTCTCCCTCGCAGATCATCACCACGCGCTCGTCCTGGATGGCGGCAAGGACCTCGGGCAGCCGGTACGGCACAGACCGCACCTTGCTGCCGTCGTCCAGGGTTAGGCTCCAGCGGCGTCCAGACTTGGACGCCGGGTTGGGCCTCCACTGGCGGAAGCCCTTACAGCCGTTTCCCTTCAATGCGCACCTGGCCACGCCGTACAGCACGGTGCCCTGCTCGTCCTGATACAGGTACTCGGCCACCTTGTCGTGGCCGCACGGCATCCAACGGTCATTGTTGTCTCGCCGGTCTGGCCGGTTCGTCTTCTGCAACTCGGCAGGCCACAGGGCCGTCATCGGCAACTCCAGGGCTGCCATGACATCCTCGGTCGGGCACTTCGGGCCGCCGTGACAGTTGAGCACCACGACCCCGTCCGGCTTGACTCCGACCGACAGGGACGGGTCCCGGTCGTCGTGGGCGGGGCAACGAGCGTTCTTGTTCGTGGCCGACCCCCGCGGCGCGTATCCAGTCTTCTCGTACAAGGTCTGCAGGACCAGAGAGAACGGGGTGCTCACTTGGCCCTCGCCTTCTTGGCCCGCCATGCGCGCTCTTGCGCGATAGCACGCCGCAGGCAGTCCAGGAGCTGCGGCATTCCTGGCCCGCTGCCGTAGATCGTGATCGACGTGGCGTCGTGAAGCATCAGAGCGAGCACCCCGGCCGCGCTCTCGTCGCAGCCCATCAGCTTGCCCTGCACAACCAGGGCGGCGGGCCCCCCGATATTGGGGCCGGCGCCTGCGATGGCGATGCTCGCCTCTATGTAATGCAGCCATCCACGCTCGTCCGGCGTGACCTCGACGGTCAGCACCGGTACCAGCAGGATGTTTTCGCCGGGCTGCCCGACGTCTTCGTTGCTCATGAAGCCCCGCTCGCGTGTCGTTCCTCGTTATGGGTAGGGCGGACCGCCCAGCGACCGATCTGGACGCCGGGCTCATGCGAGCGGGTTAGACGGTGTCGAGCATGGCCACCCACGCCTGGTTGAACAGGTCGCGATGGGCCTCGGTGTAGGCGGCCACGCTGCGCAGCGCGCCATCGATGAACCGGTCAACAGTGCCGGGCTCGGTGCCGTACTTGTCTCGGTAAAGGTTCTTGAGCTTCTTGCCAAACTTGGTCGACATCGATCGCAAGGATGCGCCCTGGATGCCGCGGTTCTCCAGGAACTCGCCCACGGTCAGCGGCCTGGTAGCAGGGTCGATGTCCGGCTCCATGCCCAGCGCGATCGCAGCGACGTGCCGGCCCTTCGCGTCCAGCCACGCGGAGTCAACGACGCCCTTGAGATTACCGAGTACGGCGGCCTGGTCCTTGGCCCGGCGAATGGTGCGGTCGAGGTCGTCGAGCTGCTCGACGGTGGCGCGCGGGTTGATGGCGCCACCCTCTGTCCAGTACTTGCGCAGCGCGCGAGCGGACTCTGCCTGGTACTTGATGACCAGGTCTTTGACGCTTTCCTTGACCTTGTTCTCGTCGATGTTGGCCAGGAGCATCGACCAGGTGTCGAGGTCGACGGTGGCCATCTCCTGAACACGCCCCGCGGAGTCACGCGTGGGGTTCTGCCCCACGCGTCCCCACGACCGGGTCTTCAGCTTCTGGAGCTGGGTGGAGTAGTCGAGTCCGATCCCGAGGATGGTCGGGCGGATGACGACGTGGGGCTCGCCTTCGACGAGCACGGTGTGGATGAACGTGCCGTAGAACGGCATCTTGGCGATCTCGGTCATCGCGGGCCGCCTACGCGTTGGCCTGGGCGTCAACGGCGGCGGCGTCCGCCTTCATCGCCGCGATCCACTCCGCGAAGTACTCCACGGGGATGCGGCGAGAACGAGGCGTGGGCTTGATGCTCCTAAGGCGCCCCGACTGGATCGCCTTGTTGATGGTGCCCTTCGAGAGCCGGGATTCCTGCTGCACGAGCTTCGGCGTCATGAGGCGCGGGAGGTGGCTATACGCGCTGAGGTTGATCTCGATCTGGTCGTTCTGGGACGACACGCCCACAGGGCGCACGAGGGCAGCATCCGGGAAGTGGGTTTTGGTGTGTGCTTGCACGCACGTAGACTGAGAGGCAGCTTGGCCCATGGTGGTTACTCCTGGTTCGTGAGAGTTCGAGGAGGTTCATCCGGGGTTAAGTTGTCGGCCCCCAGCCGGGCGCTGTGATCATGGAGGTCCAGTCCGTGATCGCCCGCTGGGGGCTAAATGCTTTCCGGACACCAGAGGTTTACCGGAAGCTCTCTTGGCCCTCTGAGGTCCGCTGGACAGCAGACTACACGGTCGGGCCCCCGACAGGGACGGGCAACGCGGCCCTAGCGGCCAGACCTTCGCACCTTTGCCGCAGGGCACAACCCGTCCGACGCATGCGCAAGGCACAAGCCCCCAGGTAGCGGGGTGTGTTCTGTCTATGCACACTGCCGCCTGGTGCGAACTAAACGCGACTCCCGAAAAACTTCCTGCGCCGTGCAATAGAGATCACGAGAGATCACGAGAGATTAAGAACGCAACGAGACGCAACAAGACGTAAGGCGGGATCCCAGGTGGCGAGGCAGGTTCAGGCAGGGTAACGATAGGAAGCGATAGGGAACTGTCGGCGGCACAGATTGGCACAGATTGACACAGGCTTTATGACAGCAGGAGACAGCTATGTTCGCATGCGCAGGCGTGCGCTTCTCCGCGCACGTGCACGTTCCCTCGCGCCCCCTTTACCCTTCTACCTGCTGCTACAACTTGCTACAACCGCCAACAGCTTGCATATGTGCATGAGCGCAGCTAGCGTCTCATGCACAGGCGAGCTGTCAGGGAGCAGCGGCTGAGCGCCTCACCAGATGTTTCCTACTGAGACGACTTGGACAACGAGATGACCACGTTCGCCGACTGGGTGAGCACCACCGCCAAGGGTTTCGGCTACAAGACGGACGCCGCGCTCGCTCAGGCGATCGGCGTGCAGCAGTCCACCGTGACGCGATGGCGCCAGGGTAACCAGCCGCAGATCAAACACTTGGTCGCCCTCGCGTACCTGTTCAGGATGCGCATCGATCCGCTCCTGGCCATGTCTGAACACGTTCCAGCAGATCTCCTCAGTGACGCAGATCCCCCCGGCCCGCCAATGACCGAGAGCGTGCGACACATCCGCGATGCCTCCTTGAGCGACAACCACAAGGAGGCTCTGACCCGCTACTGGGATCAGCGCCTGAACGAGGAACGCCAGAAGTTGTACCGCCTCATCAGCTATCTGGAGCAGAGCGAGGAGGCCCCGAAGC
Organism: Nonomuraea sp. NPDC049158; assembly: GCF_040648335.1. Lineage (NCBI taxonomy): Bacteria > Bacillati > Actinomycetota > Actinomycetes > Streptosporangiales > Streptosporangiaceae > Nonomuraea > Nonomuraea sp. NPDC049158. The sequence goes on from NZ_JBEZDM010000006.1 coordinate 149,428, forward strand.
AGGCCGCCGGGGACGAACTGCTTCACATGCTTAGGCTTACGGTCCAAACGCACGCCGGACATCACCTGACGGAGCTGGTCGAGGCCACGATGTCGGTCGAGGCCTCTCTGCGCAAGCGTCGGCGCCGCGGATCACGTCTTGACGACCTCGCTGAGATCTACGTAGAAAGCGACCTCGTGCAGGTAGTAACCGACGAGGGCAACGCGCTGGAGAGGAAAGACAGACGGGAGTTGGAGCCATGACAGCAAGAAAGCCGCGGACGAGAGGAAACCGCGAGGCGCGGCCCTACCAGCGCAAGAGCGACGGTAAGTGGTGCGTGCCGATCTACTTACCTACAGGCCGACGGAAGGTCATCTACGGCGACAGCCGTACCGAGGTCGTCGAGAAGAGGAAGCAGGCCGAGGCGGAGATCGAGGCCGGACAGCCGATCACGGCCGGACGGACCGACCTGCTGTCTCACTACCTGCTCAAGGTGTGGCTGAAGACGACGCTGCCGCAGCGCGTCGAAGCGGGCCGACTCGCCGAGTCCACGTTCGACAGCTACCAGGACACCGTGGTCAAGCATGTCGTTCCACACTTGGGTCATGTCCGGCTAGTTGATCTCTCGACCACACATATCCGGGAGTGGCTGCGGGAGCTCGCGAAGAAGCCGAGCGGCCGTCAACGTCAGAAGCTGCGCCCCGGCGAGACGGAGTTGCCGCCGCCGGCGAAGCTCTCCGCGCGCACCATCGCCATCTGCTACGCGACGCTGCGCAAGGCGCTGAACGACGCGGTGAAGGACGAGTCGGTCAAACGCAACGTATGCCTGCTGGTTGACGCCCCTGCCAATACGGTGAAGGAGATGGAGGCGCTGACGAAGGACGAGGCGACCCGCTTGCTTGCCGAGGCTGCGGGAGATCGGCTGTGGGCTTACTGGCTGGTTGTTCTGGCGCTGGGGTTGCGCCGCGGCGAGGGCTTGGGCATGCGCTGGTCGCTGACCGATCTGGATGTCGGGACGACCCGGCTGGAGAAGACCATCCAACGTCTGCGTGGCGATCTCGACGAGGAGACCGGCAAGCGCAAGGGCCGGCTGGTGGAGAAGAACCTGAAGACGGCCGCCTCACAGGCGACTCTGGCACTTCCACAAGTGGTGATCGAGGCGCTGACCGAGCACCACAAGGTTCAAGGTGCCGAGCGCCAGGCAGCACCGGTCTGGCTGGATCCGGATCTTGTGTTCTGTACTGGACTGGGCACACCGCTGGAGCCGCGCAACGTCAACCGGGAGTGGTATGCGCTGGTCGGCCGGGCCGGGATCGGCCGGAAGGTGCGCATCCATGACCTGCGCCATGCGGCGGCGACGTTCTTGTTCAGCCAGGGCACCGACACGAAGAAGGTTCAGGGCGCCCTGAGGCACGCGTCCCACGGGACGACGGCCAACCTCTACATTCACCTGCTCGAAGAAGTACGGCGCGAGACGGCCGACACCATGAACGAGGTCCTGACGGACCTCGGCGCCTACCGCGAAAAGCGCCGGAGGGCCTCATGAGCGTCCGTTGCTACACGCGCTGCTACATCCGAGATCAAGAAAGCCCCTCCCGGAGTCCGGAAGGGGCCTTCTACCTGCGAGCCGACGAGGGGAATCGAACCCCTGACCTTCTGTTTACAAGACAGATGCTCTGCCGATTGAGCTACGTCGGCGCGGCCTATCAGTGTAGACGGTCAGCGACCCCGATGACGAGCCACTTCGTACAACGCCACCCCAGCCGCCACCCCCGCGTTCAACGACTCCGCAGCCGCCCGCATGGGGATCCGTGCCACAACGTCGCACTGCTCCCGCACCAACCGCGACAGCCCCTTGCCCTCGGAGCCCACCACGACCACCAGCGGCTCGCTCAGCAGGTCGACGTCACCGATGTCCGCGCTGCCCTCGCCATCGAGGCCGATCACGAACAGGCCGGCGTCCCGGTATTCCCGCAGCGCCGCCGTGAGGTTGGCCGCCCGTGCCACGCGGAGGTTGGCCAGCGTGCCCGCGGAGGTCTTCCACGCCCCGCCCGTCACTCCGGCCGAACGCCGCGACGGGATCAGCAGGCCGTGCGCCCCGAAAGCGGTCGCCGAACGCGCGATGGCGCCCAGGTTGCGGGGATCGGTGACGCTGTCGAGGGCTACAACCAAGGGGACTTCCGCCGCATCCTGCGCCAATTCGACCAGCTCAGAAGGGTGCGCATAGTCATAGGCCGGGATCTGCAGCACGATCCCCTGGTGAACGGCGCCTTCGGTGAGCCGGTCAAGCTTGTCGCGGGTCGATTCGAGCAGCGCGATGCCCCGCTCCGTCGCGGCTTTGATCGAGTCGCGTACGCGGTCGTCGCTCTCGATGCGCTGCGCGACGTACAGCGCGGTGGCCGGCACCCCGGCGACCAGCGCCTCGAGGACCGGGTTTCGCCCGCCGATGTATTCGGGCGCGTCCTCGGAACGCCGCTGCCGGGCCGGGCCGGGCCGCCGTCCGCCTTGCTCCTCGCGGGCGATCCGCTCGGAACGGGCCTTGTCCTTGAACCAGTGACGCATCTCGGCAGGCGGGGTGGAGCCCCTGCCCTCGAGCCCGCGGCGTCCCTGCCCACCGGTGCCCTTGGACGGGCCCTTCTTCTTCGCGGGCCTGCCCGATGCCCTACCGCCTGCTGCCATGGCATTAAGCGTACTCGGGCCACCACCCACCTCACGCCTCGCTCAAGATCACACTCTGCTACGAGTACGCCCGAAGCCGGGCGGCCTGCACGCCCTCAGCTCGAAAGGAGTAATCGGTTCTCTTAGGCCGATAGAGGGTGCCGATCCCGGCGCGCTCCCTGCCAGACCCTCCAGTTACTCTAAGTACATATACATGTTCATATTGTTTCCCGGAAGGTGAAATATATGGATAGGCGAACGTTCTCCAAGCTGCTCCTCGCGGGAACGGCCGCGGCTTCACTACCCCTCCCCGCCGCGGCGGTCGCACCCGACAGATGGAAGACGCCCTTCGGCCCGCTGAAGCAGATCAAGGCCGGCGTCCTGAACATCGGGTACGCGGAGGCCGGCCCCACCGACGGTCCCGCGGTCATCCTGCTGCACGGGTTCCCATACGACATCCAGAGCTTTGTCGAGGTGACACCCCTGCTGGCAAAGGAGGGCTATCGAGTGATCGTCCCTTACCTCCGGGGCCACGGCACGACCCGTTTCCTCTCGGACAGGACATTCCGGAACGCCCAGCAGTCGGTGATCGCCCTCGACATCATCGCCCTGATGGACGCCCTCAAGATCCAAAAGGCGATCCTGGCCGGGTTCGACTGGGGATCGCGTACGGGCGACATCATCGCCGCCCTCTGGCCCGAGCGCTGCAAGGCCCTGGTCTCCGTGAGCGGCTATCTGATCACCAACCGCGAGGCGCAAAAGGAGCCCCTGCCGCCGCGGGCCGAGCTGGCATGGTGGTACCAGTACTACTTCGCCACCGAGAGGGGCCGGCTCGGCCTCGAACGGTACCGGCACGATTTCGCCAGGCTCATCTGGGAGAACGTCTCCCCGACCTGGAAGTTCGACGACGCCACGTTCGAGCGCACGGCGGTGTCCTTCACGAACCCGGACTGGGTGCCCATCGTGATCCACAACTACCGCTGGCGGCTGAGCCTGGCCGCGGGCGACCCGAGATACGACGGCATCGAGAAGCGACTGGCCGCGGCTCCCGCCATCTCCCTGCCCACGATCACCCTCGACGGCGAACGCGACCCCTTCACCCCCGCAGGCAACGGCGCTTCCTACCGCAAGCACTTCACCGGTAAGTACGCGCACCGGACCCTGCGGGGAATCGGCCACAACGTGCCGCAGGAGGCCCCGCAGCCGTTCGCCGAAGCCGTCGTCGAAGTGGACAAGCTCTAGAGAGCTACGAGCTACGATGCCCCCTGCTCACCCATCCGATCCTGCGGTTGAGGGAATCGGAACAACCCATGCAACCTTCCCAAAGCCGCAAGATCCCCAAAAGCCCTCGCAGCCCCGCTCTTGATCGCATCGCCGAGCGTCCCCTGCCCAGCCCCCATATCCACCAGAACATCGTCATCCATCTCAATAACGACATCCGGCCGCTGAGCGGGCCCATGCATCGTCTCGATCGTCCCGTCGTCGACCCGAGCGTGAAAGACCTCATCGGAAACCCGGAACTCGTACACCGCCCGCAACCCCACCGCCGCCTCCGGCTCGAAGCCGACCCGCAACGCCAGCACCGCCCACCCCGCCTGGAACGCCTCCCCTTCCCTGCGCTCCCCCATCGCCCACTTCATGCCCCACCCCGCCAGGGCCAGCACCGCGGGCCCCAGCTCCTCACCGGCTTGGGTCAGGGAATAAGCAGGGGTACGCGCCGGCGCGGGCAGCACGATCTTGCGTACCAGCCCCTCACGCTCAAGATGCTTCATCCGAGCCGCCAGCAGCCCGGTGCCCAGCCCGCGAAGGCTGTGCTGCAGATCCCCGAACCGCTTCGGCCCGGTCAGCAACTCACGCACGAGCAGCAGTGTCCACCGCTCGCCCACGATGTCCAGGGTCCGGGCAGTGGCACAGAACTGGTTGTACGATCGCTGATCCACTTCAACATTCTAAGCTTCGGGCTTCCTGTTTCTGAACTTCGTGGTCAGAGGCGGTCCCGGCCAGGTCGCCGGCCATCTCGGGGGCAGACCAAGTATGGGAGAAGGGACAGTCGTGCCGCCGACCTCGGCACCGCATCAGAACGGCCAGTCACCATAAGAGGCGCCCACCGGGCTCCCTTGACGTGACTGGCCGTTCTATTGCTGCTCAAAGCCCCCCCAGACCGCGATCTGACCGGCCGGGCCCGTCAAAGCCCGGGACGGCTGAACGCGGAGCTATCGCAGGGGATCGCCTCGGCCGCGCGGCGGCAGACGGAATACACCGGGTTCCCGCCTGCGTCGTCGCCTGAGTTATCCAGCGCATCCTCACGCTGACCACCGCCATCTGGCACTACGACCAGACCGGACAGCCCGTCCTGCGCTCACTGACCGCCTACGACCGCTAACCCTTGGGATCGGTCATCTAGTTGGGCGGTGCCAGGGTGCGTAGGACGCAGAACTCGTTGCCCTCGGGGTCGGCCATGACCACCCAGCTTCGGTCTGGGCCTTGGCCCACATCCCTCTTGATGGCGCCGAGGCCCAGCAGCCTGGTCACCTCGTCGTCGGTGCTGCCGTCGATCGGGCTGACGTCGAGGTGAAGCCGGTTCTTCACGGTCTTGCCCTCGGGCACCTGGATGAACACCAGGGTGGGCGACATCTGGCGGGCCCGAACCTCCTCGACGGTCGGCTCCCAGGAGCCGATCTCGACCTTGCCCTCGTTCCGGTCGATCACTTTGAAGTCCAGGACCTCGCACCAGAAGGCCGCGAGTCTTTCCGGATCGTGGCAGTCCACGGCCAACTCGGTGAATCTACTTGTCATGTTTCTCCCAGGTGTTTCACGGCGTTCCGAACCATACAGAAAGTGCCTCACGCAGCGGGGGCGTGGTGCTGTCGGGTTCGTCGAGGTCGGCGGCCCAGGCGATGTGGGCGTCCGGGCGGATCAGCAGCGCGTCGGCTGGTCGATCGTCGGTCTTGGCGGTGTGGATGTCGACGCGTTGCCGCCAGTCTTGGGCGGTTTGGCGGAGTTCTGGGCGGTTGGCGAGGTCGAGCAGGATGGGCCGGGCGGGGTGCAGGAGGTTGGCGAGGCTGGTGGTGCCTTGGTCGGTGTGCAGGGTGAGGTTGGGGGCGAAAGTGCCGGTCAGCGGGTGGGGGCTGGTGCTGGGCGTCGCGTAGCGGATGTCGGTGCCGGCGACCAGCGCTGCCATGCGGCGCAGTGGCTGTTCGTCGGCGAGCAACTCCTGAAAGACCTCTCGCAGCGCTTCGGCGCCTGCGTCGTGTCCGCGCCGTAGTGCGACCTGGGCTCGGGTGTGCAGCATGGTACGGGCGCCGGCGAGGTGGCGTTCGGCGTGGTAAGTGTCCAGCATGGTACGGGCGCCGACGAGGTGGCGTCGGCGTGGTAGGTGTCCAGCAGGCCGGCCGGGGCGTGGCCGTGGAGGTCGGCGGCCAGCTTCCAGGCCAGGTTGACCGCATCGATTAGGCCGGCGTTGAGTGCCACTCCGGTGGCGGGGAACAGGTGCGCCGCGTCGCCGGCCAGCAGGATCCGCCCGGCCCGGTAGCGTTCGGCTTGGCGGGCTTTGAAGGTGAAGCGCGAGAGCCGGTGCGCCTGTTCCACGGGCAGTTCTGCGGCGATTCCCCTGCCGACCCGCCTCCGTTCGGATTAGCGAAACACCTGGCCATGGCTATATCCGCCCGATTCATCCCCGAGCACTACGTCGACCCTGAATTGCCGAATGCCGCAATTGCTGCGAGGCTCAAAGTGGGCTCGGCATGAGCACCGATCGTGTAAATCCGGGAAGGATTACACCGGTGCGTTGAATCCCTGACATAGGTCTCTGACCTGCGAATTTGATTGTCCTAATAGCTCTGGACAATGCCCGGACGACTTTACATGTCAGATCGCTTGCCGGAGCCGGGCAGTGGCGGTCAGAGTGGTGCCGTTCCCAGTTCCGGGGTTCGTTATCGGCGCCATTGACGGGCGTGCGGATATTCCGCTGAATCGCTGTACGCGGTTGATCGGAGACTCCCGAGTCGGAAAGTGCAGAGGATTTCTTTGAAAGGAGATCCGATGATCGGACGAAAAGGGATTACAGGAGCGGCTCTCGTCGTCGGGCTGACGGCCGGGCTTATGGCGGGGTCGTCAGCGTCGGCGCAGGCGGGGCAGGGGGTCACCGCTGCCTCGGACAGCTCGGCCGCCCTGGCAGCGCCGGGCTGGTCGGCCAAGTCGTACCTGGGGATCAGCTACCACGACCGTTGCAAGGGCTGGCAGCGGATAAAGACCCCGTACAGGAGCGGCGCCTACATCACGACCAGCAGGCAGGTCCACTGCGAGAAGGGCGAGTGGGGCCGCCGGGCCGTGGTCAAGACGAGCCTCCAGCAGTATCGCGGACTCGGTTTCTGGCGGACGAAGGCCACCTCGGAGGTGAAGAAGGGAAGGGAGGCGTTCACCGTGACGACGACACCTTCGTGGAAGTGCTCCGGCGGTAGCCAGCTCTACCGGAACCAGACGAAGGTGCATCTCTACTCCCTCCTGCGTGGTAGCGAAGTGGCCACCCTGTACAAGCGGTCGCAGGAGCGTCGGATCCGGTGTTGATCCCGGGCTGGGACGGGGACGTAGCTCGGCCGGACTTCGGCCCTTGGCGCTGGCGAGAGCGCCAAGGGCGTCTTCTTCCGAAGGAGTGAGCGGCGGATGGGATCGCGTGAGAGAAGGCATGTCCCGGCGTGGCGCGTGATCGTCGGCGGGGTCGTGCCGGCCGTCCTGGCTTTCGTGCTGTGGGCGACGGTCTCGGTGGCGGAGGAGAAACCGTACGAGGACGTCAAAAGGCAGTACATCGCCGCCGTAGACGCGGTGTGTGAGGAAGCGTCCCGGCAGTCGGATCTCCGCGAGGAGCCACCTGCGAACCTGCGCGAGGAGGTGGACGAACTGCGCCGCGCGTCGGAGTCGATGACCAGCACCATCGCCGCGATAGAAGCGATCGCGCCGCCCGGTGGTGACGTCCCGCGGGTGCGGGAGAGGTTCTTCGTGCCCGCCAGGGCGCTGGCCGCGAGCCTGCGCGAACTCAGCGGAAGCGCGGAGACGGCGATGCGCGCGGGCAAGGACGGCGAGGCGAAGAAGGCGGTGGAACAGTCCTTGGAACCGGACGAGAACGAGAAGGCGCTGCGATCCTTCGCGGCGGAGTATGGCTTCCGGGCATGCGCGGGTGAATGACCACGGCGCCCCCGAGTAGACCGCAGAATTCCGGACTTATTCGGACAATTCAGGTAATCTCATTTGCTCTCAGGTGTCACAGGCCATGCCGGAGTCGTCGGCACGGCCGGATGACGGCGCCGGACAGGGCAGGTGAAGATGCCGGAGTTACCGGGGACATCAGGCTCGCAGGGGGACGAGCCTGGCCCGCTGCGGACGGGCATGGGATCGCGACCTGGGCGAAAGCCGGTCCGGCTGGACCCGGCCGCGGGCCCGGTGGCGGCCCTCGCGTATCGGCTGTGGGAGCTCAAGGCGGAAGCGGGGGACCCGTCCTACGCGGAGATGTCGACCCGCATGGGCGCGGCGGCCTCGAAGTCCTCGCTGGCGGCCGCCGCCCGGGGGCAGGTGCTCCCGACCTGGGAGACGACATGGGAGTTCGTCCGGGTCCTCGCCGTCGACCGGCTGAAGCAGGACGCCGCTGAGGCCAGGCGCGAGTGGCGAGCCCACTGGGAGCGGGCCGCGAGCGCCGCACGCAGCGAGACCACCGAGGACCGTACGGGTCACGACCAGACCTCCACTGGGCAGGCGGAGCACCTCGAACGCCGAGCCCGGCCTCTCCTTGCCAGAAGGCTGGCCATGATCGCAGCGGTCGCGACCGCCGGTGCCGCCCTCTTCACCTGGCTCGCCCCACTTTCCGGAAAGAACAAGCCCACCACGTCGGCCACCCCGGCTCAGGCCGCCTCCTCCTACGACGATTCCGCCTTCGAGCAGGACGTCACCCATCCGGACGGCACGGTGGTGAAGACGGGGACGCAGTTCACGAAGATCTGGCGGATCAGGAACACCGGCACCATCCCATGGCGGGGCCGCTATCTCACCCGGCTGAACGACACCCCGTGCCGCGCCCCCGACCGGGTCGAGATCCGCGTGGTCCAGCCGGGCGAGCCCGTCGACATCGCGGTACGCGTCCGCGCATCGGACTCCCCCGGCAGATGCAAGATCTACTGGAAGATGACCGACGAGGCCGGGACCCAGCTGCTGTCCGCCAAGAAGCCGATCTTCCTGGATGTGGTCGTCGGCTGATCAGCTCTCGAAGCACGTCTTGGCCGGGTCTCGGGGGTGAAGTCGATGGCGTTGCCGCCGACGCTGCTGCGGCCGGGGTCCGGGTTGGTGCGTACTCGTCCCCCACGCGCGGGTGTACCGCCGATCTGCTGGCTGCGGCCCTGGACCGCCGACGAGTGGTAACGCTACAAATCCGGCCAATCACACTAAGAAATCACCGACACCAGCCCACCCTGACGCCCTCTCAGAAGTACGGCGATTACAGCATCTGGATCGGTGAGCAGCACATCATGTGGCCCGTCCAGCGCGACGGTCCGATAACCGACCGCCTCGGCGAACCTGTCAAAGGCAAAGGTCTGCGGTCGGCAGTAAACCCCTGTCCCAGGGATCCGATCGACGGCGCCGGTCAGGCGAGTGCCTTCGGTGAAGGTACGCAGCGGCTGCGGACGCAACCGCTCCTGAAGCCACGCGGCGTCGACCGGATCAGTGATGCCGAAGAGCGCCGGCGCGGGAGCGGGCACCTGCCAGCCATCAGCCGAAGCCTGAACGAACTTTACGAACCCTTCGGAAGCAAGGCTGAACATGCTGTCCCCGTTCGTCCCAACCCAGCCCTCCAGCGTGATCACATGGTCAACGCGTTCGGGACGGAGGTCGGCTGCCTGCCGCACCACCAAACCCCCATAACTGTGCCCAACCAGCACAACACCACCGCCGGCGCGGACATCAACCACGTGACGCCCCTCGACCCCGCTCCCAGCCTCAGTCCCGGCCTCGGTCCTGACCCCGGTTTCGGCCCCGGCTCCGGCCCTCTCGGTTTCGGTTTCGGTTTCGGCGTCGATTGCGGCGACGACCTGTGCCACATGGTCGTGTAGACCCACGTCACGGCCATACGCGAGGTCAGGAACGACGGTGCGCGCTCCCGCGCGTTCGAGCAAGGGAACGACGCGATCCCACGCCCAGGGACCATGCCAAGAACCGGAAACCAGAACAAAGGTGGTCATGGACGGATCTCCGCGCGAAGCCGCGGCAGCACCCGGTCGGCGAACTCCTCCAACGCCGCACGATGGTCATCGACGGCGAACCGGATCACCACGTGCCGCATCCCAACCGAGGCGTACGCGTTCAACCAATCGACCGCATCGTCAGCGGATCCGGCGAACGTGGCCTGAATGGTCTCGATGAATTCGAGCGGCGCGTTGTAGTAGCGCTCAATACTGGTCCGCAGATGTCCTCGCGCCCGCTCGGGGTCATCATCCAGACAGACCGTCGCGTACAGCGCAGGCGTAATCACGCGCGCGCCCTCACCCGCGACAGGCCGCACCAGAGAGTCCGCCGCACCCCGACCAGAACTACTCAGGCGCGACGCGTCCCCCGCCGCGCGAGCGCCGAGAGGTACCGCCTCGCCAGACATAGGCGCAGGACCGCGCAAGTGTGCAGCCTCACCAGACACAGGACCGCCCAGACGTGCAGCCTCACCAGACACAGGGTCGTGCAAGCGTGCCACCTCCTGGAGCACGCCCCATTCATGGGCGTACGTCTCACTTGTCGGCGGATACGGCAGCCATCCATCGGCGAGTCGTCCCACGCGCCGCAGCGCCGACTCGCCGCTTCCCGCCAGCCAGATCGGCGGCCCCCCGACCTGGGCGGGTTTGGGTTCCAGCACCACGTCTCGGAAGTCGAAATGCGGGCCCTGGTACGACACCTCCCCGCCGGCCCACAGTTGCCGCATCACGTCGATCGACTCTTCGGTACGGCTGACCCGGCGCTTGAACGTGATGCCGAGCGCGTCGAACTGTGCCTCGGTGTTCGGATGTGGGAATCCGGCACCCATCCCGGCTATGAGGCGCCCATCGGCGATCCGGTCCAGCGTGGCGAGTTGGTGGGCCAGCAAGATCGGATGACGCAAGGCAGGCAGGAGCACGGCTGTGCCGAGCGTCACCCGTTCCGTCACGGCGGCCACCGCGGACAGGAGCATCAGCGGATCCGCGCGGTGACGAGTCACCGGGCTGTCGCCGGCCCAGACGGAGTCGAAGCCGACGTCCTCGGCCAGTCGCGCCTGCTCGATCAGCGCGGACGGCTCCCGATCGCCCAGAACGACCCAGTCACGTGTCGGCAGCAGATAGCCGACCTGAGGTCTCGTCATAGTTCCTCCAGCGAAGTGATCACGATCGGATCTTAGAGCATTGACTTCCTGTTTTTGAAGTCTAAGATTCACTTTCAAGAAGAAGACGACCACAAGGACTGGACTCCGACATGACGAAACCGCTCTACACCGCGCAGGCACAGGTGACCGGTGGCCGAGCACACGGGCGCGGGCGTTCCAGTGACGGGATGCTGGATGTGAACCTGCGCCAGCCGAAAGAACTGGGTGGCGATGGCGATGGGACAAATCCGGAGCAGCTGTTCGCGGTCGGCTATGCCGCCTGCTTCTCGGCTGTCCTGACGATGCTTGGGCAACGGCAGGGATTAGAGGCTGGAGACGCGGCGGTGGACTCCAAGGTCATGCTGATCCCGAACGCCAACGGCACGTTCAAGCTCGGGGTCGAGTTGGACGTCACGCTGCCCTCGATCGAGGACCCGACGCAGGCCGCCAGCCTGGTGCACACCGCGCACCAGGTATGCCCGTACTCCAACGCCACACGCGGCAACATCGACGTCGCTCTGTCAGTGAACGGCTCCGCGCTCTGAGACGAATACGCGCGATGGGTCCAACGTGACGGTGTCAGTTCAACGCCAGGGTCGCCGGGCAGCGAGTTGAGCGCCCGACTGGTCAATCTGCGAGCTCAACGCCGACCGGCCAGGCAGCAAGCTCAACGCCCGGTCGGCCGACCTGGCAACCCAACCGTCTGCCGGTTGGCTACGGAGCGGACCTAGTGGGACAGCTCCCAGCGAGCCCCGTGCGGCGTGTCCTCCACCGTGATCCCCGCCGCCGTCAGCTGGTCCCTGATCGCGTCAGCCGCCTCATAGTCCTTGCGTGCCCGAGCAGCCCGGCGCTGGTCCAGCGCCACGGCCACCAGTGCGTCGACCACCGGCTTGAGGTCGGACTTGGCCGAGCGCCACTGGGCCGAGCGCGGGTCGAGGCCCAGCACGTCGAGCATGTTCTGGGTCTCGGCCAGCAGGCGCGCCACCGCTTCCTTGTCGCCCCTCGCCAGCGCCACGTTGCCCTCGCGGACCACCTCGTGCACGACCGCCAGCGCCTGCGGGGTGCCCAGGTCGTCGTCGAGCGCGTCGCTGAACGCCTGCGGCAGTGGAGCGTCGGCGTCGACGTCGTGGATCACTTCGGCGGCCCGGGTCACGAAGCCCTCGATGCGCTGGTAGGCGGCCGCGGCCTCCCGCAGCGCCTCCTCCGAGTAGTCGATCGACGAGCGGTAGTGCGGTGCCGCGAGGTAGTAGCGCAGCTCCACCGGGCGTACTTTCTGCACCATCTCCGGGATCAGCAGCGAGTTGCCGAGCGACTTGCTCATCTTCTCGGCGCCGATCTTGACCAGCCCGTTGTGCATCCAGTAGCGGGAGAAGCCGTCTCCGGCCGCCTGGGACTGGGCGAGCTCGTTTTCGTGGTGCGGGAAGACCAGGTCGAGGCCGCCGCCGTGGATGTCGAACGTCGGCCCGAGGTATTTGGTGGCCATGGCCGAGCACTCCAGGTGCCAGCCGGGGCGGCCGGGGCCCCAGGGGGTGGGCCAGGTCGGCTCGCCGGGCTTGGCGCCCTTCCAGAGGGCGAAGTCGCGCGGGTCGCGCTTGCAGGACTCGTCGTCGGTGTCGGCCGCCGCACGCATGTTGGCCAGCTTCTGGTTGGACAGCTTGCCGTAGCGGTCCTCGTAGGAGACGACGTCGAAGTAGACGTCGCCGCCCGACGCGTAGGCGTGGCCGCGGTCGATGAGCCGCTGCATCAGGACGATCATCTCGGGCACGTGACCGGTCGCGCGGGGCTCGACGGTCGGGGGCAGGCAGCCGAGAGTGTCGTACGCCCAAGTGAAGGCGCGCTGGTTGCGCTCGGCGACCGTGAACCAGGGGACGGTCTCCTCGGCGGCCACCCGGATGATCTTGTCGTCGATGTCCGTGACGTTGCGGCAGAACGTCACGTCATATCCGGAACGCATGAGCCAGCGGCGCAGCACGTCGAAGTTGACGCCCGAGCGGATGTGCCCGACGTGCGGGGGAGCCTGCACGGTCGCCCCACACAGGTAGATCGACGCCCGGCCGGCTTCGACCGGAACGAATTCGCGGATGGCGCGTGCGCTGGTGTCGTAGATGTGCAGGCTCACGAATGAAAGGCTAACGCCTAAGCCAACATCACAGGTCCTTTAATCACGCACGCATGATGACCTTCTCTGGACTTATGCGGACAATTAGCCGCTCGACTCCGGGCTTGTCCTCCCAGGGCTTACCGGTGTACTTCAGCGAGAGCTCCTGGATGAGGTCGCCCGCCGGGTCCTCCTCCATGGTCACGCGACCACGGACCTCGGCGTAGCGGTAGGGGTTCGCCGGGTCGATGACGAGCAGGCTGGCCCGGGGGTCGCGCTCGAAGTTGCGCGGCTTGCGCCGCCCCTTGGCGGTGGAGAAGAGGACGTCGTCGCCGTCCGTACGCACCCACACGACCGTCGACTGAGGTCCGCCGTCGGGATTGATGCTGGTCACCGTCGCGTAATTGGGCGCGTCGAACAGCTCGCGCACGTCCCCTGAGAGCTCGGTCATGTATCTCCCTTGATCGGTCCTGACCCCCATTGTTCTGTAGGCTCGAACCGCCATGGACGTGACTCCCCCTTCAACGCTCCGACGCCTGGGCATCGCCCTCGCCGGTCTCGCGGTGGCCGGCCTGACGGCAGTCGCCTGCGTGCTCTCCTTCGACGACCTGCGGGCGCTGGCCATCCGCGGCGAATCCCGACCCGACCTCGCCTTCCTCTATCCGGCCGGCTTCGACGCGCTCCTGGTCGTCGCGCTGATCGGCGTCCTCCTGCTGCGCTCGGCCCGTCTGCTGGTACGCGCCCAGGCGGCGCTCGTGCTGGTCCTGCTCATCGTGGCCGCCGCCGCGTCGAACGCCTTGACGGCGCTCCAGATCCAGCTCGACGTACGGCCTCTCGCGGTGGGAGTGGCGATCGCGCCGTGGATCATGCTGGCGATCGCCCTCTGGCTGTGGTTGCTGCTGATCAAGCACGTCCAGGCCCGCAGGACGTCCACAGACGACGATGACGACGGTACGGCGGAGCAGGACATCGTGCCCTTCCACCGGAACCGCCCCGCCGAGACCCCGCCGCCGCTGACCAAGCCGCTGCACCACCCTGTGCTGGAGACCACCCCGGTCGTCGGCCCCACGCCCGCCCCGGAAACCCCGCCCATCTCCGCCCGCGTGACCCATTGGCCCGCCACCCCCGGCGAGGATCCGGACGCCGAACCGCGACATCTGCCGCTACGCAGCTCTGAACCGACTGCCGAGTGGCCCCGCCAGCCGGAGAGAGCACAAGAGCCGACGCCCGGCCTCGAGCCTCACGCCCACCGGTCAGAGCACGACCTGGAGCCCGGAGTACGCACCCCTGACCGCGAGGACCAGCGGCCTGACCGCGAGGACCAGCGGGAGCCTGAGGCGACGCTGCCAGGACCGGTGGCACACAGCGAGCCCGATCGACGCACTGAGCCGGACGGACCCACCGAGCCGGACGGACCCACCGAGCCGGACGGACGCACCGAGCCGGGCGATCGGTCCGAGCCGCAAGCCGCCGACACGCCCGCGCGGGCGCCGAAGCTCCGCCGTGGCCTGCGCAAGCGTGCTCAGGAACCCACCGACGAAGAGCCCCGGGGCGCGGCACCGGACCCGTTCCTCCCGGAACCCGAGCCAACCCCAGAGCCCGAGCCAGCCCCCAAGGCCGTACCGACCCCCAAGGCCGCGCCGACCTCTGAGCCGAGCGCAGAGCCACAGTCGGCCCCCGAGGAGAGCAACGAGCAGAAGCGTCCGGTGCGGTGGGGCGATCGGATCAAGCCGACCGACGTCCTCGTCCACCCCCGCACCCCCGTCGTCACCGACCGGGACACCGACACCCAACCGGTCCGGGTCTTCAGCGACATCCCAGCCGCACCTCCCCGCGCCAGACCCGCCAAAGCCGGAGCCGCTGAAGCCGGAGCCGCTGAAGCCGCCGAACAGGCCGAAGCCAAGGCCGGGGTCGCCGAACAGGTCGAAGCGAGGGGCAATCCCGACCCCGACCACGGCCCGGAAGCCGCCGACCCCGCCGAGTCCGCCACCGCACGCCGCACACTGCAGGACCGCGCCCTGGAGGACACCGCCCCTCACCCGGTCATAGAAGACGACGCCCCCTCGGGCCGACTCCGCAGCACCCCCCTCCCACCCGAGGACTGAGCCGGCGCAGCAGAAGACCCGCCCGGTGTAAGTACCGGGCGGGTCTTCGCGTACCGTTCCGCGCCGAAGGGGGTTCGGCACAGTCGCGGAACTGCCTAAGCCATCGTCTAAACGCTCCTACCACTGCCCCGCCGCAGCCCGGCAACGAGCCCGACACCCACAATGGCCAGAACGACCTGCATGACGAGTTCGATCCAGTCGATGCCATTGGTGGTGGCGACGCCGAGCACCTGCGCGATGAGCGTGCCCACCAGGGCGGCGACGATACCGACGACGATGGTGAGGATCCACCCGATGGCCTGCCTGCCGGGAAGCAGCAGACGACCGAGGGCGCCGATCACGGCGCCGATCACGATGGCGCCAAGGATGGACTGGATTGTCATGACCAAACCTCCCAGTGAGGGTGAGCCGTTCACTCTCGAGGGAGATCAGTACCCGGCAACGCGCGAATATGCGTAGGTGCTGGGAAACGCCAGGTCAGATCGGTGTTCCTCCGGTGCGGCCGGTTTTCCCGGTGCTCATCCTTGAGACGATGAGGACGCCGATGACCGCCAGGACGAGCTGAATGATGTGCTCCAGCCAGTCGATGCCTCTGGTGTCGGCCCAGCCGAAGGCCTGGGCGACGAGCGTGCCGAGCAGAGCCGCCACGATGCCGACGATCAGCGTCAGGCCGATGGACATGTTCTGCTTACCGGGCACTATCAACCGGGCCAGTGCTCCGACAATGGCGCCGATGACGACTGCGGAAACAATCGCGCCGATCATGTGTTGCTCCCCCCGAAGACGTTCCACATGTCTTCAGAAGGACTTACCCGACGTATCGGGAAAGTACCCTCGGGAAGGCGGCGATCCGTACCGCGCCAGTAACGGACCGCCGCCCCCGTTCGCTCGGCGGGCCGGAGGCAGCGCCCGCCGGGATACCCTCAACGGATCCCGTAAGAAGACGCCGCAGTGCCGGTAAAGGTTGACGAACCGCCTTAAAGGCGAACAGAACTAAGCGACAACGAGCGCGGTCGCGATGGCCGCGACCCCTTCGCCCCGCCCGGTCAGCCCCAGGCCGTCCGTGGTGGTCGCGCTGAGGCTCACAGGCGCCCCCAGAGCGGCGCTGAGCGCCTTCTCGGCCTCTGTACGCCGAGGCGCGAGCTTGGGCCGGTTACCGATGATCTGGACGGCCACGTTACCGATCTCGAAGCCCGCCGAACGTACCTGGCGCGCGGTCTCCTCCAGCAGCGTGACACCCGAGGCGCCCGCCCAGCGCGGGTCGGCGGTGCCGAACAGGCCACCGAGATCGCCGAGCCCGGCGGCGGACAGCAGCGCGTCGCAGGCCGCGTGCGCGGCGGCGTCGCCGTCGGAGTGGCCCGCGAGACCGACCTCGCCCGGCCAGTGCAGGCCGGCGAGATGCAGGTCTCGCCCTGAAACGAACGGGTGGACGTCGACTCCGACGCCCACCCGTGGAAGCTTCGTGTTCAGGAGTTGAGAACCTCGTCGAGCAAGGCCTCCGCCTTGTCCTCATTGGTCTTCTCGGCGAGGGCCAGCTCACTCACCAAGATCTGACGGGCCTTGGCGAGCATGCGCTTCTCACCGGCGGACAGGCCGCGCTCGCGGTCCCTCCGCCACAGGTCCCGGACCACCTCGGCGACCTTGTTGACATCGCCGGACGCGAGCTTCTCCAGATTGGCCTTATAGCGCCGGGACCAGTTGGTCGGTTCCTCGGTGTGCGGCATCCGAAGAACATCGAAAACCCGCTCTAGGCCTTCCTGGCCGACAACATCGCGCACGCCGACGAGTTCTGCGTTTTCTGCTGGCACCTGGACGGTAAGGTCGCCCTTGTCGACCTTGAGCACCAGGTAGGTCTTTTCCTCACCCTTGATGGATCGCTTCGTGATTGCTTCGATCCGAGCAGCCCCATGGTGGGGGTAGACGACAGTGTCGCCGACCTGGAAAGTCATGTGACAAGTACCCCTTCCGCTGTACTCCAGAGTACCACGCATCCACAGGCTCCCGGAACAGTGAAATCATCATAACTGCAGGTCAAAGCGGCATATTGGGGGTTGACAAGGCGTCAACTCTATGAATCGCATATGCGCGCATAGCTAATGACCTGCAGGGGTGCGGATATGACCATGGATTCGGGTGGATATGGTGGGCGCTGCCCAACATGCATGTGCAAGACCCTAGGAGAACCCGCTCGTGACCCGCCGTCGCTGGATTGTCGCCGCTGCCGCGTTCCTGGCCGCCCCCGTGCTCGCCGGCTGTTCAGCTGGATTCGACGCAGACACCAACAAGCCGTACGCCCCCAATGAGGCCGGAGTCCTCTTCGATCAGGCCAAGAACTACGGCACGCATGGCATCCAGATCCCTCAGGCGTTCATCCTCGGCCCCGACTCGGGCGCACAGCTCGTCTACGGCGGTTCCGCGCCGGTATATCTGAACATCCTCAACACCAACGGCGCCCCCGACACGCTCACGGCGGTCAACGCCGGCACCATGGCCACCGCGAAGGTGACCACGCCGATCCAGCTGCCGAGCAACCAGCTCGTCAACACCGGCAAGCCGAGCCCGCAGATCATGCTGGAAGGCATCTCCAAGGGCCTCAGGGGCGGCGAGAGCATCCGCCTGGACCTCCAGTTCGCCAACGCCGGGGTCGTGTCCATGAACGTCCCTGTGGTCACGCGCAGCCGCGAGTTCAAGGACTACCCGCCGGCGCCCAACGCGACCGCCGCGCCGACGCCTACGCCCTCGGCCACCGCCGCGGCCGAAGGCGAGCACTGACCCCAGGAGAAAGCCCCGGTCCGGCACAACTCGTACGTGCCGGAACCGGGGCTCAACCTGCGAGTGTCAGCTCTCCAGCGCGTCGAACTTGTAGCCCAGCCCGCGCACGGTCAGGATGCAGCGCGGATTCGACGGGTCCGATTCGATCTTGGCGCGCAGCCGCTTGACGTGCACGTCGAGCGTCTTGGTGTCTCCCACGTAGTCGGCGCCCCACACCCGGTCGATGAGCTGCCCCCGGGTGAGCACCCGCCCGGCGTTGCGCAGCAGCACCTCCAGGAGCTCGAACTCCTTCAGCGGCAGCTGCACCTGGTCACCGCGTACGGCCACCACATGCCGGTCGACGTCCATGCGCACGGGACCCACGGCCAGCACCGCGGACTCCAGCTCCTCCACCGCGTCGCCCTGGCGGCGCAGCACGGCGCGGATGCGGGCCACGAGCTCGCGCGAGGAGAACGGCTTGGTGACGTAGTCGTCGGCGCCCAGCTCCAGGCCCACGACCTTGTCGATCTCGCTGTCCTTGGCGGTCAGCATGATGACCGGCACCTTGGAGCGCTGCCGCAGCGAGCGGCATACCTCGGTGCCCGGCAGTCCGGGCAGCATCAGGTCGAGCAGCACCAGGTCGGCGCCGCTCCGGTCGAACGTGTCGAGCGCCTCCGGCCCGGTCGCCGCGACGGAGACCTCGAAGCCTTCTTTGCGGAGCATGTACGACAAGGCGTCGGAGAACGACTCTTCGTCCTCGACCACGAGAACTCGGGTCATTTTGCGGCCTCCAGGGTGTTCGGGGGTGGTACGACCACCGCGGTGCCGCCGAATGCGGGCAGCCGCAGCGTGAATGTGGAGCCGGAGCCTTCCTTGCTCCAGACGGAGACCTCGCCGGCGTGCGCCGCGGCGACGTGCTTGACGATCGCGAGGCCGAGGCCGGTGCCGCCGGTCGCCCGGGACCTGGCCGCGTCGACGCGGAAGAAGCGTTCGAAGATGCGTTCGAGCGACTCTTCCGGAATGCCGATGCCCTGGTCGCTGACGCTGATCTCGACGGAGTCGCCGGCCGGTCTGACGCTGACGACGACCCGGGTGTGTTCGGGGCTGTAGGCGACGGCGTTGTCGATGAGGTTGCGCAGGGCGGTGACGAGCAGTTCGTCGTCCCCCCAGATGCGCAGGCCCTCCGTGCCGCCGGTGACGAGCGTGATGTCCTTGGCGATGGCCCTGGTGTTGCAGTGGTCGATGGCGTCGTGGATGGATTCGTCGATCGAGACCTGGCCGGGGGTGGGGATGGGCTCGGCGCCCTGGATCCGGCTCAGCGTGATCAGGTCCTGCACGAGGTAGGTGAGCCGGGCGGCCTCGTGCTGCATGCGCCCGGCGAACCTGGTGACGGCCTCGGGATCGTCCGCGGCGTCCTGGATGGTCTCGGCGAGCAGGCTCAGCGCGCCGACGGGGGTCTTGAGCTCGTGGCTGACGTTCGCCACGAAGTCGCGTCGGACGGCCTCGACCCGGCGCCGCTCGGTCTGGTCCTCGGCGAGCACCAGGACCTGGCCGTGCGAGCCCAGCGGGGCCACCCGGACCGCGAAGTTCGTGATCTCCTGGCCGAACTTGTGCCCGGCCACGTCGATCTCGCTCTCGCGGATCTCGCCGTCCCGGCGTACCTGCCTGGCCAGGGCGAGAAGCTCGGCGGCCATCAGCCGGTCGCCCTTGACCAGCCCGAACGCGCGGGCGGCCGAGCTGGCCCGCAGCACCCGGTCGTGCGCGTCGAGCACGACGGCGGACGAGGGAAGCACGGCCAGCACCGAGGCCACACCCTGCGGCAGGGCGCCGGTCTCCTGGTCGCCGGCCGTCGCGGCCCTGTTCGAGGCCTCGATCTGGTTGCGGTAGAACAGGACCGCCAGCGCTCCCACGACGAACCCCGCCAGGGCCGTCAAGCTCATGGCCATCTCACTCATGCTTTCGATGGTAGGTGGCCTTCTTCAAGTGACAGCCCTTCCACCTGCGGATGAACGGCCCTTTCCGGGAAAGTTCATCTCACCGTAGGAGTTCGTTCATCAAGAGCGACGTACGGTGACGGCATGCGCGACGCGTACCATGAAGAACTCGATTCCCTGACTGACAAGCTGGTCGAGATGACCAGGCTGGTCCGCTCGGCCATCTCCAGAGCCACCACGGCCCTGCTCGACTCCGACCTCCAGCTCGCCGAGAGCGTGATCTCCAGGGATGCGGAGGTGAACGCGACGTTCGAGCAGCTCGAGGCGTCCATCTTCGAGCTGATGGCCAGGCAGCAGCCGGTGGCCGTGGACCTGCGGATGGTCATCACGGCCCTGCGGATGGGCACGGACCTGGAGCGCATGGGCGACCTGGCGGTGCACGTGGCCAAGATCGCGCGACTGCGCCACCCCGAGACGGCCATCCCGGCGGAGGTACGGCCCACGATCGTGCAGATGGGTCAGATCGCCGAGACCCTGGTCACGAAGGCGGGCGGCTGCATCGCCTCGCACGACGTGGAGTCGGCGCTGGAGCTGGAGGCCGACGACGACGCCATGGACAAGCTGCACCGGCGGCTGTTCAGGAACATCCTGGCCAAGGACTGGCCCCACGGCGTGGAGCCGGCGATCGACATCACGCTGATCGGCCGTTACTACGAGCGTTACGCCGACCACGCGGTCAATGTGGCCGGTGACGTCGTCTACCTGGTGACGGGCTCCCGCCCGACGCCCACCTGACCCGAGGCTGACCCGAGCTGATGAGCCGATGACGGCGGGGCGCGCGATGCGCCCCGCCGTCGGCGTCCGCGGCCCTGGTCGGTGACCGGGCGCCCCGCCGTCGGTGTTTCAGCGGCCCTGGTTGGCGACCGCCTCGATCGCCGCCTTCGCGGCTTCCGGGTCGAGGTATTCGCCGCCGCGCTGGAGCGGCCGGAACTCATCGTCCAGCTCGTAGCGCAGCGGGATGCCCGTGGGTATGTTGAGCCCGGCGATCTCCTCGTCGGGGATGCCGTCGAGGTGCTTGACCAGCGCCCGCAGCGAGTTGCCGTGCGCCGCCACCAGCACGGTGCGCCCGGCCGCGAGATCCGGGACGATCTCGTCGTACCAGTAGGGCAGCATGCGGTCGACGACGTCCTTGAGGCACTCGGTGCGCGGCATGAGCTCGGGCGGCAGCAGGGCGTAGCGCGGGTCGCCCGCCTGGGAGTATTCGTCGTCGTCGGCGATCGGGGGCGGCGGGACGTCGAAGGAGCGCCGCCAGAGCATGAACTGCTCGTCGCCGAACTCCTCACGGGTCTGCGCCTTGTTCTTGCCCTGGAGGGCGCCGTAGTGGCGCTCGTTGAGCCGCCACGAGCGCTTGACGGGCAGCCAGAGCAGGTCGGCCTCGCCGAGGGAGAGCTGGGCCGTCTGGATGGCCCTGGTCATCAGGCTGGTGTGCACCACATCGGGCCGGACCCCGGCCTCCACCAGGAGCTTGCCGCCCCGGCGGGCCTCGTCCTCGCCCTTGGCCGAGAGGCTCACGTCCACCCAACCGGTGAACAGGCCTTTCGCGTTCCAGTCACTCTCGCCGTGCCGTAGCAGCACCAAAGTCGCCATGCGGGCAATCCTAGGCGGGCCTCAGCTGTCGGTCCGCGCCGGATCCGCGAAGCGGGCGAACGCCTGGAGGTTGGCCAGCGACTCGCCACGTTTGGCGCGCCATGCCCACTCGCGCCTGATCGACGAGGCGAAGCCCAGCTCCAGAGCCCGGTCGAACCAGTCGTCGGAATAGGTCAGCACGCAGCCGAGCAGCCGGTCGATCTCCTCTTCCGTGATCGCCGTGAGCGGCACCCGGCCGACGAGGTAGACGTCGCCGACGCTGTCGACGGAGAAGTGGACGCCGTACATGCCGCCGTTCTTGGCGAGCAGCCACTTGTAGAACTCGGTGTGGTTCTCGTCGGGCTGGCGGCAGAAGAACGCCTCGACGTGCAGCGCCTGATCGCCGATGATCAACCACGTCATCGTGGCGAGTTTGTGCTGCCCGGGCAGCTTCACCAGGAACGCCCCCGGCCGCGGCTCGTCAAAGGAGACGTCCGCGGCCTTGAGCGCGGTTTCTACGACTTCGCGCATGTCGTACAGCCTACGGAACGAGCGCCCTATGAGATGACGGCGACCGGCAGCCGGTGCAGGTCGGCGACGGCGTCCGCGTAGACCTGCATCAGCCGGGACGACGTGGCCTGCCAGCCGAACGCCGCCGCGTGCTCCCGGGCGCCGGCCGACAGGCCGTCGCGCCAGGCCGGCGCGGTGACGAAGCGGCGCAGCGCGCGTGCCCACTCGTGCGAGTCGTGGCCGTCCACGAGCACACCCGACACGCCATCCTGTACGGCCGTACGCAGCCCGCCCACGGCGGCCGCGGCGACGGGGGTGCCGCACGCCTGTGACTCCAGGGCGACCAGGCCGAACGACTCGCTGTAGGACGGCACGACGGTCACGTCGGCCGCGCGGTACCAGTCGGCCAGCTCGTGCTGCGGCGCGGGCGGCACGAGCCGGACGACGTCGGAGATGCCCAGCTCGGCGGCGAGGTCGGCGAGCAGGGACGGCCTGGCCAGGCCGTTGCCCGACGGGCCGCCCACGCACGCGACGACCAGCCGCTCGCGCAGCGAGGGGTCGTCGATGAGCATCCGCGAGGCGGCGCGCAGCAGCACGTCGGGCGCCTTCAGCGGCTGGATCCGGCCCACGAACAGCAGGACGTGCGCGTTCTGCGGCAGTCCGAGGCGGCGCCGGGCGGCCCCTTGTGAAGCGGGCTGGAAGACCGTGAGGTTGACACCCGGGTTCACGACCGCGACGCGTTCCTCCTGCGCCCCGTACAGCTCCATGAGCTCGTTCGCCTCGTCGGCGGTGTTGGCCACGAGCCGGTCGGCGATCTCCACGACCTGTTGCTCGCCCACCACGCGGGCCTGCGGTTCGGGCTGGTCGTTCTGGGCCAGCAGCAGGTTCTTCACCTTGGCCATGGTGTGCATGGTGTGCACCAGGGGCACGCCCCAGCGCTCCTTGGCCAGCCAGCCGACCTGGCCGGACAGCCAGTAGTGCGAGTGGATGACGTCATAGCGGCCGGGGTCGTACATCGCCTCGGTCCGCAGCACGCCGGACAGGAACGCGCAGAGCTGGCCGGGCAGGTCGGCCCTGGTCAGCTCCTCGTACGGTCCGGCGGTCAGGTGGCGGACCATGACGCCGGGGGCGAGTTCGGCCACCGGTGGCAGGTCACGTCCGGTGGCCCGGGTGAAGATCTCCACCTCGACGCCGGACTCGGCCAGTCGCTTGGCCGATTCGACGATGTACACGTTCATCCCGCCGGCGTCGCCCGTGCCGGGCTGTTCCAGGGGGGACGTGTGCATGCTGATGGTCGCGACCCGGTTGACCCGTCGTCGCCTCACCCGACACCACCTCCAAACGCAGTACAACTATGCCGAGCATCCCGACATTCCCGACAAGCGGGTGTCATGGGCAGGGCTGGCAAGATGTGTGCCATGAAGAAGACGGCTGTGGTGACGGGCGCGAGCAGCGGGATCGGTGAGGCGACGGCGCGGCGCCTGGCCGCCGAGGGCTACGACGTGGTGGCGGGCGCGCGGCGTCAGGACCGGCTGGACAAGCTGGCCGCCGAGGTGCCCGGGATCCGTCCCGTGTCCCTGGACGTGACCTCTCAGGAGTCGGTGGACGCGCTGGCGGCCTCGCTCGACCGGTGCGACGTGCTGGTCAACAACGCCGGTGGCGCGCTCGGCATGGAGCCGGTGGCCGAGGGGCGGCTCGACGACTGGCAGCGGATGTACGACACCAACGTCCTCGGATCGCTGCGGATGACGCAGGCCCTGGTGCCCATGCTCGTCGAGTCGGGCGACGGGGTGCTGGTGATGCTCACCTCGACCGCGGGGCTGGTGGCGTACGAGGGCGGGGGCGGCTACGTGGCCGCCAAGCAGGCGCAGCGGTCGATGGCCGAGACGCTCAGGCTGGAGCTGGTCGGGCAGCCCGTACGCGTCGTGGAGATCGCGCCGGGCATGGTCCAGAGCGAGGGCTTCGCGGTGAACCGCTTCCGCGGCGACGAGGCGGCGGCCGCCCGCGTCTACCAGGGCGTGCCTGATCCGCTGAGCTCCGACGACGTGGCCGACGCGATCGTGTGGTGTGTCACCAGGCCCGCGCACGTCAACATCGACCGCCTGGTCATGCGCCCGCGCGCCCAGGCCGCCCAGCACCGGGTGCACCGCGTCGGTGGCTAGGCCGGTCGGGTCGATCACCAGGGGCACGACCGGGCACAACCGGCTGCGGCGCGCCGACCGGTGGATCGCCGCCGCGCACGGCCGCGTGTTGCGCGGCGCCGCCCGGCCGCTGGCCGTGGACCTCGGCTACGGCGCCTCCCACACCACCACGCTGGAGCTGTTCACCCGCCTGCGGCGGATCAGCCCGGACATCGAGGTGGTGGGCATCGAGATCGACCCCGCGCGGGTCGCCCTGGCCAAGCCGTACGAGCGCGCCGGCCTGAGCTTCGCCCTGGGCGGCTTCGAACTGCCGGTCTCACGTCCCCCGCTGCTGATCCGGGCCTTCAACGTCCTCAGGCAGTACGGCGAGGCGGACGCCTGGCGCTACTGGGAGGCGCTGCGCGGCCGGCTGGCCCCCGGCGGCGTCCTGGTGGAGGGCACCTGCTCGGAGAGCGGCCACCGGGCTATCTGGGCCGGTCTGGATCGGGACGGCCCGCGCACGCTCACCCTCTCGGCCAGGTTCGACGCCTTCGACCGCCCTTCGGACCTGGCCGACCGCCTGCCGAAGACCCTCATCCACCGCAACGTCCCTGGTGAGCGCATCCATGCGTTCCTGAGCGACTTCGACCGCGCCTGGGCGAGAACCGCCCCTTACGGCGACCACGGCCGTCGGCAACGCTGGCTGGCCGCCGTGGACCTGCTGGCCAACTCCTGGCCCGTCCACCGGCATCCACCGCTCGGCGGCACGGCCCGATGGCGCCTCGGCGAGCTGACCCTCCCCTGGGACTCCGTGGCGCCCCTGTGACTAAAGAGCGGCTGTGACTAAAGAGCGGCGGAGAAGGCCGCGTAAGCGACCGCGTCGAACAAGACGAACCGCACGTCGTCCACAGCTGTGGAAACCTCTCGCACAGTACGCAGCGCGATGCGGGCGCCGTCGTCCAGCGGCCACCCGTAGATACCGGTCGAGATCGCGGGAAAGGCCACCGACCGTGCCCCCAGCGAGTCGGCCACCCGGAGCGACTCGCGATAACACGAGGCCAGGACTTTGGAGCGGTCATCGGTCCGCGAATAGACCGGCCCGACGGTGTGGATCACCCAGCGGGCGTCGAGCCGTCCGGCGGTCGTGGCCACGGCCTGCCCGACCGGCAGTCCCTTGCCGTAGTGGGCAGCCCGCAACTCCCGGCAGGCGGCGAGAATCTCCGGCCCGCCGCGCCGGTGGATCGCGCCGTCCACCCCGCCCCCGCCCATCAGCGACGAGTTGGCGGCGTTGACGATCGCGTCAACCGTCTGCGCGGTGATGTCCCCCTGTACGAGCGTGACGTCCATCTCACCAGCATCCCGGATATCTGCTCGACGCTTTGTAGTACTACGCTGAAGCGTGTGAAGGGTCTTGGCGAGCTCGAACGCAGCATCATGGACATCATCTGGGCGGGGAGCAACCCTCTGACGGCCCGTGAGGTCGGCAGGCTCATAGCCGACCGCGATCTGGCCCCCACCACCGTCATGACCGTCCTCGACCGTCTGACCCGCAAGGGGTTCCTCCAGCGGACCCGCGACGGCCGCGCCTGGCGCTACGAACAGGCGGCGAGCCGCGACGCGTACATCGCTGAGCTTATGCTGGAAGCTCTGGACCTGACGGGCGACCGCTCGGCCGCCCTCACCCGCTTCGCCCAGGCCGTGTCCGGCTCGGAGGCGGAGATCCTGCGCAGGGCTCTCACGGAGCTGGAGCTGGAGGAAGAGTGACCACGGCAGCGACGCTGGCAGCGCTCGCCCTGGCGTGCGGGCTCGGCTCCTGGCGTCTCACGACTGCCCGCTGGACGTCTCGCGCCCCTCGGATCGCCATCATCCTGTGGCAGTCCCTGGGCGTGGCCTGGGGCCTGGCCACGACCGGCGCCATGCTGGCGTACGCCGTGCAGCCCTCGGGGCTGGGCATCCTGCCGGGCATGGCGGCCTTCCTGAGCGGCGAGCGCCCGCGCGGGACCTGGGATCCGCTGCACATGACGGCGATGATCGCCGGGCTGGCCTCACTGACCGTTCTCATCGTGGTGCTGATCACCGCCGGCGTGCAGGCGCTGCAGGCGCGCAGGCGGCACCGCGTGCTGCTCGCGCTGATCGCCCGCGACGACCCGGGCGTGCCCGGCGTGCGGGTGCTCGACCATCCGAGCGCGGCGGCCTACTGCGTGCCGGGTCTGCGCTCGCAGGTGGTGGTCAGCGAGGGCGCGCTCAAGCTGCTGTCGCACGACGAGCTCACGGCCGTGCTCGCGCACGAGGCCGCGCACGTACGGGAGCGGCACGACCTGGTGCTGCTGCCGTTCGCCGCCCTGCGCCGGGCCCTGCCCTGGTCCAAGGTGGTCTGCGAGGCGCAGGCGCAGGTCGAGCTGCTCATCGAGATGGCCGCCGACGACCGCGCGCGGCGCTACTGCTCGCCGCGCAGGCTGGCCACCGCCCTGCTCAGGTTCGGTACGGCCGGCGCCATGCCGACCCCGCAGGGCATGCTCGGCGTACGCGCCCAGAACGTCATGGCCCGGGTGGATCGCCTGATCAAGCCGGGCCCCGCGCTGCCCAGCGCGATGCGCTTCAGCATCCTCGCCCTGTCCGTGACGCTGGTCACCGCCACGCCCTTCCTTTGGACCATCCAGTTTTAGCGCTTGCTGGTGTTAGCTTTGCGTTTGCAATTGCAAGCACTCTGGGGCACACTAGAGGCATGGCACTACCGAAGGTCGGCTCGATCGGCGAATACATCCGCGAGCAGCGGCAGCAGGCGAAGATCTCGCTGCGCCAGCTCGCGGCGGCCGCAGGGGTGTCCAACCCTTATCTCAGCCAGATCGAGCGCGGTCTGCGTAAGCCGAGCGCGGAGATCCTCAACCAGATCGCCAAGGGTCTGCACATCTCATCGCAAGCGCTTTACGTGCAGGCGGGCCTGATCGAGGACCGCGAGCCGCCGAGTGATGTCATCACCGCGATTCGCGCCGACGCGACCCTGAGCGGGCGGCAACGCCAGGTGCTCATCGATATCTACGAGTCGTTTCGCAAGGAGAAGCGCGCCGAAGACGAGCAGACCTCCCAGAACGCTCATCTCCGGCACGACTCCGAATCGGACGACGAGCCGCTGCCTGAGGAATATCTCGCCGCGCTTGAGCCTTTTGCGGCGTCCACCGGCAATGGCACCGCCAACCAGGAAACCAAGGAAGGTTAACCCATGACGCTGGCCACTGAGGTCAAGAAGCTCACCGACTCCAAGCCTTTCTACGCCGTGGCGGGGGCGGGCGACTATGCCGTGGAGAAGCTGCGGGAGCTGCCCGACCAGCTGCTGAAGCTGCAGTCCCGGCGCGCCGAGATCGCCAAGGACCTGCCGGAGAAGGCCCGCACCTACGCCGACAAGGCCGAGGGCTTCGCCAGGGAGTTCCCCGAGAAGGCGCGCACCTACGCCGACCAGCTGACCGTGCTGGCCACCGAGGTCTACGAGGACTTCGCCACCCGTGGGCGCAAGGTCGTCAGCAAGACGACCGGCGAGGCCGCGCTGGAGCTGGAGGAGGTGTCGGAGGCCGCCGAGCCGGCCGTCGCCACCCCCGTCAAGAAGCCCCGCACCACCAAGACCACCACGCCCAAGGCCTGACACCACGCCGAAAGCCCGCCTCCGCACGGAGGCGGGCTTTCCGCTTCGGGGGTGCCCGTTTGTCGGGAGCGCCTACTAGGCTGGGGCCGTTTCATCGCGAGCGTTGGGCGGGACTCACATGGAAATTGTCAACGGCGGCTTGAATCTTCTCTTCCTGCTGCTCGCGGCCGGCATCTTCGGCATGTCGGTCTACGCGCTGGTGCACGCGGCGCGGGTGCCGGCCAACGCGTTCGTGTCGGCCGGAAAACTACAGAAAAACCTCTGGCTGATCATCCTGATCCTGGCCACGCTGTTCTCCGCCGCGGGCGCGTGGTCCTACTTCCAAGCCTTCATGTTCCTTGGGGGCCGCGAGTTCCTCGGGATCGGGCTGGGGTTCTTCTCGATCATCGCCGTCATCGCGGCGACGGTCTACGTCGTCGACGTCAAGCCCGCCGTCAAGGGCATGGGCGGGCGCGGTGGCAACAACGGCCCCTACGGACCTTGGTGATCCTTCCCGGGTAGGCGGCCGATGGCGTCCGCCAGCCATTGGGCCAGGTGGAGATGGCCCTCGGCGGTCGGATGGATACCGTCGGGGAGCAGCTGGCCGGACGGGGTGCCGGTGATCCGCTGCTCGGCGAGCGGGTCCAGGAAGGGGACGGTTTCCTGCTGGGCCAGGCTCGCCAGGGCGTCACGCAGCCGATAGGCCTTGCGCGGGGTGTCGTGCAGCCAGATGGGGCCGATCATGAGGATCCGGGTTCTCGGCCAGTGGGTCCGCGCCTCGGAGATGAGGCTCGCCGCCGCTCGCCGTACGCTCTCCGGCGACCAGGGACAGTCATTGTGGCCGCCGGAGATGATCAGCAGGTCGGGCGCGGGGCGCCAGGCCAGCTCGGCCTCGAACGACTCCTGGAACGTACGCCCGACGCGGCCCTGGTTGAGATAGCCGGTGCCGCCCGCGCCCGCGATGACCGGTTGCCAGCCGAGCAGGCGAGCCGACTCGGTGGCGTAGGTCCGCCAGAGCGGCACCGGGCCGGAGCCGACCGTGAAGCTGTCACCGACGAACATCACGACGGGCGCGCTCTGTGGCACGGGCGACTCGGAATGAAGCTGCGCCGGGCTCGGCCAGGATTCACCAGCCCCACCACTACATCCCGTTATTGCACAACAAATCCCCAATATCGCGACAGCCGGTGCGATCAGGGCTCGATCCAGCAGGCCGCGCATAACCACCTCGGGGCTTAAGCTGCCGACATGACTCATGACCTCCACGGGCGGACAGAACGGCTCGAATTGTCGGATCAGGATCTGCGCGACTTCGAGGCCGTCGTCCTTGACTCCACACCCGACGGAATCGTGCTGAGCAAGTCGGCATTCTATCCAGGCGGAGGCGGCCAGCCGGCGGATCACGGAGTTCTGCTCTGGCAGGGGGTGGAAACTCGGATCGTCGGAGTACGCAAAGGCGATGATCTGCACCTGATTCCGGCAGAGGACGACCCGGTCCCGCCGGTCGGCACGGTCGTTCAGGGGGCGGTGGCCGACGCACGCCGTTCCGCGTTGATGCGTACCCACTCGGGGCTGCACGTCCTGTGCGGCGTCGTCTTCCGCGACTACGGCTCGCTGGTGACGGGCGGCAACATGGACGAGCTCAGCGCGCGGATGGACTTCAACCTGCCGGAGCTGCCGCCGGGCTTCAAGGAGGCGGTCGAGGACGCGTGCAACGCCGAGATCGTCGCGGACCGGCGCATCGACGTACGGGTGCTGCCGCGCAAGGAGGCGTTCGACATCCCGGACATCATCCGGACGGCGACGAACCTGGTGCCGGCGCACGTGGCGGACGTCAGGATCGTCGACATCGTCGGGCTGGACACCCAGGCCGACGGGGGCACGCATGTCGCCTCGACGAAGCAGATCGGCCGCATCAAGGTGGCCAAGATCGAGAGCAAGGGCCGCGGCTTCCGGCGCCTCCGCATCGCGATCTCAGACTGACGCCTCCGCGTAGCGGTCCCGGATCGGCGCCTCCGAGTCGAGCTCCCGGGCTGGTCATGACCTGGCCTGGCCCGCGGCCTCGATGATCCCGGCCAGCCCGTCGAGCAGCGGTCGCAGACCGAACTCGAAGAGGCGGTCGAGGTTGAAGTCGAAGTCGCCGTCCATCCGCCGGATGACGTCGGCGAATGTGGGGTAGGCGCCCGAGGTGGCGACGGCCGTCAGCCGCGCGTCCTGGGTCCGCATCCATTCGTCGTCGGTGAGGCCGGTCGCGGCCTGCGCTTGGGCCTCCAGTTCGAAGTTGGCGGCGATCCCCTGGACGTAGCTGTACAGCAGGATGTGCACGTGCATCATGCTCTCCGGGTCGAGGCCGTGGCCGTCGACCGCCGCCAGCGCCCATTCGGCGTG
This sequence comes from Nonomuraea sp. NPDC049158, assembly GCF_040648335.1. Lineage (NCBI taxonomy): Bacteria > Bacillati > Actinomycetota > Actinomycetes > Streptosporangiales > Streptosporangiaceae > Nonomuraea > Nonomuraea sp. NPDC049158. The sequence goes on from NZ_JBEZDM010000006.1 coordinate 179,578, forward strand.
CTTGAGCAGGCTAGGTGAGGGCAGCGGCCGGGTCAGCGAGGTGATCCGGGTGAGCCACGGGTGCCGCCGGTAGGCCGCCCACTGCACGCGGGCCGCCACCTCCAGCCGGGCCCGCCAGCCGGGTGGCGGCTCGGCGGGGAGCGGGAATTCGCCGAACACCTGGTCGATCATCAGCTCGACCAGGTCGTCCTTGCTGCCCACGTGACGGTAGAGCGACATCGTGGCCACGCCGAGCCGACCCGCGACGCCGCGCATGGACAGCGCGGGCAGCCCTTCGGCGTCGGCGATCTCGACGGCGGTCCGCACGACACGATCCCGCGTCAGATCACGCGCGGAGTCGCGGACCGGATCACGGACTGGGTCCCGGACCGGATCGCGGAAGGCCGGATCGCCCGCCGGATCTCGCGTCGGCTCCCGGCCGGGGTCGTCCGGGTCGCCGTGCGGGCGACGTGGTGACCGGGACGACGGCCCGGCGACGACCGTGCCGACGCGCGACTCGGCCACGACCACGCCTTCCTGCCCGAGCCGGGCCAGCGCCTTGGCGGCCGTGGCCAGGGCCACGTCCCAGTCCCTGGCCAGCTGCCTGGTGGAGGGCACCCGCTCCCCGACCCGCAACTCACCGTCCGCTATGCGGCGCTTGATGTCGTCGACGATCCGCACGTACGGCGGCACGGCTTCCACAGCCACCTGGCCTCCTCCACCCCTGTACTAGTACAGAGATTAGCAGAACCCCAGTTGTCAAGCCTGTCTGTACGTCGTACATTCACCTCGTACAGCGTCAACAACAGACAAGGGAGAGCCCCCATGAACGTCCTCATCTCCGGCGCCAGCATCGGCGGGCCCGTCCTGGCTTACTGGCTGCGCGAGCACGGCTTCGAGGTGACCGTCGTCGAACGCGCCCCCGCCCCCCGCCGAGGCGGCCAGGCGATCGACATCCGGGGAGCCGCGCTGGAGGTGGCCGCGCGCATGGGCATCCTGGAGCAGGCCCGAGCCATGAAGACCGACATGCGCGGCATGTCGATGGTCGACGGCGACGGCAACGAGCTGATGCGCACCACCGAGGAGACGATCAGCGGTGGCCGGCTGGACAGCCCCGACATCGAGATCATGCGCGACGACCTGACCGCACTCGTCATCGCCGCCTCGGGCAGCGGCGTCGAATACCTCTATGGCGACTCGATCGCGGCGCTCCACGACGACGGCCAGGGTGTCCAGGTGACGTTCGAGAACGGCGGGCGGCGGCGCTTCGACTACGTGGTCGGCGCCGACGGCCTGCACTCGAACGTGCGCGGGCTGGTGTTCGGCGAGGAGTCGCGGTTCATCCACCACTTGGGCATGTACGTGGCGATCTACAGCGCCGACAACTTCCTCGGCCTGGACCGCTGGCAGGTGTGGCACCGCGAGGGCGACGCGGGGTTCGGCCTCTACACCGCGCCCGGCAACGCCTCGATCCGGGTCAACATCGGCTTCGGCGGCGCGGACGTCGCCTACGACTACCGCGACGTCGCGCAGCAGAAGCGGCTCATCCAGGAGCACTGCTCCGGGCTGGGCTGGGAGACGCCCCGGCTGCTGAAGGCGATGTGGGCGGCCGACGACTTCTACTTCGACGCGATGGCGCAGATCCGGATGGAGCGCTGGACCGAGGGCCGGGTGACGCTGGTCGGCGACGCCGGCTACTGCGCCTCGCCGCTGTCGGGCCAGGGCACCAGCCTGGCGATGGTCGGCGCGTACGTCCTGGCTCAGGAGCTGTCCAGGGACCCGCACGGCGCGTTCGACCGCTACGAGGCGCGGATACGGCCCTTCGCCGAGCTCAACCAGGCCCTCGCCCTGGAGAACCCCGGCCAGGCCGCGGCTCCGGAGAGCGTCCAGCGGGCCGCCAACGGCATCGCGCTCGACTGATCCAGCCTGGTACCCCTCCAAGGGGGACGAACCGCTACGATGTGCCGCCATGACGGGTATCAGGCGCACGCTGGCCATACTGGGGGCCGTCGCTCTGTCGCTGACCGCCGTCCCCGCCACGGCGGCGGCCGGGATCACCGACGAGGTGACCATGAGCCTTGCCAAGGACGGCACGCTACACGTGGTGGAGAAGATCAGCGGCGGCTCGGGGGAGCTGAAGCGGACATTCCTCACCCGGACCCGCTTCGACGACGACAACGACCGGCTCTACCAGATCTCGAACGTCAAGGGCGGCACGCTCACCGGCGACGTGCTGACCATGAAGGGGCCGGGCACGGTCCAGTACGACGTCAAGGGTGCCGTGACTCCCGCGGGCGCCATCGAGGAGCTGCGCTGGTTCGCGGTGAACGGCTGGAGCACGCCGGTCACCAAGGCCACGGTCAAGGTGAGCGGTCCCGGCCAGGTGCAGAACCTGTCGTGCTTCGCCGGTGAGCTGACCTCGGCCATCGGCTGTACGTCCGCCTCCATGGACCACGGCGCCACCGAGGCCGCCTTCGAGCAGCAGAACGTGGGCCCCGGCCAGGCACTGACCGTGGTCGTCGGCTACGCCAAGGGCTCCACCAGCGGCGCGCCGATCCTGGAGCGGCGCTTCTCGCTGGCCGGCGCGTTCACGCTGAACGGTGTCACCGGCGGCGCGCTCGCCGCCCTGCTGGTCCTCCTGCTCGGCGGCGTCGGCCTGCTCTACTGGACGCGCGGACGCGACTCCAGGGCCGCCGGCCACGAGCGCAACTCGGTCGCCCCCGTGCAGAACGGGCACTTCTCCCCGCCCGACGGCGTCCGGCCCGGCCAGATCGGCACCCTCGTGGACGAGCAGGCCGACGTGGTCGACGTCACCGCGACGATCGTGGACCTCGCGGTCCGCGGCTACCTGCGGATCGACGAGCAGCCGCGCCAGACCTACGACGCGCCCGACTGGACGCTGGTCAGGCTGCCGAACGCGCCGGTCAACACGCTGCTGCCGTACGAGCGGGCGCTCTATGACGCCATCTTCGACGGGCGTGACATGGTGCTGCTGTCCCAGCTGTCCGGTTCGTTCGCCAGCCACCTGGGCAAGGTCCGCGACGCCCTCTACACCGACGTGGTGACGCAGGGCTGGTTCGCCCGCCGCCCCGACACCGAGCGGACCCGCTGGACGGTCATCGGCGTGCTGCTCATCGGCGTGGGCCTGCTGGCCACCGTGGCCCTCGCCTGGTTCACCACGTACGGCCTGCTCGGTCTGGCACTGATCATCGCCGGTGGCGCGCTGGCGGTCGGCGGTCAGTACATGCCCGCCAAGACCGCCAAGGGCTCGGCCGCGCTGGCGCACACGATGGGTTTCCGCGAGTACCTGTTCTCCGGTGACCTCGGCGAGGTGCCCGAACAGCACCGGGTGGAGCTGTTCTCCCGCTATCTCCCGTACGCGGTGATCTTCGATGGTGTGGAGCACTGGTCGCGGGTCGTCGCCTCCGTCACCGGCAACGGGAACGAATCCGACAACCTGTACTGGTATCACGGCCCGGCCGAGTGGGATCTGTCCAAGTTCGCCGGGTCGATGCGGACGTTCACCACGACGACCTCAGGCGCCATCTCGGCCAGCCGCCAGTTCCGCACGCTGTAGGAGCCCAGCGCTCAGCGCAGGCGCAGTTCGCCCACGGCGCGCCCGCCGCCCATCAGCGGCGGGTGGGCCATCGTGTCCAGCTCCGGGGCGTCCAGGCCGAGCGAGCGCAGCGCCGCCACCGTGACGGGCGTGCGGGCCCGCTGCGCGCCGTCCTCGACCTTGACGGCGCCCGCCCGCCCGTCCTCGAACACGAACGCGTCGAACCCCTCCGCGCCCACCTTGACCATCAGCCCCGGCAGGGCCCGCATCAGCTCGGCCTCCGGCCTGATCGTGCCGGAGGTCCACTCCGGATGCGCGCGCATGGCGTCGAAGATCCGCCGCTCGTACGAGCCCGCCTCCCCCAAAGCCAGCGCGCGGAAGGCCCGTGTCACCCCCACCATCGAGACGAAGAACAGCGGCGCGCCGCACCCGTCCACGCCCGAGGCCGCGACCCGCTCGCCCGTCAGCTCCTCCACCGTGCGGCGGATCGTCCGCTGCAGCGGGTGCGCCGGCTCCAGGTAGGTGGCCGTCGGCCAGTCGTTCAGCACACAGGTGGCGAGCATGGCGGCGTGCTTGCCCGAGCAGTTCATGTAGACGCGGCCCAGGTCGGTCGCCGCCCGCTCGAAGGGGTAGTCCTCGGGGCAGAGCAGCGCCGACTCCGTCAGCCCGGCCTCCGCCAGGATCTTCCGCACGCCGTCCACGTGGTACGGCTCACCGGAGTGGGAGGCGCAGGCCAGCGCGAGGAGTTCGCCGTCGAGCACGAGCCCGGCGCGGAGCATGCCGAGCGCCTGGAGCGGCTTCATGGCCGAGCGCGGCGAGGCCGGCACGTGCACCGCCCCGTGGGCCGCGACCGGATCGCCCGCGGCGTCCACGGTGAGCATGCGCACGTGATGGGTCGACTCCACGAACCCGGACCGGACAACCTCGACGACCAGCGACATTCGCCTCCCCTTTCGGCATGAGTCTACGAAGCTTTTGACCTGCGCCAGAATGAGGTCTCATGCGAGCAGTAGTGCAGCGAGTCAGCACCGCGTCCGTGGTGGTCGACGGGGAGACGGTCGGCGCGATCGACGAGCCCGGCCTGCTCGTTCTGGTCGGCGTCACGCACACAGACACCCGCGCCGAAGCGCGCAAGCTCGCCACCAAGCTCTGGGGGCTACGCATCCTGCATGGCGAGAAGTCCTGCTCCGACGTGTCGGCGCCGCTCCTGGTGATCAGCCAGTTCACCCTGTACGGCGACGCCCGCAAGGGCCGGCGGCCCACCTGGCAGGCCGCCGCCCCAGGTCCGGTCGCCGAGCCGCTGGTGGACGCCGTGGTGGACGAACTCCGGGCACTGGGAGCCCACGTGGAGACGGGCCGGTTCGGCGCGGACATGAAGGTGTCCCTGGTCAACGACGGCCCGATCACCCTGGTGCTCGACATATAGTCTGCGCGTAGATGATCGACGGCTAGCTTGTTGGTATGACGCCGATGCCGGCCAAGGTGCGCAGGACGCAGAACTCGTTGCCCTCGGGATCGGCCATGACCACCCAGCTTCGGTCTGGGCCTTGGCCCACATCCTTCTTGGTGGCGCCGAGGCCGAGCAGTCTGGTCACCTCGTCGTCGGTGCTGCCGTCGATCGGGCTGACGTCGAGGTGAAGCCGGTTCTTCACGGTCTTACCCTCGGGCACCTGGATGAACAGCAGGGTGGGCGGCATCTGGCGGGCCAGGACCTCCTCGACGGCCGGCTCCCAGGAGCCGATCTCGACCTTGCCCTCTTTGAAGTCCAGGACCTCACACCAGAAGGCCGCGAGTCTCTCCGGATCGTGGCAGTCGACGGCCAATTCGGTGAATCTACTTGTCATGTCTCTCCTCGACGTTTCACCCCGTGCCGGAGTTCGGGACGATGCTTCCTTCGCTGTTCTGGTCGGTCCCGTCGGCCAGCCCCCAGTGCTGGATGACCAAGGTGCCCTGGCGGCCGTCGAGCGTGCCTTCGATCACGCCCTGGTAGCGCTTTCGGATCGTGACCCGGGTCAGGTTGGGCCCATCGGCGTGCTTGTCATACAGGCTCTCGTCGAACTCGACGATCTCGAACCCCGCCTTGACGGTGCGCTCTACCTGCGGGTCACTCATGATCACTCAACTCCCAAGCCCGGAGCGGGCGCTTCAGGCATGGGACGCACCACACTCGGGTCGGCAGGAATGGGCATCACAAATCGTCTTCCTTCCGAAGAGGTGGAGTTGGAGAACGCCAGGCCCCGTCGCCTGACGTCGTGCACGTTGAGGTAGAGCACACAGCTCTTGTAGTCCTCGGGTACGAGCTTCGACCTGGCCGCCCTTATCGGTACGGAACGAACCGTACCGATAAGGTGTCGGCATGACCGACAATCCCCATCGTCGCGGCGCCGACCGGGGCGCGGGCTCGGTGTCAGTCGTCGATCGCCTGGTAGAGGGTGGTCCAGAAGTCGTGGATGAGCTGTGCCGAGTTCGGGACTGACATGCCGACCTGGGTGAGCAGGAGTCCGGTGAGCTGGTTGTCCGGGTCGGCGTAGGTCGAGGTGCCGCTGCCGCCGTCCCAGCCGAACTGGCCGATGGGGGCGTAGTCGCCGCGGTAGGTGCGTACCGCCATCCCGAAGCCCCAGCCGCCGTGCTGGCCCTGGCCGAAGGACAGGTGGACATTGTCGCGGGCCATGGCGGTCCGGGGAGCGTTCTGCTCGGGTGTGAGGCGGTTGGTGGTCATCATCTCGACGGCGGGCCGCGACAGGATCCGCTCGCCCCCGTACGTCCCGCCATTGAGCAGCATCTGGAAGTAGGCGTGGTAGTCGTCGGCGGTGGAGACCAGCCCACCGCCGCTGCCCTGGAAGGCCGGCGGCTTGCTCCAGCGTCCCCCCTCGGCCTCGTCCCACACCTGGAACTCCCCGCTCTGCGGGTCGGGGGCGTAGAGGGCCGGCAGCCGGTCGATCTTGTCGGCGGGCACGTGGAAGGCGGTGTCGGTCATGCCCAGCGGGTCGAAGACGCGCTCGCGCAGGAACGTCTCGAACGACTGGCCGGTGACCCTGGCGACCAGCACGCTGAGTACATCGTGGCTGATCTGGTACTGCCAGCGCTCGCCGGGCTGGTGCATCAGCGGCAGCTCGCCCAGGCGGCGCATCCACTCATCCGGCTCGGGCATCGGCTCCGGCAGGTCGGGCGTCAGCCCCCGCTCGAAGATCGCGCCCATGATCGGCGCACCCAGCGCCGTCATGTCCATGCCGAGCCCGAAGGTGGAGGTCAGCAGGTCCCGCACGGTGATCGGCCGCCGCGCCGGCACGGTGTCGTCCAGCGGGCCGTCGATCCGCTTCAGCACCTGCCGGTCGGCCAGCTCGGGCAGCCACGGCTCCACCAGGTCATCCAGCCGCAGCCGGCACTCATCCAGCAAGACCATCGCCGCCGCCATCGCGACCGGCTTGGACGTGGACGCCATCCGGAAGATCGTGTCCCGGCGCATCGGCGCGCCACCGCCATGACGCATCGTCCCGAGCGCCTCGACATGCGTCTCACCGCCCCGGCTCACCAGGGCGACCAGCCCGGGAATCTTCCCGGACTCGACATGCCGGGCCAGCACCTCGCGCAATCTGTCCAGCCCGGTCTTGGAGAAGCCGCTGTTGCTGTGTCTCATCATGAATTTCCTTACCTACAGTGTTCGATCTTGTGAGACCCGTCCGGCGGGGCGCTCACGGGCTTCCATGAGCGACGCACGAGGGTCAGGGGTTGGCCCAGTTCGCAGCCCCGAGGCCGCAATCGCTGAACCGTTCATGGCGTCCACCATCGCCGACCGCTCTGATACCGGGGGGTCGCCGTCCTGACGCGACCGCTGACACGACATCGCATGGTCAATGGCGAGTGCGAGGGCTGGTCAGCTAGGTCGAGGGCTCCGGTGATCTTGCAGGCCATCTCGGAGGAGCTGGCGCAGCAGGATGTCGGCGGCCGCATCGCCGCGGCTCAGCCAGGGAAATTCGCGGGTGTCGAGCGCCTCGCGAAGCCCAGATGGGTGGTGAAGTGGCGGGAGCTTGCCAGATCGTCGATGGCGAAGACGACCGTTGAGGCGACAATGTTCATGGCTCTGCTCGTATGCGGTTGCCCAGCATGGTTTCCCCCAATGCGGTGATTCATCCTTGATCAGGGTCGCGGGTATGGCCGGGCCGGGGCAATGTCGGAACGTGCAACACTGCGTTAACCACAGACTTAACGTCAGGGCGGACACGCGGGAGATCGGCGACGTCGAGATCTTCCTGACGCCGGCCGAGGAGCTGAACTTCGGCCGCACGGCGGGGCGCGGCGAACAACCGGGGTGTTGACCAGAATGTCCATCCGTACCTGGCTCCTCCACGGGCAAGCCCGCCTCCGGTCCGGCGAACAAGATGTCCACGTCACCGAGGGTCCCAGCTCGACCCTGACGGAAAAGGCCTGGTCGTCGCCCTTCCGGACTCGCGGATCGAGTACGGTGGATCACCACAACAACGACAAATGCCGCATGATCACATGAAGCGGAGACTTATCGTGGCAGGTCAAGCGTGGAACTGCGGGACATCCAGATCTTCCTGACCCTGGCCGAAGAGCTGCACTTCGGGCGCACCGCCGAGCGCCTGCACGTCTCCCCGGCCCGGATCACCCAGGCGATCAAGAAGCAGGAGCGGCAGATCGGCGCCCAGCTGTTCCTCCGGAACAACCGCAGTGTCTTGCTGACGCCCGCGGGAGTGCGCCTGCGTGACGACCTGCGGCCGATCTACCACGCGCTCGGTGAGAGCGTGGAGCGGGCCAAACGTGAGGCGCAGAACAAGAACCAGGCGCTGCGGTTGGGCATGCTCAGCACCAACACCGCCGAGCTTCGTCCCCTCTTCGACGCGTTCGCGGCCCACCGTCCCCACTGCGAGATCCAGCTCCGCTACGTCAGTTTCAGCGATCCCTTCGGACCCCTGCGTGCCAGGGAGGTCGACGTGCTGCTGGCCTGGCTCCCCGTCGAGGAGCGCGACCTCACCGTGGGCCCGATCATCTCCACCGAACCCCCCGTGCTGGCTATGTCAGCCACGCATCGACTGGCCACGCGGACGTCGGTGAGCTACGAAGACCTCGGCGACGAGATCGTCATGGGCGGCGCCCACCCCGGCTACTGGCGCGAGGCGATCATCCCCACCCGTACCCCCAGCGGCCGGCCCATCCGCACCGGGCCGACCGTCTCCACCGGCGAAGAAATGCTCCCCATCCTCGCCGCCGGAGAGGCTGTCTCCCCCGTTTTCGGTCACTCCACCCGCTACTACGCCCGACCCGACACAGTTCACGTGCCCATTCGCGACGCGCCGCCGCTGCGCTGGGCACTCATCTGGAGCACCGCAGCAGAAAACGACCTGATCCGCCAGTTCGCCCGTGCTGCCCGCCACGTCGGCGAGCTCGAATTCTGAACGAGGGCACCGGCGTATCGGCACCGGCCCACTTCTCCCACGCCGCCTGCGCCCAGGCCGTCGCCGAACTGGCCGGCGACCGCGAACTCGCCACCCTTGGCCGCCTTCGCCGCAGGCCAGGTGCCTGCGGCGCTTCCCCGCGACTGCGGGTGAGGAATATCGGGCCCATTCCCTGCGCGCGTAACGGCGGCCGGCCACGTGCGGGATCAGCGGGCGTATTCCTGGAAGCCCTCGGCCATGGTCGGCGGGTGGCGGGTGCCCCATGCTTGCCGTACGGGATGCTTAGGGTTGAAAGGCGGGGCGGATCGGTTATCGCAGGCGGCGCCGCATCGCCGGGTCGATCGTGACGTTGCGGCCCGCGTCGGGCGGGACGATGACCTCCTGGGCGGCGGCGACGCCGCCCGCGAGCAGGGGCGCGTCGACCGGCACCGTCCGTTTGACCATGGCCAGCGCGATCGGGCCCAGCTCGTGGTGGCGGGCGGCGGAGCCGACGACGCCCACCTCCTGGCTCTCGAAGATCACCGGCGCGCCGTGCGCCGGCAGCGTGTCGACGCTGCCGTCGAGGTGCAGGAACACCAGCCGCCGCGGCGGATGCCCCAGATTGTGGACGCGGGCGACCGTCTCCTGACCCCGGTAGCAGCCCTTGGTGAGGTGGACGGCGGTGCCGATCCAGCCCACTTCGTGCGGGATCGTCTTGTGGTCGGTGTCGAAGCCGAGCCGGGGCCGGTGCTCCTCGATGCGGAGCGCCTCGTACGCCCAGAGCCCGGCCAGCGGCTTGCCCAGATGGTCGGCCAGCTCGGCGCGCGGCACCAGGAAGTCCTCGGTCGCGGACGAGAGCACCGCCAGGTCGTCGGCGCGCGAGACCTCGACGCGGAGCATGAACCGCATCCGGTCGAGGTAGGCGACCAGGCTGTCGGCGGTGCCCGGCTCGACGTGCGCCAGCACGGTCTCGCCGTCGTCGACCAGCGTCAGGTGGTGCAGGACCCGGCCCTGGAGATCGAGGTCGAGCGTCTGGGTCCACGCGCCGGGCGCCAGCGTGTCGAGCTTCTGCGAGGTCAGGTCGTTGAGCCATTTCAGCCGGTCGGCTCCGGAGACGCGGACCACCTCGCGGTTGCTGCGGTCGACCACCGCCTCGCCCTTGATGAGCGCCCGTTGTTCGGCGAACAGGTCACCGTAGTGGGCGGCCACGTCGGAGTCGGGGCCGTCGGCGGGAACGGCACCGGGGAGATCGAGCAGAGGGCTGCGCATGCCTTCCAGGTTATCGGCAGTTGCGCCGGCGGCCGAAGACGGTGCCACCGGCACTTGCGCCGACGGCTGAAGACGGTGCTACCGGCACTTGCCGCAGCGGCCGAAGACGGTCAGGTGGCGTACGTCGGCCACGAAGCCCATCTCGCTGTCCAGCCCCTTGACCAGCCCGTCCGCGAGCTCGGGGCGCACCTCGCCGACCTCACCGCAACCCCGGCAGACCAGGTGCAGATGGTCGGCGTCCGCCGCCAGGTGGTAGGTGGGCGCGCCGTGGCTCAGATGGGTGTGGGTGACCATGCCGAGCTCTTCGAGCAGCTCCAGCGTGCGGTAGACGGTCGAGATGTTGACGCCGCGGGCGGTCTCGCGCACCCTGACGCAGATCTCTTCGGGCGTGGCGTGCTCGAGCGACTTGACCGCCTCCAGCACGAGCTGTCGCTGAGGGGTCACCCGGTAGCCCTTGGCGCGGAGTTCTTCGTGCCACTGCGTCTCCGTCATGCCCCCGAGTCTACGACCGCGTATTAATCACTTGCCCCCTTCGCGACCGAGCGCATAACTTCTGGAGTACGCCGAAAGGAGGTGGTCCAAACAATGGTGATTCATAGTTGGACTAGCGAGGTGGTTGTCCGCTAACGATGCGGACTGTTGTCTCGCGTCTGCTTAGCGAATTCGAGGCAACCACCGGGGCCCCTGGCAGTCGGAGGGCGGGGATGGTTTTCCTGTCCATGGTCCATCCGACCCGCTCGATCACGAGCGGAACGCCGCCTGGGGCCCTTTTTCATGCCCCCGGTTCCCGCGCGTGGTCAGTGCTCGCCGCGGGCCGGGATGCCCAGCTTGTCGCAGGCTTCGCGATAGAGGCGGACGACGGCCATGCGCACCTGGGGGCGTTCGGTCAGCGTCTCTCCCCACGGCACCCTGACCCGCTCGCCGCCGTCGATCGTGAACTCGATCGCCTCGGCGTCGACCCCGCTGGTGGCCGCCGTGGTCGCGGCGGGCCGGTCGCCCAGCCCGCGCACGATGATCAGCGCGTCGCCGGAGTGGTCGTCGTTCATGTGCCGCTTGATCGCCTCGACCGCCTCAGCGGTGAACGGGGTGCTCATATGGATCAAGCTACCTTCTTGAGCTCGGCCGACATGTGCGACGTGAGCGGGTGCCCGACCGCGGCCATGTCATAGGCCCACATGAGGTTGCCCTTGACCAGCCCGTACAGGCGGGTGGCCGCGGTGTATTCCTTGGCCGAGGCGGTGCGCGCCACCACGTCGGTGCGCAGCTCGATCTTGTGGAAGACGACCTCGCCGATGTAGATCTCCACGATGCCGGTCGGATGGGCCAGCAGCACCTCGAGCTGCCGGTCGGGCTGCGGCCGCCAGTAACCGGACTCGGTGGCGAGCGGCCTGACCCGGTTTCCGTCATCGTCGAGCAGCCAGGTGCGGCTCACGTACGACAGGAACGGTTTGCCGTTGTGGCTGAACTCGATCTCCTGACCGAAGTTGAAGCTCTCGATCGTCGGGTATCCCCCGACACCGGCGCCCTCCCAGCGGCCGATCAGGAACGCGATGTGCTCCAGATCGGGATGCACCGGCACCTGGACCTCAGCATCTTCCATGGCACCAAACTGTACTGGCCGCCCGCGGTGAAGGCGTCCGGTGGGAAGGGGGTTTAGGGTGACGGACATGGCACGATCTCTGGTGATCAAGGTGACCGCCGGCGCCGAGGCCCCGGAGCGCTGCAACCAGGCGTTCACGGTCGCGGCCGCCGCGCTGGCGAGCGGCGTTCCGGTCTCTCTCTGGCTGACCGGCGAGTCCTCATGGTTCGCGGTGCCGGGCAGGGCCAAGGAGTTCAATCTGGCCCACGCCGCTCCGCTCACGGACCTGCTGGACGCCGTTCTGGCGGGCGGCCGGGTGACGGTGTGCACCCAGTGCGCGGCCCGGCGTGACCTCACGGTCGACGACCTCATCGACGGCGTCCGCATCGCCGGCGCCTCCACCTTCGTCGAGGAGGCCGTGGCGAAGGACGCGCAGGCTCTCGTGTACTGACCGCGGAGAAAGCTCCGGCTCGCGTGTCCGGGGTGGCGCGGTGGTTCCGACGTCTCTGGTGTACGGCACCGGGAGCGGTGCCGGCCGAGAGGAGAGATCGTGAAGTACATGATCATGATGAGCGGCACGCAGCGCGACTACGACAATCTGTCCGGGAAGCCCGACAACCCGGTCTGGTCCGGTGAGGACGTCGCGGCGCTGCACGCCTTCATGGGGGCGTGGAACAACGCCCTGGTCGAGTCCGGGGAGTTCGTGGACGCCCAGGGCCTGAGCGCCCCCGTGCTCGCCAGGAGGGTCGAGCTGAAGGACGGGGTTCCGGTCGTGACCGACGGGCCCTACTCCGAGACGCAGGAGGTCCTGGCCGGTTACACGATCGTGGAGTGCGACAGCTACGACCGGGCCACCGAGATCGCCGCGCAACTGGCCGACACTCCCCACCCCGCGAACGCGACCCTGATCCACGACTGGCACGTGGACATACGGCCGATCGTCGGAGGCCACGAGGAGCTGTGACCGGCGGCGAGGTCCTGTTGTGACTGGTGGCCAGATCGAGGACCTGCTGCGCGGGCTGGCGCCGCAGGTTCTCGGCGCGCTGGTACGTCGTTACGGGCACTTCGCCACAGCCGAGGACGCGACGCAGGAAGCGCTGCTCGCGGCCGCCCTCCAGTGGCCCGGAGAGGGCCTGCCGGACAACCCGCGCGGCTGGCTGATCACCGTCGCCTCGCGCCGGCTGACCGACCTGCTGCGCGGCGAGCAGGCCCGCCGGCACCGCGAGGACACCGTCTCGCGCTGGACGCTGCCCGACCAGTGGCTGGCCCCCGCCGCGGACAGGCCGACGGCGGAGTCCGATGACACGCTGATCCTGCTGTTCATGTGCTGTCACCCCTCACTGTCGCCCGCGTCGCAGATCGCGCTCACCCTGCGGGCAGTCGGCGGCCTGACGACCGCGGAGATCGCCAGGGCGTTCCTGGTCCCGGAAGCGACCATGACCCGGCGCATAACCAGGGCCAAACACCGCATCAAGGAGAGCGGCCTCCCCTTCGGCATGCCCTCCGGCCAGGACCGCGCGGACCGGCTCGCCGCGGTCCTGCACGTCCTCTACCTGATCTTCAACGAGGGCTGCGCCAGCACCTCGGGCCCGGCCCTCCAGCGCACCGAGCTGACCACCGAGGCGATCCGCCTGACCCGCCTGGTCAACCGCCTGCTGCCGGACGACTCCGAGGTGGCGGGCCTGCTGGCCCTCATGCTCCTCACCGACGCCCGCAGACCGGCGCGTACGGGCCCGGACGGCGCCCTCATCCCCATGGCCGAACAGGACCGAACCCTCTGGAACATGGCCTACATCACCGAAGGCATAGCCCTCATCACCGGCGCCCTCCCCCGCGGCCCGACCGGCCCCTACCAGCTCCAGGCGGCGATCGCCGCCCTGCACGACGAGGCGCCGACCGCGGCGGCGACCGACTGGCCCCAGATCAAGGCCCTGTACGAGGTGCTGATGCGCCTGTCCGACAACCCGGTGGTCACGCTCAACCACACCGTCGCGGCCGCCATGGTCGACGGCCCGGGAGCAGGGCTGGCCCTGCTCGAAAAGCTGGCAGACGACCCCCGGATAGCCGAGGACCACCGGCTGCACGCGGTCCGGGCTCACCTGCTGGAGATGTCCGGCGACCACCGAGCGGCCCGCGAGGCGTACGAGGCGGCCGCACAGCGAACGAGCAGCCTCCAGCAACAGCGCTACCTGCACGCAAAGGCCGGCGCGCTGGGAAGTCAGCCGCCGAGTACGGCGGCCAGACGCTCTCGCCGGAGCTGCTCGTAGCGGGTGTCGTCGAGCGGGGCCAGGTCGCCCGCGCGCCAGGAGAGCAGCAGGTCGGCGAGCGCCGGGTTGCGGGCCAGCGCCGGTCCGTGCAGGTAGGTCCCGACGATGTGCCCCGCGTAACACCCCTCGAAGCCGTCCCCGTTGCCCACCCCCACGGTCGTCCGGGACAGCGCCTTGACGCCCGGCCCCAGACGGGTGACTCCCATGTGGTTCTCGAAGCCGGTCAGCGTCGGCAGGCCCAGCTCGGCGTCCACCTCGGCCACCAGCTCGCCCACCGCCCGTGAGGGGCCGCGGGAGCTGGCGATGTCGAGCACGCCGATGCCGTCGACCGGCTGGCCCTCCTCGCCGCCGAACGTACTGCCCATGATCTGGTAACCGGCGCAGACCGCGAGCATCGCCGCGCCCCGCGCGATCGCGCGGTGCAGGCCGCCGTCCTTGCGCAGCCGCTCGGCCGAGAGGATCTGCGGACGGTCCTCGCCGCCGCCGATGAGGTAGATGTCGCCGCTCTCCGGCACCGGGTCGGCCGAGCGCACGTAGATGGTCTCGGTCTCGATCCCCCTGCGCTGGGCGCGCTGCTCCAGGACGAGGACGTTGCCCTGGTCACCGTAGGTGCTCAGCAGGTCAGGGTAGATCCAGACGATGCGAAGGGCGCTGTCAGACGGCACGACCGAACTCCGATCGGATCTGCTGGAAGGCGGTGTAGTTGGCGATCACGTCGACCCGGCCCGGCGGCTGCATGGACAGGGCTTCGCTGAACGTGCCGCAGATCGAGAACGGCACGTCGGCCACGTCGAGCCGGAGCGCCAGGTCCAGCCGCCGCTCACCGGTGACGAACACCGGGCGGCCGCGCAGGATCCGATAGTCGACGTCCCACAGCCAGGAGGTGTCCCGCCCGTCGGGGCCCTGCGCGTTGACCGAGAGGATGATCGGCTGCTGGGGATCGGAGACGTCGAACGCCTCCAGCCAGCCCGCCGGGTTCTTGGCCAGCAGCAGCCGCGCGTGGCGGCCGTCGCGCTCGACCGTGGTGTAACGGCCCGCGACCGAGGTGACCTCGCGCAGCCGGGGCAGCGCCCGCTCGACCGACAGCCCGAACGCCTCGGCCACCGCCAGCGCCATCGCGGCGTTGGACCGGTTGGCCAGGCCGGGCAGCTGGATGTCGAGCAGCCACCGCTGCCCGCGCGGATCGACCACCGCGTCGTCGTCAAGGACCCACTGCGGCTCCGGCCGATGGAACGTGCACTCGCGGCACGCCCAGTCGGCGTCCTTACGATCGAGCGGCCCGCCGCACTCGGGGCAGCACCAGGAGTCTTCCTTCCAGCGCTGACCGCCCGCGACCCAGGTCACCTTGGCCGCGGTCGAGGCGCCCCAGGTGACGAGCGGGTCGTCGCAGTTGGCGATCACGTGCGTCGGCTTGCCGGACAGCGCCCTGCGCCACTTCTGCGCGAGCAGCCAGATCTCGGCCGCGCGGTCCATCTGGTCGCGGCTGAGGTTCATCAGGCACACGACGCCGGCGCCGGTGGTGTCGAGCACCTCGGGCAGGTATTTCTCGTCGACCTCCAGCACGCCGTAGGGGGCGTCCTTGTGCGTGGAGAGCGCCGAGACGTGACCCGCGGGCATGTTGGCGCCGAACGCGTTGGTGGCCACCTCCCCCAGCTCCAGCAGCGCCGAGGTGATCAGCCGGGTCGTGGTGGTCTTACCGTTGGTCGCGCTGACCAGGGCCAGCCTGCGGTCGCGGGCGAGCTGCCGGAGCAGGTCGGGCTCGAGCATCAGGCCGACCCGACCGCCGATGACCGAGCCGTCGCCGCGCCCGGTCATCCTCGACAGCGTGGCGGCACTGCGGCCCAGGGCGCTCGCGAGCTGAGCCCGCAGTGGAAGCTGGGTCATGGCACAGGATCCTAGTCGGCGTTGGGCTCTGCTCTGGTGGGGCACACCAAAACGCGCCCGGGGCCTTCGGTTTCCCGTGCTCGGTCTATGAGATAATTGTTCGTACGGAGCCCTCTCGGCCTCGGGTCCAGCGACCCAGGCGGGAGGGTTTTTTCATGCCCGACATCGCAGTGACGCGTCATCCTGCGGCAGGCATTCCCCGATCAAGGAGTACGCGATGAAACTCGGTCTGACCTGCCCTCGCTTCATCTGGCCCGGAGGCGACACCGCCATCGCGGAGAGGTTCGCGGCCGTCGCCCGCGGTGCCGACGAAGCGGGGCTGCACAGCCTGTGGGTGATGGACCATTTCTTCCAGATCCCCAACTTCGGCGCCGTGGAGGATCCGATGCTGGAGGCGTACGGCGCGCTGTCCTATGCCGCCGCCCTCACCCGCCGGGTCACGCTCGGCACCCTCGTCACCGGCGCCGTCTACCGTGCGCCCGGGTTCCTGGTCAAGCAGGTCAGCACACTCGACGCGCTCTCCGGCGGCCGCGCCGTCCTCGGCATAGGCGCGGGCTGGTACGAGCAGGAGGCCCGAGGCCTGGGTCTCCCCTTCCCGTCCCTCGCCGAGCGGTTCGAGCGCCTGGAGGAGACGCTCCAGATCGCCAAACAGATGTGGAGCGACGAGGACAAGCCGTACGAGGGCTCCCATTACCAACTGGAACGCACGCTCAACTCCCCCCAGGCCCGCCCGCGGATCCTGATCGGCGGCAGCGGGGAGAAGAAGACCCTGCGTCTCGTCGCCAAGTACGCCGACGCCTGTAACTTCCTGCACGGCGCCGATGTACGGCACAAGCTCGGCGTGCTGCGCGGCCATTGCGAACGCCTGGGACGCCCCTACGAGGACATCGAGAAGACCCTCCACATGCGCATCCCCGACGGCGAGAGCGTCGAAGAGAGCGTCCAGCGCTGCGGCGACCTGGCCGAACTGGGCATCGACCACGTCATCGTCGCCGTCCCCGACGCCGCCGCCGACTCCTCACTCGCGCACCTGGCGGCGCTGGCCACACAGATCTCCGAGATCACCCCGGCCGGACGCTGAGTGTTGCCGCGGCCGCGGCTGAGCTGAGCCGCACTTCCCGACCAGGGCGTTTCCGCACCCGGCCGGACATCGGTGGGCGATGATATTCGAGTGCGGAGAGTAATCAGGCCACGACGTACGGTGTGGCTTTGGGTGAGTTGCGCGGCGTTTTTGATCGCCGTGGCCGCGGTGCTCGTGTTCTTTCATCTCGGTTCGCCCGATCGGCTGGAGGAGGCCGACAAGCTCGCCAGCGTCGGCAGCCTGTTGTTCAGCGGAGTCTCGCTGCTGGTGTCCGTGGTGGCCGCTCTGGGATGGGGGGCCGCCGCACCTCAGCCGGAGGGCGCCGCCTCCACGGCGGACGAGGCTCGGGCGCTGGATCCGTGGGTGGCCCGGCTGGCGGCCAGGATCCGCGGCCAGTGGACCGACGAGGCGGCGGTGCGGACGCTCGGCCGGCCGGATCCGCTGCGGTTGCGCTGGTCGTCCTCGGGCCGTCCCGGTGCCTCCGCGATCGCGGTGCTGGGCGAGGGGACGGTACCGGGGCGGCCCACGCGTCTGCGGTTGCACGGCGACCTGAGCGACGTGGTGACGGCGTTCCGGAGGCTCCCGCGTAAGCAACTGATGGTCCTGGGAGAGCACGCGGCCGGCAAGACCGTACTGGCGCTGCTGTTCACCCTCGGCGTGCTCGAAACCCGCGAGCCGGCCGAGCCGGTGCCCGTCCTGCTGACCGCGTCCTCATGGGATCCGGCTCAGGAACGGCTCGACGTCTGGTTCGCCAGGCGGCTGCGTGAGGAATATCCGTTCCTGGCGGACCGGGACGTCCACGGCACCGACGTGGCATGGCGGCTGGTCCACGACGCACGGGTGATGCTGGTCCTCGACGGCTTGGACGAGATGCCGGGCAGGCTGCACGCGACGGCGATCAAGGCCATTGATCGAGCCGTCATCGACAAGCGCCCGCTGGTGATCACCTGTCGCGGCGCGGAGTACGACGCCGCGGTCGCGGCGGAGGGCCAGCCACTCGCCCACGCGGCGGTCGTGGAGATCGAACCGGTCAAACCCGAGGACGCCGTCGACCACCTGCGCGCCGCCCTTCCCACCGGCGACGATCGCTGGGGACCGATGTTCGACCATCTCCTCGCCTGCCCCGACGGTCCGCTCGCACGATCGCTGTCGTCGCCGCTGATGGTCTCCCTCACGCGCTCGGCGTACGCGCCTCCTGGCACCGACCCGTCCGACCTGCTCGACCTCGGCAGGTTCCCGGACCGGTCCGCGATCGAACACCACCTGCTCGACGCGTTCCTTCCCACGGTCTATCCGGCACGTTCACTGCCGCCGCCGGACCGTCCCGGATCTGCCGCGACGCCCATCCGCGCGTACGAGCACGACCAGGCTCGGGCCTGGCTCGCGCACCTCGCCCGGCATCTGAGAGCACTCGGCACCCGCGATCTCGGCTGGTGGGAACTGCACCGGACTCTCCCCTGGGGAGGTTTCGAACTCATCGCCGGGCTGGCCGCAGGACTGACGGCGGGGCCCGTGATGGGGCTGGTGGCGGGGCTCGTGTACGGCCGATCGTTCCTGGGCATCGCCGGATGCGGGACCGGGCTCGGCGTCGGCGTCGGGGCGGCGCTGGTGTCCGGGTTCGGGAGAAGGCCGTCGCCTTCCCGGGTCCGGCTCCCGATCAAGGGCGGCCGCCGCCAGGTCCTCCGGGGAGTCCTCGTGGGGGTGGCCGTCGGGGAGTTCTCCGGGTTGGTGTTCGGAGTGGTCTTCTGGTTCATGACAGGCGGCTCGGGCATCGGGCTCATGGCCGGTGTGGTGGCCGGAGTCACCGGCGGGATCGGCGTCGGGCTGGGCGCGGGCCTGACCGCGCCGGTCGGCCCCGAGGAGAACATCAGCCCCCGCTCCCTCCTCGACCTCGACCGCGCCACCGCGCTGACGCAGGCGCTCGGCGGCGGGCTCGGCGCGGGGCTGATGGTCGGCGTCGCGGCGGCCATGCTCGCCCATCCCGCGGCGAGACTGGGCGCCGCGCTGGTGGCCGGCGCCGGGGTGGGCATCGGGGTCACCCTGATCGCGGTGAGCGGCACCGCGTGGGGGCGGTGGATGCTGATCCGCGCCTGGCTGGTGTTCCGGAGGAAACTGCCCTGGCGGGTGATGGACTTTCTGGACCATGCCCACCGTCACGGTGTACTCCGGCAGGTGGGCGGCAGTTATCAGTTCCGTCACGCCCGTCTGCAGGATCACCTGATCGACTTCCCGGCCATCGGCGGAGATCGGGACTTCGCGGCCGGGCTCCGCTCGACGGGCATCGATCCATGCCCCGGTTACAACGGCTAAGCCACAGTTTGGGACCACCTCGATCAGCCTGACGCGAACGCGCCGGCCGGGAACCGAGCCCGAGCGGCGCGTCGCGAACTACCAGGAAGCGGCCCTAACCAAGGTGCCCAAGGTGCCGGGCGAAGAACCGCAGCGCGTTGTCCGTCTCAAACTCGGGGACCTCCCCGTGCTTACCGGGGTTGGCGTGCAGCGTCTTGTCAGCCGAGGCCAGAGCGTCGAACAGCGCCAGGCCTTGGTCCCGCGGCACCAGATTGTCGTCCCATTGGAGCAGGAACTGCACCGGGACGGTGACTCCAGCGGCGCTCTCGGCCAGCCCGTACAGGCCGAGCAGACCCAATACCGCGGCGCGGACCCGGGGCTCCGCGGCGAGCAGCGGCACACCGAGTCCGCAGCCCATCGACATACCCCAATAACCGACCGGGCCGACGCCCACGTGATCGAGTTCCTGAACCGCGGTGATGACCGCCTGCCATTCCGCGACGGCCTGCCCAGCCAGGTGCGCGTGCATGGCGGCGACCAGTACGGACGGATCCTGGCCGGCGGCCATACCGGCCCGCATCTCGCCCGCGATCCGGTCGAACTCCTCGTCCTTCGGCCGGTCGCCGTGGTTGGGCGCGTCGATCGCGGCGACCGCGAACCCGCCCTCGGCGACGAAGCGGCGTGCGCCGGTCATGACGCTCGGGGCCTTCTTGTGCTGTCCGCCGCCGTGCCCCATCAGGATCAGGGGACGAGGCCCGACGGCGTCTTCCGGCGTCCACAGCACACCGGTTATGTCGCCGAAGGTGAAGATCTGTTCGCTGACGCCGTCCAACGACGTCTGGGAGATGAAGCGCATAGCGTTGCAAGCCTTTCGGGATGCTTCTGCGGGCGCTCCCTAGACCGTGCGAAGGAGGGAGCCCCGACCTGTCACAGCGTTGATCGGTCTCACCTCCTCAGTTCGCGGCGATGCACAGCGACGGCGAACGTATCACACAGCCCGCACAGGGCGAACGCTGCCCGTCGACGCACTAACCCCGTGCTGGATGCTGTCCCTCGGGGCCGCCGGCATCGTCCCAATCCGGCCTTACTCCTTCTGGTCCTGGGGGTCGTCCGGTCTCTTCTCAATGCGATCTTCCTCCAACAGCTATCCTCACGGTATGAGCGCTCAGCTCCTCCGCCCGCACGTTCCTGGCGAGCCCAGGGTGCCGCGTATCGTCGATGAGATCGCCGCAGCTCTCCAAGCGGTCGACGGATGGAGTTCTACCGCGAACTCGGCACGGCACAGCTAGACCAAGCCGAGGCGGTCCTGCGCCGTTGGTGGTGTGAGGCGATGCTCGACACTGATCCCGAGGCCGATCAGATGCGCAAGGCCGCGCTGGAAGGCACCTTGCATATCGTCACCCTCGCAGACATCCTTGCCTGCCGAGAGCAGCAGGGCCTGCCACTTGAGTAAGCCCGAGAGGGAGTGATGGCCCTGCCATTTCTCCGACGGGGTTGCGGAGCTCCTGGCGGACCCTCAGATCAGTCCGACGTTCTCGAAAGCCACAGGATCTGTGGCGATCTCTGCCTGTTTTCGACGCTGGCCTTCGTCGATTCGCACCCGCCTTGGCGAGAACCGGCGCAAAAGGTTATAAGCGCAGCTCATGCGTGCTGCTGGCCACCAAGAAGAGCGCGGGCGCGGCCCGCGCCGCTGCGGCGGCCGGTGATCACTCTGCCCGACTGGCTGGTACCGCACTGGCTAGGCATCCTCGAGGCTGCCCGAGAGGCTGCGGCACATCTTGTCGGAGCTGCCCAGCCATACGACCCTGAACTGATAGCCCTGGGCCTCCCGGAGCACGCTGTCGGCGCAGAACTTGGGTGTCGGCGGGCCCTCCGCCCGCACGCCGAAGTCTGGAATGAAGGGCACCTGCTTGGCCAGCAGGCAGATCGCATCCTCCGCCAATGCCTCCACGTCGCCTCGCACCACGGCCACGACGCCCAGCGACCAGTCGTACTCGGGATCTTGGTAGACCGAGACCGCCAGATGGTCGTTCTCGTACGCGCAGTCCACGGCATCCGCCACCAGGACGACCTGCTCGGCGAAGGTCCTCAGTCCCGTACGGAAATTGCGCAATTCCACCTTGTCGGCCATCTCATGTTCCGGGATGGCATCTAGCACGAGGCCGAGGAAGCCGTTCACGGCGAGGCAGGGGTTCGTGGCGATCCGCTCAACACCCTCGGGCGAGGGCAGCAGCGAGCAGGTTATCGGCCCGGCCTTGGAGCAGAAACCCTTCTTGGCCGGCGGCGGGGCGTGCAGCGCGTTGTCGGGGGGCAAGCGCGGGACCTGCTGGGTGTTGGCGATCTGCCCGCCGAGCAGCCGCAACAGCGGGCCAATCGCCTCGCCAGGCTCTACATGTGCCCGGCAGGTGAACACGTCGACGTGCGCCAGGCCGCTCTCGGGCCACGTGGAGACGGTGATGTGGGACTCGGATAGCACCAGCACACACGTGTGCCCGAATGGTTCGAACGGGTCGATGAGAGAGGTGCGGGGTGTGCAGCCGAGCCGGTGCGCGGTCTGCCGCATCGCGTCGATCAGCTCGTCGCCGGACAACTGATCGAGTCCAGGACAGCCGGTGATGTCATAGACGACATGAGTCATGGTCATGAGGCGCTCATTTCAGGCGATGCGGGAAGCCTGCCCGGTCTGCTCGAAGGGGACGGGCAAGCCCGTTTCCAGCAGCGCGCGCAGGTAGTCGACGGTGTAGGAGCGGTGCAGCCGCCGGGGTTCGGCGGCCCACCGGGTGACCTCGGTCCACGCCACGTCGAAGACGTCCTCGCCGTGGGTGTCGAGGAGCACGTTCAGGTCTAGGAACTGTGCTGGCAGGTCGGCGTAGGCTCCGCGCGCTACGTACAGGCTCTTGGACAGTTTTCCGCCGGTGCGGTCCACGACGAGCGGCGTGAAGATCGAAACCGGCCAGGCAGGTGGTGGGACGCCGAGCGCGGCCAGGCCGGGCGCCAGGACGTGCGCGTGCCAAGCGCCGCCCCAGTCGGCACCGTCCACCGACACCGAGCACGCCTCGTACATGTCGCGTTCGGCGGCCAGTAGGTAGCCCTTCTGGATGGAGCGGACCGGCGTGTTGGCGTCGTACCAGCCCCCGCCGTCGAGGTGCACGGTCTCGCTGTAGGGGCCGTGGAGCGGGCAGGTGCTGTCGAGGCGGACCGCCCCCGACAGGGCGGTGATCTGCAGGCCTTTCGCGGACTTGCGCATCAGCTTGCAGGTGGGACAGCGGGGCCGGATCCGCACGATCCCGTCTGCGGGGGCGACTATCGGCCGGAAGTCCTCCAGACGGGAGGCGATGTGGTGCAGGCACTCGCGCACAGGTCGCAGTCCCTGGTAGGCGTCATAGGGGCGGACCTCGTAGCTGATGCCGGAGCGATCGGCGGCCCAGGCCAGCAGCCGCTCGAATGCGGCGGTGCGTTCGCCGGCGTCGAGGCGGCCTGCGTCGATGAGGTCGCCGACGTTTCGGGTGTAGTCCTCATCGTCGATGGTGATGTGCTCCGCCGGGGCGTTCTCCAACGCGTCGAAGATCACTATGGCGGGGAGGTTGAGGACTTGCGAAGCGTGGGCGGTGACGGCGAACACGGTCAGCATCGTGATGACGGTGCCAAAGTGGGGGACGCCATTGAGCTGGGCGGCGGTGGTGATGCGCAGCTGCGAGCGGCCTGCGGCGGCCGAGCGCAGCAGGTCGGCGTTGTCCCCGGTCAGGTGCGCGATGCCGACAGGAGCGAAGATCAGACTGTCGCTGGGGTGCTGGCGTGTCATGATGCCCTCCCTGCGTAGATCCAGACGGCGGTGAAGTCAGGGTCGCCGCTGATGGGGACCCTGGTGAGAAGATGCGGGGTGATCCCGCTGGCGGTGCAGGCCCACTGGTAGAGACTGGTGGTGAGGCGGACGCGGCCCGGAGCGGGGTCGGCGGCGACCCAGTTGGCGCCCGCGCACCAGCCGCCCGGCGCGACCGCTCGGTGCAGGTGCTCCCACGCCGTCGTGAACGCCGCCGGGGTGGAGGTCAGGCCGAGCAGTCCAACCTGAGTGAGCAGGTCCGCGCTGCCGTCGGCGACCGGCAGCAGCCCGGTCAGGCAGTCGGCGCGCACGGTGGCGGCCAGTGACCGGCAGCGTACGGCGAAGTCCCGCTGGCTGCGGCCGCAGAGGTCGAGCACGGTCTGATAGGCGGGGCGGGGCCGGCCGGTGGCGGCGTAGGCGCGCAGCAGCGCCAGCCGGTCGGCGTCGATGTCGACGGCGACGAGCCGTCCGGCGCGAAGCGGTATCGACCACAGCAGCGACTCCGACCCTGCGCCGGCATCCAGCCACGTCCGAACCGGTGGCAGAGCTTCCAGGGTGTCGAGGATCTCTTCGAGGCCCTGACCCGGCACGAACGCCTGGTTGTAGTAGCGGTCCCAATACTGGCCGGCTTCTGCGACGGTCGAGTTCACCGCACGTCCCCGGCGGGGCGCATCAACAGCTCGGTGAGGTGGTCGTCGTCGCCAGCCAGCTCATGTACGACCTCGAGGCCGGCGGCGCTCAGCAGCTCGCGCAGCCCGTCCGCGCCCAGAAGCCGGATGTGCACCTGGTGGTCGTATAGCACACTTCCGGTGGCGGCGGTGAGGGTGAGGTCGATGCTGACCAGGTCGCCGTGGTGGCGCTGGCGACGCATCCGCAGGAGCTCTTCTCCGTGCAGGTCGCGCATGCACCGGTCGATCGTCCACTTCCCGTCCGGCAGCCGCGGATCGTAGAAGCCGCAGCCGCCCACCTCGTCGACCAGCTGGGCCAGGAGCAGCCCGCCGGGCGCCAGCACCCGGCTCATCCCGGCCAGTACGCCTCCACACCCGAGGTCGGCGGCCAGCTGGTTGAGCGCACCGTTCGGGATCACCGCCAGCCCGACCGGCCCCGTCTGGGCCTGCTGCACGTTCTGGATTAGGGAGCACACGGTATGCAGGTGCTGCCCGCGCACCGCGGGCCGGGCAGCGGCCAGCATGGCCCGGTTGGAGTCGATAAGGACCGTGCGCGCGCCTGCGGCGGCGTAGGCGCGCAGGAAGTGGCCTGTGCCGGACGGCATCTCAGCCACCGTCGTCCCCGTGTGCAGGAGCCCGTCCAGCAGGCGTGGCGGCGCTAGCGACGCAATCTCCGCCGCGTAGGTGGCGGCCCGTTCCCCATAACCACTCCCGGCCGACGCGACATCGGCCGTAACGGCGGTGCTGGTGGCGGTCATGGCTGCATCCCGTAGAAGCGGGCGTGCTGGAGGAGCACCGGGTGCGTCAGCTGCCCGGCTCGGGAGATCTGCGCGGCCTGGATGACCGGGTCCTCCTCCCCCAGGAGCGCAACGCGGGCGAGCCTCACCAGGTATGGGGCAGCGTTGCTGGTGTAGGCGGCCGTCGCCGTCGTCGGCGCCAGCGTCGGCCACGTGTCGACCTTGATGTGGAGGATGCCTCCCACCAAGCGGGGTTCATCGCCAGGCTGCTGGACCGGCCCCGCGGTCGGCAGGTAGCCGGGCCCGTAGCCACAGGTGGCGTCGACGATGACCGCGCCGGGCCGCATCAACCCCAAATCCGCGTCAGTGATCATGGGCGAGGTGTCGTAGGTGGAGACCAGGACCGCGCCCACCAGCAGGTCGGCGTCCGTCAACTGCTCCAGCAGCACGTCACGGCAGTTGACCAGCACCCGGACCCCGGCCGGGGCCCTCCGCTCGTAGTCGGCGCGTGAGGCTTCGCATCTGGCCAGCACAACGACCTGCGCGCCGAGCGCGGCGGCGGTGCGAGCAGCGGCAGCACCCACGTTGCCACTGCCGATAACGACGACCCGGGCCGCCCCGGCGCCGTCCACGCCGCCGAGCAAGACGCCGCGCCCGGCCGGGTGCTGCAGCGCCTGGGCGCCGGCCAGCACCGACTGGATACCGGCGATCTGCCCGCCAGCCTTGCCGAGCGGGAAGCGGCCACCCTCGGCCATGAACTCGTAGCTCCACGCGGTCATCTTGCGCGACTGCAGAGCGGCCAGCAGGTCGGCGTCACCCTCGGCGTGGAAGAGCGCGCCGATGTGCTGCCCCGGACTGAGGCGATCCAGATCGGCAGGATCGGGCGACTTGTAACGCAGCACCAGCGGCGCCGACCACACCCGGTCGGCTCCGACCAGCCGGACTCCAGCCGCAGTGTAGGCGTCATCGGTGATGCCGACGCCCGCTCCGATACCGGGCTCGGCGATGAGACCGAATCCGGCGCGCGCCAGGTCGGCGGCGAGCGTGGGCGTGCAGATGGTGCGACGTTCAGGCCCCGTTTCACGCGGGAACCCGATCGTCTGATCAAGGGGACGATGCTCCACGCGACCTCCCAGGTGATGGTGGTGTTGCTTGCACCATCACCTGGAACATGGCGGCCGACCAGCGCACCGGTTGGTGGCCGCTTGTCTGCCGCTTGTCGGCCAGCTGTCGACGCTGAGCGCGTCGTCCCAGTTCAGGCGGGACGCAGGAGGGTGAGCAGCGCGTGATGGTAGGCGGCTTGGACCGGCGGGATCGAGTCGAGGCGGACACGTTCGTCGGTGGCGTGCAGGCCCATGTAGTCGACGCCGAACCCGGCAGTAGCCTCGATCCCGAGGCCTGCCAGGTAGTTGCCGATGTTCGACGGGCCGGCCACTTTCGCTTCGGTGTCCAGCCCGGCGGCCAAGGCCGCCTCCAGCAGTGCGGCCTTCAGCGGCGACGCGTCGCTCAGCCGATACGGCGGCCAGCGGGTGGTGATCTCCACGTGGGACGGCTGGGTGCCCGACCACCCGGCGTCCACCTGGGTCACGCAGCCGCGCAGCAGATCCTCTGCGGCGCTGTCGTCCAGGGACGGGGTGAGCCGGATATCTACACTGAGTGTGCACAGGTCCGGCGTGACCGAGTAGCCCTCACCGCCGCGGATCGCAGTCACCGTCAGCTTCGCAGCTGGCGGAAATCCGTCCCTGTCTCCAGCGGGCAGGTGGACCTGGCCCAGCGCGCTGACCAGTTCTGCGGCCTTGGCGATGGCTGACGGAGTGGTTCGGCTGCCACCGGAATGGCTTGCCACCCCGTGCACGTGCACGCGGGCGCGCAGTATTCCCCGCCCGCCGATCACCAGGTGGTCGATGCCCGGGTAACCGATCATGACGCCGTCTACACGGTCGGGCGCGGCGGGTCCCTCGAAGTAGGTTTTCGCGCCGCCGAACCGGCCGGTGTGCTCGTCCACCTCCAGCAGCAGCACCACACTGCCATGCAGATCATGTCGTGCCTGCTGGAGCCTGGCCAGAACATGCGCGAAGATCGCCGCACCCGCTTTGGAGTCGGCGCTGCCTCGCCCATGCAACCACCCACCGGTTATCTCACCGGAGGCAGGCGGGTACGACCAGGCCGCCTCGTCACCGTACGGCGCGGTGTCCAAGCACGCGTCCAGCACGTAGCGGGGGCCAGGGTGGGCGCCCGCGACCTCGCATATCAACGCGACCGTCGCCCCGGACTCGGTCAGCCGACGCGGGTTCAGGCCGTGCTCGGCCAGCCACGCGGCGGTGTAGTCCAGTACCGGATCGTAGGAGTCAACGCCACCGCGGCTGGGGATGCGCACCAGCTCGCGGGTCAGCTTCACCACCGCCTGATGATCGTCGTGGGCGCCGTGGAGCGCGATCGTGTGCATGGTGGCGTTCATGGGCGGTCCTCTCGCATTCGCAGCACCGGCAGGCCGCTCACCTGCTGGCGTGTCTCGACCCGGCGGGAAGCCGCGTACGCCTGCCGACCGTGGTCCAACAGCCGTCGTGCCTCGGCCACGCCCAGCTCCACGCCGGAGTCGAACGCCTCATGCGAGGTCAAGCTGGGGATAGGCACGACCGCCTGGCACTCGCTGGCCACGAAAAACCGCTCGGGCGCCATCGGGTCCTCCACAACCCCCAGATGCAGCCGTTTGACCCCCAGACTACGGTCTTCGGGATCACGCAGCTCCAGCAGCCGCAGCAGATGCGCGGTGAGCACCTGGTGATGTGGCGGCCCGTACAGCACCCGGTAGTAGATCAGCGCCGGGTGCTGCTCCAACGCCGTCTCGATCGCTCGCAGATAGTCCACATCCCGCGACCTGGAGCCCATCACCACCAGGCACTCGCGCGCCCCTGCGACGGTAGCTAACATTGCCCGCTGCAGGTCGCGGTAGCCGGCCAGCAGCCGCGGCGCCGCCCGCTGGCCCAGCCCAGCGTCCTGGTGAGCGAACAGCGTCTCGGGCGGCAGCCGGTAGATCTCACACAGCGTCTTGCGGTGTCCGATACTCGTGGTGTGACGGCCCAGCTCCCAGCTGCTGACCATGCTCGGTGTCACTCCCGAGTGGCCGCCTGGGCTGCGCCGGTCCATCTGCTCGACGACGTCTTCCAGCGTCCAGTTACGCGCCAGGCGCGCCCGGCGCAGCGGCGACGGCTCTGCCTGTGCTCCCGTATGGCGGGCCATCGGCCCTTCACCTCCCGGCGCAGTGCGGCAGCTACGGATGCTGCACGGTCATCTGCCGGATCAGCTCGCCACCTGCGATCTTCTCGCAGATGCGCAGCATGTCCAGGTTTCCCGGGTTGCGCAGCCGCAGATAGCCCTGCGGCGGGTGCCACGAGCCGAGATGTTCGCGCAACTCCTCCGCCGACAGGCCCCCGTACTCGCGCACCTGCAGGATCGGGATCGCGTACGCCTGCTCCAAGTCCTGGACGTACTCCAGGACGCTGGCCCCATTACCGGGCCGTACCCGCTCGGCGATCGCCGCGACCTCCTCCGGGCTGCCCACGATTGCCGGGCCCAGGTCGATGACCGCCATGAGCCGGGAGACTGGCGCGTTCAGGTACACCCACCACCTCGCCGGCTGGTCGCGCAGGAACCGGCGCCGGAATTCGTGTGTCTTGAGCCCCTGCCACATCAGCTCGTAATACTCGGCGTACAGGGTCATCACGATCGGTTCCGGCTCGGCGGACGAGCCGCTGAACAAGGCGTCCTGCACCTTCTCCTCCACGAGTTGGCCAGCGGGTGAGAGACCCATCGTGCCCCTCCCCGTCCGCCTCTTTCAGGCGGATCAGCCAAACAGCACGGGTGCTCGGTACCGGGTGTGGACGCAGACGCCCAGATGCGGCTATCCGCCCGATGGCCATCAGAGGCTGTGCTGTGCTGCAACGTGGATGCGGCGTTGCCCTCTAACTAGCGATCTTTGGTCGCTAGGCGACTGCTTGGGCGTTTATCGGGCGAGTGCCTTAGGCGACGAGGGCCCGACAGCCCTCACTCGGCAGGCTGCGCTCATAGCCTCACCACACCCCGCCTCATAACCCCTCTCGGCGGCATTCTCCGACCGCACAAGATCGACACAGCCAGCGCACGACGTTCCCCCGCCCGATGATCTTCGGATCATCTCGCGCGCCCCATCAGCAGAGCGCTCCACATGGCATCTGCCACACGGAAAGACCAGCGATCACTCTCACGAATGACGCTCTTCCGCGCCCGAAAAGCCGTCCGGCGGATGAAGCGCAACCCGCCGAGCGTGATCAGTTCGTAAACGACCTCATCGCACTCGCAGGTCCACCGCAGGACCCGACCGTCCGGCTCACCCTCGTGTGGATCGTTCCATGCCAGCTCCTCGTAGTGCGACTGCACGGCTGATACATGCGGCGCCGTGCAATGAGGAGGAAACCGCCACTGACTCATCACCCAACTCACCCCCTCACCTGCCGCCCGCTGTGCGCGACCCCGACCGTCAAGTCTTCCCCACCGCAGACAGGCGCGACCTGACCCGTGAACATCTCCGCCCAGACCGCGCGCTGCCCCGCACCCAACAGGCGCACGCCCCACTTGACCGAGACCTGCTCGACCAGCCACAGACCTCGCCCGTGACAATCGTCATCGCCAGACACACGCGATCGTGGAACCGTGTCCGACCCGTCATCGGTCACCTCAACGCGAACAATCTCGGCATCAACGGCGACGACCTCCACCGTCACCACTCCGCCGTGCAGCCCCGACGCGGTATGAATCAGCGCATTGGTGATCAACTCGCTGACGATCAACCGCACGTCCTCTACGACTCGGAGCCCTGCCGCCGCCAGTATCTCCCCGACGCAGCGACGGGCCACCGCCACCGATTGCGCCACCCCCGGCAACACGATTTCACCAAGAAACCGCTCGTTCACTGCGTCTCCTCCCAGACCCGTGCAACCGCGTCCTCGTCGTACGCATCCACCCACCGACCCCGACCATGACCCCAGGTGAAGACCCAGGAATCACCCCTCAACGCAGCCCGCACCCGCAAAGCCCCACGCGCCCGAGGAATGGAGATGAACGGCTCGTCCCTTCGAGGCCACTCCAGGGCCAGCCCGAGCCGAGAGAGATCCCACAACAATCGCACTAAGTGAATGAACTGTTCCTCATCGTGATCGAAGGACCGCATAACGGATCTTCCTTGGGGTCAGGGGTTATTCATGACGAGGGTCGTGTCTTGCGAGCCGGCAAGGACGATGCGCCACCTCGCCACCTACGCCAGCGACCGGGAGATGCGCCCCCTTCGCTCCCACGGCGAGCCTTCCTCTGCCGAGAGTCGTTCCTGTGTTCGACCGCGTGCGGTCTCAGGTCTGCTGCGGCAAGCGTTCTGCGACTGGATCGTTACGCAGCGTTAAGTAGATTTCCACAACTGCACCCTCGCCTGCTGTCAACATGGCCAGTGTTATGCAGCGAACGCCATATGGCAAGTGCCAAATGGCAAGTGTCCAAAGGATGGGCATTTGACTGGCCGCACTGGCAGACTGGCAGAGCAATGAAAGAGGTCCCGATACCGATGCAGAGCCCCACGGTTCGCCGCCGACGTCTTGCTGCCGAATTGCGTCGTTTGCGCGAAGAGCGTGGTCTCACGCTCGAACAGGTCTCCGATGAGGTCGATTGGCACCCAACCAAGCTCAGCCGGATCGAGACTGCCAAGCGTGCAGTCAGAACGAGCGATGTTCGAGCCCTGCTCGCGGTGTACGAGCTCGCAAGGTCCGACGCCGAGCCCTTGTTGGCGCTTGCCCGGGAAGCACGGCAACGAAGCTGGTGGCAGGCGTACGGCGACGCAGTTCCCGAGTCCTTCCAGGTTTACCTGGGTCTGGAGTCCGAGGCGTCTTCGCTGTTGATCTATGAGAGCGAGTTCGTCCCCGGTCTCCTCCAGACGGAGGACTACACCCGAGCCCTACACCAAGCCAAGAAGCGCAGAACCGATGACGAGATCGAGCAGATGGTTGCCGTACGTACAGCTCGGCAGGCGTTGCTCACACAAGCAGAAGCGCCGCAGCTCTGGACGGTGATCAACGAAGCGGTCATTCGCCGCGTGGTGGGGGGACCGGAGATCATGAGTGCGCAGCTCGCGCGGCTCGTGGAGGCTACCAAGCTTCCCAACGTAACCCTTCAAGTGCTTCCCTTCACCGCTGGAGCACACGCAGCGATGGGCGGCGGATTCCACGCCCTCAGCTTCCCGCCACCAGCGGGCGCAGTAATATACATCGAGTATCAGACAGGTAGTCTGTATTTGGAAAAGAGTCCTGAAACAGACTCCTACCTGGTGGCGTTCGACCACCTACGTGCATCAGCTCTACCAGTCGAAGCTTCCCGCGCCTTCATCGCGCAAGTGGCGAAAGAGATCAAATAGTTGGGCGCACCAGAGAGAAGGTCCATCAGGATGAACCCTAAGACGCAAGCTCCTATAGACCTATCTCGTGCCGAATGGCGTAAGAGCAGCCTCAGTAATGGCGATGGTGGAGCCTGCGTGGAGGTTGCCACCAACCTGGGCCAGGTCGTGGCCGTTCGTGATAGCAAGGACCGACAGGGACCGGTACTCATCTTCACGCCTGCCGAGTGGCGGGCTTTCATCGGCGGTGCCCAACTTGGTCAATTTGACCTGGATGATTAAGCACGCACATAGTCCAGCCTTTAGAGGAAGCGCCCGGTCGCCTGCGTGGCGATCGGGCGTTCTCCTGTACTGGCGGAGACGCAGCGAATTTTGATCATGCCTCCGGCGGCGGCTCCGCTCCGGAATGACCAGGCCGGGCGAGTAGTGGGAAGCGCCGGACAGCGCCCTTACAAGCCGATGAGCCGGAACAGCCGACGGCCGCCAGCGCGATGGCTGTTATTACGATCATGCGCGGTGCACGCATGGCGCCCCAAATCCCCGATGGTACTGATCATGGGTGTTCGACGATCAGCACCATCGGGAAGTTCGCGCCGGGATCAGCGTGAGGAGATTCAGCGCGAGACTCGCGCAGTTCTTTCAGATGATGACCGGCGACGTAGGCATCCAGCTGCGCATCGGCGGCAGCTCGCCGCTGCGGGTCAGCCAGTTCGGGATACAACCGGTGCGCTTCCGCCTTGACCTCACGCCAATTGCGTCCGGGGCTCATCGCTTGCCCTCCTCCTTCGCTTCAGAGGTTGCCTCTGTCTGCCGGGTGGCCAACTCGGGGTGCTGTCTCGCCGCCCCACCTGCTGGAGGTGGTGGAGCTGTCGGGCCACCAGGGGCGATCGGAGGTGGCCCGACAGTCGCCGAGGTCTAGTCGGCGATCCTGGCGTATTGGTAGCGGCTCTGGCCGTTTTCGTCTCCGGAGTGCTGGCGACCTACCATGACTTCGTAGTCGTCTGCCATGGAATGGCTGCTGCTTTCCCTCTGTCCGGGGGTCCAGCGGTAGGAGGTCAGTTCGACGGTCCGCCCCCACGCGCTCATTCTGGCGGTGGCGTAGCGCGTGGGCCCGTTCTCATCGCCGGAATGTTGCCGACCGACCAGGACCTCATTCTGCGGAGCCGCGAAGAACGAGTTGCTCTCTCGCTGGGCGTCGCTCCAGGACGGTGCGCCGACCTTGACGCGTTGCCCGTCAATAAGGATCAGGCCGCAGTAGTAGGTGGTCTCGCCGTTCTCGTCCCCGAAGTGGGCGCGGCCGAGCAGGACCTGATCGGCCGGGCAGGCGACGGGGATGCGGGCCGATTCCCTCACCGTCGTGGTGTCCCCGTCGATGATGACGATCTCCGCTGCGTGAGCGGCGGTAGCTTGTGAGACTTCGGCAA
Organism: Nonomuraea sp. NPDC049158; assembly: GCF_040648335.1. NCBI lineage: Bacteria > Bacillati > Actinomycetota > Actinomycetes > Streptosporangiales > Streptosporangiaceae > Nonomuraea > Nonomuraea sp. NPDC049158. Next base: position 211,939 of record NZ_JBEZDM010000006.1, read on the forward strand.
TAGCCAGGGTGAGGAGTGTGCCGGTGAGGGCGGCGAGGGTTGTGCGGATCTGTCGCATGGGGGGTCTCCACGATCGGTCACATATAGTAACTGGATAATTACAGCACCCCCAGTCGTCGAGCGTGCCCAGGCAGCACACGCCGCACGTTAGCGCCCATGGTCTGGCCGTGGCGGAGCGTGGGAGCGCGAGGGCTTGCCCTCGCATAGGAGGGGCCGAAGGCCCCGGGGAGCACGCCGAGCCCCATGGGCGAGCCCTTGCAGTGCGCGACAAGCGCCAAAAGAAGAACGCCGAGCTTCCAATGCGCGAAGCGCTGACTGCGAGCCCTTTGCGACGAGCGCCGAGCTTCCTAATACGCGAAGGCTGACTGCGAGCCCTTTGTAAAGCTCAGCCCGGCTCGGCGAAAGAGAGCTCCGGGGCGCCGTCCCGGTCAAACGGCAGTACGAACCGCCGTGGCCAAGACAGTACCCCTTCCAACCACCCCGCCCCCATCGTCTGCCCCACGTGCCGCAATCGTGACGACGGGTCGACGCCGATCGCGACCGTAGTGATGTCGCGCTGCACGCCCTCGCTCTCGTCGTCGCCCAGAATCACCCGCCAGGCCAGCGCCCTGTTGTGGTCGACCTCCATCGACAGCGGGTGGTGGCGCAGGGCCTTGGCGCGGTGGCCGAGGAGCTCCGATTGCAGGAGTTCGGCCGAGCTGCCGTTGGGCGCGTTGCGGAACAGGGCGTACTCCATCGGCGGCGCCGGGCTGCGCAGGTTCGGGGCCGGCTGGCCGTACGGGAAGAGTCTGTCGACCTCGTGCAGCCAGCGCACCTGGGGGATGACCCACGAGGCGCCGGGGCGTTCGCCGCCGCTGTCCACGGCGGCGAGGAGGCGGGTGGCCGTCTCGGCGGCCTTCTCGGTGAGCAGGGCCGGGTCGAACCAGCTACGCAGCGACCAGGCCCGGCGCTGCACCGAGCGTTCGATCAGGGTGGCCAGCAGGCACTCCCGGCGCCTGGCCGGGAGCTCGGACCAGGCGGCCGTCAGTGCGCGAGGTACGCCGGGCAGGGGGCGGTTGCTCACGAAGGCCAGGACGACCGTGTCGCACCAGATGCGCAGCCAGGCCCAGTCAGGCGCGTCGGCGAGGACGTCGGCCTCGCGGAGTTCGACCAGGGTGCACGCCTGGCCGGTGCGGCACTGGCTGCCGCAGGCCGCCGATCTTCGGCCCCGGATCGGCGGGGCCGGGCTGGCCAGCAGCTTCTCGCGGGACTCGCCGAGCGGCACCCGGACGCGCAGCGGGCGGTCCATCCCGTCGGCGAACACCGCGGCGGACCCCGGTTGCAGGGAGACGACGTGGCGGGACTGTTCCTCGCTGAGGTTCATGGCCCCGCCGACGAGTTGCCGGTCGTCCTCGGCGGGGAGCCGGTGGACGACCTTCAGCGCGGTGTTCTTGACCACGTCGGTGACGAGCTTGGTGGGGATCTGCTCGGCCACCACGATGCCCTCGCCGTACGCCCGGATCTCGGCGAGCATGCCGGCCAGCAGTTCGACCGCGTGCGTGGAGGCGCGGCCGGTGCCGCGGTCGCGCAGCAGCCGGTGGGCCTCCTCGATGACGATGACGTGGCGCAGGCCGGTGGACTTCTCCTGCCGGGCCCGCATCCGCAGGTGCTCGACGATGCGGATGATCAGCGTGCCCATCAGGAACGCCTTGTCCTCGTCGTTGGCCACGTCCTCGATCGCCAGCACCACGTTGCGCTCCAGCAGGCCGCCGATGTCGGCCGGGTGGCCGCCCTCGAAGAAGCGGCCGGCCGAGCCGACGCGGAGCGAGCGCAGCCGCAGCGAGATGAAGCCCTCCACGTCGGCCTGGACCTCGCGGCCGTAGCCGATCTCCCGGATCACGTCCATGGCGTGCTGCTGGAGCAGTTCGAGGGTCGGCACGCTGGGCGGCACCTTGGAGCCCGGTACGGCGCCGCCGGTGACCACGTCCCAGCCGGTGGCCTCATAGACGCGCTGCAGGGCCAGCGACATGATCTGCGGGAACGGCTCCTCGGCGTCGAACGCCGCCATGAACAGCGCCCTGACCATGTCGATGTGGGCCTGGACGGGGTAGCCGGGCTCGGGTTCCAGCGGGTTGATGCTGAACGGCACGCCCGCGGGGGCCGACGGGTTGATCACGGTGACCGTGCCGGGCTCGATGCGGCCGGCCATGGCGGCGTACTCGGACTTGGCGGGCTCGATCGCCAGCCACGGGATGCCGGCCCTGCTGAGCTGCTCCAGCAGGTGCCTGACCGTCTGCGACTTGCCCGAGCCGGTGGCCCCGGTGACGAAGGCGTGCCGGTTGAGCGTGCTCAGCGGCACCCGGAACGAGCCGACGCACCGGTCCTGCCCGTCGAGGATCTCCCCCAGGTCCAGCTCGCCCTCCTCGGCCTCGGAGGTCACGTCGAAGAACCCGGACTCGAGCACCCGTACGCCCGGCACCTCCCGCCTGGGCAGCCCGGCCAGCGCCGCCAGGGCCCCGGCGGTCGCGGCGAAGGGCGCGGCGGCGCCGTCGGCCGGGTCCTGCATCGTCAGGGCGAGCGCCTCCGACAGGCCGTAGACGGCGCCCTGGGCGCTGCGCAGCCGGTAGGGGTGGTGGCTCATCTCGACGGAGCCGACCAGGACCGGCGCGATCTGCCGGAGCTCCTCGGCCGTGGCACCGCCGGCGAGCACGCGGACGTTCCAGAGCCCGGCCTCGCGGAAGGCGTCGAGCTCCTGCATGCGGCGTTCGGCCCGCTCGGCGTCGAACCTGCTGCGCTCGGAGGCGTCGCCGTACTGCCTGAGCACGTTGAGCTGCGTGCGCAGGTGCGCGACCTCGGCGTCGAGCAGGTCGGTCGGCTCGGCCACCACCAGCCACGCGAACGGCCTCGACATGAGGGTGACCAGCGTCGCCTCGAACAGCGTCGGCCGCTTCAGCTCATCGGGTTCGAGCCCGCCGAACTCGCGCCGGCCGCCCAGCGGCGGCGCCTGCCGTCCCGGGCACGGCGTCCACACCAGGTCGGCGAGATCGGCCAGGTACTCCTCGTCGAGCTGCACCCCGCGCGCCCCGCCGGGGAACAGCAGCGGCTGCGGCCCGGCCGGCGCCCCCGGCGCGTCGGTGGCCCGGCGCGGCTGGCGTGGCGGCGACAGCGGCCCGGCGTTGGTGATGAGCTCGAGCGGCGCCCCGGAGCCGCGGGAGAGCCACCCGATGACGAACGGCCGGTCACGTTGGGCGGCGGACAGCACGGCGGGCAGCACGGTGACGAAGTCCCACTCCGCCGACGAGCTTCGCGAGGGTGCCGCGATCGACTGGATTCGGTACCAGGGCCCGCTCAGCGAGACACTCGACTGCATTTCATTCCCCCACAGACGGTTGCTAGTAAAATCCGCCTACCGTCAGCGCGCCACGTTGACATTGACCATGTCATTGCCTGTCCTTGCGCCAGTCCAGGCGTGGCGGCGGCGGGCCGAGGTTCGGCGGCGGCTCTCCGTCGCCGTCTCCGCCCTTGCCGTCGATCGCGAGTACGGCCTCGCGGACGTCGTCCAGCTCGCCGAGCGTGGTCTTGGGAAATGTGAGGATGGCCGGGTTCGCGTCGGCCAGGCGGACCCGGCGGCCCTGCGCGGTCGCGTCGGTGACGATCACGGATGTGGTGGGCAGCTGCTGGAGCTGGTGCGGCTCGACGAGGAACTCGCGCGAGCGCTGCAGCACCCGCTCCTTCTCGGCGATCTTGTCGGCCGTCCTGCCCCACTCCGTCGACTCCACGAGGTCCTCCGCGAGGTCCGTACGGTTGTCGCCACGCTCCTCCGTGGCGTCCTCGACCTGGGAGATCGTGGAGGTGTAACCGCCGTCGAGGCCGGGGATCGAGTCGCTGATCGTCTCGGTGAGCTGGGCCAGCTCCAGCCGGTGCTCGGTGCCGACGTGCTCACTGGCCACTCGGGCGTCCTCGGCGTTGCCGAGCCGCATGAACGCCACCGCCGCGTGGCCCCTGCCGAGCCGCTCCCGCACGGTCGGGGTCAGACTCCGGTACGTCAGCACCAGGCCGGTCCTGGACGTCTCACAGGCGTCCATGAGCCGGTCCAGCACGTCGCCGCGGAGCTTGTCGGCCCCCGCCACGATGATCGTGTGATACCAGGGCCGGTCGGCGGCGGGCGACTGGCGCAGGATGTGCGTGAGCGCGGTGGCCACATAGGTGCCGAGCACCCGGTTGCCGAACACCCCGGCCTGGCGGTCCATGCTCACCACCCGCAACCTGGCCGGCGGCAGCCGTACGGCCTCCGTGCCGAGCGTCTCCAGCTTGCGCAGCTGGGATTCCAGCGCCCAGGCCCGCTCGATCACCACGCGGTCGCTGACGCCCCGCCCGAACAGCGTGCCGATCCGTTCGAGCTGCGACGCCGTGATCAGCCCGAACCTCAGATCGTCGCGCGGGTCGCCGACCTGGGCGAGTGCCCGCAGCGCGGCGGTGACCTGGTTGATCGTGGCGTTCTCGCCGAGCACCTCCAGCACCCGCTCCAGGATCGCGTTGTCGAAGCTGAGGTCGCGCGTGGTGCGATGCTCCTCGCTCACGCTGACCACATGGGCGAGTACGTCGGCGAACGCCTCGGGCTTCAGCGTCGCGCCCAGGTCCAGCCGGGGCAGGTCCGTCGGCAGCACCCAGACCAGCGGGTCGTCGCCGCCCCGCCGGGCCAGCTCGATCAGGTCCTTGGCGATCGCGCCCTCGGACAGGTCGAGCACGGTGAGGTGGCCGCCGCTGTAGAGGCGGGTGGCGCCGAGCAGGGTGATCAGCGCCGACCAGCCGGGCAGCGTGCCGCCCGCCACGTCGATGCGGTCGATCTCGTCGGGGACGGCGACGGCGTACCAGGTGAGCTGGCGGTCGTGGCGTTCCTTGACCTCCTGCCACTCGCGGTAGCGCTGGGCGTGCTCCTCCTGCGCGCGGAACAGCTCTTTGTCACGTTCCCGTCGCTGCCGGTCGTCACGGGCCTGCTGCTCGCTCACCCGGTAGCGGACCGCGCGGTCACCCTGTACCAGCGCGTAGCTGCAGATGATCGCCACGCCGCCGGCCGCGCCCAGACCCAGCAGTGCGAACGACCACTGCAGGTAACCGGCGATGGCCAGCCCGAGTATGAGCACGGTGAGGATGACCATGAACACCCTGAACACCCGTACGGGCCGGTTGAGCAGGTCTTCCTGAAAGCGTTCGCGGCGCAGCAGCTCCTGGTCGGCCTCCGCGGAGGGGACCTCCTCTTCGCCGGGCGAGGGGCGCTTGGGCGGTGGTCCTGGATCGGGGTGCAGCAGGATGTACTGCCAGCCCAGGTAGATGCGGTCCGCCTGGAGCTGCGCATGCTCGGGATGCACGTCCGCCACGTGACCCTCCGGCCGCGATATGTCGTTAGTGGGGGCTGACCCTCCGCTCCGTGACAGCGTATGAGCTAGACCCCCTGCTGCGGCAGGGTTCTCGGCAATTAGACCAGCCAGATGGGAGGCTAGCGGCAGATGGGGCAAGCGTGACCTATTACCATCCTTACCCATGACGGAACCCTCCGGCGGCAGCAACAAGCCCAAACGCCCGGTAGTGGTGCCGGCAGTGGCCCTGGTGGCATTCACCGCCCTCGGCATCACCGCCCTGCTCGGCGGTTTCGCCGAGGTTCCCGATCCGGCGCCGCCCCAATACGGGGAGGGGGCGGTGCTCGACCAGGGGCAGTTCAGTACGCAGTTCGTGACGGCCAAGGTGGCCACGCAGAAGGCCAAGGCCGACTGGGATACCGACAAGCGCTTCGTGGAGCTGACCTTCAAGGTGACGAACCAGGGCAAGGCCACGGCCATGGTCGGCCTTCCGCCTAGCAAGCCGGAGGGCTCGATCTCGGCGACGAGCTTCGCCGGGTCGCTGGTCAAGGTGACCCCGCAGGTTCAGGCGAAGGGTGTGCCGACGGTCTACAGCCTGTCGAAGAACGCGCAGAGCGGCCAGCTTCAGCCGGGCGTCCCGACCACGGTCATCCTCCGCTACGACCTGGACGGCGCGGCCAAACCTCCGCAGAAGGTGACGCTGGACGTGGCGGGCTTCGCATACGAGCCGGGCTTCAACGACCCGTCCTTCCACTGGAGCCTGATCTCCGAAGAGACCGACTCAGAAGAGTCCGGCTCGGGAGTGCCCGGCTCGGGAGTGCCCGGCAACGGACGGCGCCCCGTCGTCCAGGCCCAGGTGACGCTCCCGGTGCACGGCGCGGAGGCGACATGACCGCCACCGCGTCCCGCCGCCCGCCCGGCCGCCGCTCCCGCGCCCGCCGGCAGGGCGGCTCGCGCGTGCTCAGCGCCCTCGTCGGCCTGGTGCTGCTGGGCGGCGCCGTCGGCCTCCAGACGCGCAACCTGACCCCGAACGAGATGGACGCGCCCATCACCACCGTCGGCGCGAAGGGCCAGGAGGTGAACGCGGGCAGGTTCGCCGTCCGCGTCACCTCGGTCACCGTGGCACGAGCCGTGCAGGCCGGGACCAAGAAGGTGGAGACCGAGCAGCTCTTCCTGATCGTCCAGGCGTCCGCGACCTCCGCCACCAAGCCCATGCACCTGGCCGCCCCCGCGCTGCTGACCCCGGACGGCGTCAGCTACGACGCCACGGACAAGATCGAGCCGTCCGAGACGCTGGCCAATCCCTGGGTACAGCCGGAGTTCTGGGTCAGCGGCAACTTCGTCTTCGAGATCCCCGCTTCGGCGCTCGAAGGCGCGCGGGTCGTGTTCAAGCTGCCCGGATCGGCACTGGTCGAGCCGTACGAACCGGAGGCCGAGGTCGATCTGGGCATCGACGGCCCGGAAGCGGCCCGGCTCAAGTCCGCGCCCAGCGACGTCTACATTCTGAAGAAGAGCTGATGAGCACAGACGACCGCGGCTGGTTCTCTCCTCCGGCCGGCCAGAACGCGGACCAGCCCCAGCCCCAGGCGCCGCCTCCGTCCCAGCCGCAACCTCGATCTCAGAGGCCGCGGCCGCGGCGCCGCCGTTCGGCCGCGACGCGGGTGGTCCCTCCCGACCAGCAGGTGTGGCCGCCCAAGCGGACGGAACCCTCGGTGGACACCTCCACCCAGCCGATCCCGGCCATCCCCAGCGCCGGGCCGCTTCCCCGGCCGTCCGTCCCGCCTCTCCCCGCTGTCCCGCCTCCTCCCGTGGGACCGCCCTCTCCCGCGGAACCGGCCCCTCTCTCGGGACCGGCTACCGCCCAGCTTCCGGCCACCGTGGAGGTTCCGGTCGCCGCCGAGCTTCCGGCCATCGCTCCGGTCGCCGTGACTCCCCCGCCGCGTAGACGGCGGCCCGTGCTGACGGCGCTCGGAGCCGTGGCCGCGCTGGTCGTGGCGCTCGGGGCGACGACCTACGACCGCTATCACGTCTATCTGGTCAGGTCCGGGCAGATTCCGGCGAAGCAGGAGCAGGTCGTACCGGCGGGGCAGTCCGTCACGGTCAAGCACGTCAGCTGGAAGTCCACGATGGAGACCGTGCCGCAGGTCCCCGGCAACAAGCCCCAGCCGGGCTCGGCCTACGTCAAGATCGACATCACCCGGTCGGCCGTCGACAAGGACGGAGAGTTCAAGACGGCCAGGCCCAAGGAGCTGTTCGTGACGGATCGACAGGGCCGTACCTGGGTGGCCCTGGTCGGCGACGACACGACACCGGCCGAGAAGATGGAGGTCGGCGAGCCGTACCGGATGACGGCCTACGCCCGGGTGCCGGCCGCGCAGGCGGCCGAGGTCGAGCTGCTGCTCACGCCGAGCAACTACCGCTCGGACATCCCCACGGCCCAGCTCATGACCGCGAAGACGGAACCGGAGCTGGACGTGCTGCGCTTCAAGCGCTGACGCTCCTCCGACCGACCGACCGACCGGGTGCGGCGCGTCAGGCGTTGACGCCCATCTGGCCACCTCGTACGGCGGGCGATTGCGGCGCTTCGGGCGCCGGAGCCATCCGGCGGCCCCGCGTGGCCGCGATGTCGAAGGCGGCGGCCAGCAGGGCCATGGTCAGGACCGTGACGATCAGGTTCTTGACGAAGTCGACGGGGGCGCCCACGAGCATCCAGAGCCACTCCACCTTCGACCCGATCAGCGTCCGCACCCCGCGCATCGCGTACTCCGCGCCGACGTGCAGCGACACGTAACACAGGCACATCATCCCGAACAGCGCCACGCCGCCCGTCAGCGTCTGCCTGAAGGAGTTGGCCAAGGGGACCCAGCGCTCCTGGAAGCCGCCGGTGATCCGCTCGACCGACTTCTGCGTGATCGAGTGGGTCGAGTAGAGCTTGTCGATCCCCTTCTCGAAGCGCGTGTCGCGGAGCATGGTACGGGCGTCGTCCGCGTACGTGCCGAAGACGAGCACCGCCACCGTCAGCCACGTGAGCGGGATGAAGACGCCCTCCACGATGTACGGCCAGACTTCACCGACCGCTCCCCAGAACGCCTCCCAGCCGGGGATGCTCTGCTCGGCCTGGGTCACGAGCTCACCCGAGGCGGACACGGCGAGGCGGTGCGAGACCCAGTCGGAGCGCGCGTTGGCCAGGACGAAGGTGGCGTTCAGGCCGAAGAACACGAAGGCGAACTCGGACAGGGCGGTGCCCAGCCCCGAGACCGTCCCGTCACCCCGCTCCACCATTTTGCTGAACAGCGCACGCAGCAGGAACGCCACCGCCATCAGGCCGAACGAGATCCGCCAGTCGAGGTCGATGAGCCCCCGCCCGACCGTGCTGCTCCTGCCGAGGAAGCTGTCGCTGAAGAAGTCGTCGATGTTGTGCAGGAAGTCCGTCTGTACGAAGTCCCGGGCGTCCTCGACATGGAACCCCCAGGTCAGGTAGATGACCGCGAAGGCGGGGGCGACGCGGTTCATGGAGACCCAGTAGCGCTCGTCCTCCTCGCCCCCCGCCCGCCGGGCGTTGATCTCCCAGAGCGCGCCGCGTACCGACCACAGCATGCCCGCGGTGATCGTCATCGACGCCATGACGATGAGCGTCAGCACCGCGATGGTCGCGACCAGGCGGAGCTGCCGGGCGTCTCCATGAGAGATCTCCGTACCGAGGTAGAGCAGCCCGAAGCGCACCGCCTGACCGGCCGAGAACCAGGCGATCAGCGGTAGCGCGCACTTCCCGGCGATGCGTAGCGCGTGCAAGGGCAGAGAGAACGGCGACGGCATCGGTCCCGGTGCGGACACGGGCCGGGATGGGGCCATCACTCCTGACATCGCGGACACCCACGGGATCCTACCGACATGTCGAGACATGCGACTACCAGGCGTGATGATCGCCGCGCATTCATGACGAACCTGGAAGGAGATACCCACAACAGACCAGAGCGCCCGGCGCAATCCGGCGCGATGTGGGGGAACATAGCGACATGGAGGCACGGCCCGCGCTGGACACGGATCCGGTCATCGTCGGGCAACGAGTGCGCCTGCTGCGCCAGGCGGCGGGCGTCTCGCTGTCCGAACTGGCCAGGCGCGCCGACATCGACCGGACAACGCTGCTCGAGGTGGAGACCGGCCTGGCCAAGGCGACGGCGGAGATGCTCTGGGCCATCACCGCGCAGCTCGGCGTGCCGATCGGCGCGATACTCGACACGCCGCCATCGCCGCAGGTCGTGCACGGCACGGCGATCGAGGCCGCGCTGCTGGAGGTGTTCGAGGACGGGCGGGTGACCTATGAGCTCTATCGGCTGCGGATTCCGCCCGGCATCACCCAGACCTCCCTTGCGCATCTGGAAGGGGTGACCGAGCACCTCACGGTCTACGCCGGCACACTGATCGCGGGGCCGATGGACGCGCCGCTGACGGCGGGCCCCGGCCACCACATCTCGTGGCGCTCGGACGTCCCGCACGGCTACTGCGCGGTCCCCCCGGACGAGGTCAGAGCCTCACTGCTGATGCGCTACCCAACGGACACCCGCACCTGACCGGACACCCATACCTGACGGACGCTCAGGACGCGCCCTCAGGGCGGGCGCCTCAGGCGGCCAGGGCGGGCCGACAGGTGCGGCAGGGCCGGTAACCGGCCTCCTGGGCCTGGGCGAGGCTGCGGAAGCCGTGCCGGTGCGCGGCGGTGATGCGCCGGGCGTTGTGGCAGGTCGGGAAGCACACCACGCCGGTGGTGTCGCTGGCCAGGTAGAACACCCGCGCCCGCGCCAGCCGCCGCACCGCGTCCAGATCCACGCCCTCGGTCACCAGCAGCCGCTCCTTGGCCGCCGCCCCGAACACGTAGTCGCCCGGCACCCCGTCGGACCTGGTCACCCGGTGGCACGGGACGAGCAGCGGCACCGGGTTCGCGCCCAGCGCCGCGCCCACCGCGCGGACCGCCTTGGGCCGGCCGACCTGAGCCGCGATCCAGGCGTAGGGCCGTACCTCGCCCCTGGGGATCGTCCGGGCGGCCAGCAGGACGTCGCGCTGGAAGTCGCTCAGCCCCCGCAGGTCGAGCGCGACCCCCGAGGAGCGGCCGGTACGCAGCGCGGGCAGCAGCCCGGCGGGCGGCCGCTCAGCGGGCAGCAGCGGACGTCCGGCACGCGCTCTGAAGGCGGCGGCGAAGCCCTCGCCCCGATGAACGTAGGCGATGCCCTGGCCGGTGAACGCGACGGACAGCTCCCCGAGCGGGCTCGGCGCCGTCACCCAGCGCGCGGCGATCCGCTCCAGCAGCCCGTCGGGCGCGTCCGTGGCCAGTGCCGCGAGTCCGGCAAGCAGCGGGTCCTGGGTCATCGGACACCTCCAAGTGTGCGCAGTCGCCGCAGACCCCGTGACACATGCGACTTGACCGTGCCCTGCGGAATCCTGAGGACTGTGGCTATCTCACTGACCGGTAGATCGACGACATGCCGGAGGACAACGGCCACCCGCTGATCCTCCGGCAGCATGCCGAGCATTTCGGCGAGCTTGTCACCGGTCTCATGCCGCACCGCCGCGTCCTCCACGCTCTCGCGTGGATCAACGGTATCGACCGGCTCCTCGCGCAGATCGGGGGGCGGCTTCCGGGACTTGGTACGGGCGCAGTTGCGCCAGATGTTCAGCAGGATCGTCAGGAGCCAGGCCCGCGGTTGCAGGGCGGCGATCCGTTCTCGGTCATAGCCGGCGACGGCACGGTAGGCACGCAGGAACGTCTCAGCGGTGAGGTCCTCGGCATCGGCCCACCGCCCGCTCAGCCGCAGCGCGGTCGAGAAGACCACGCCGCGATAAGCGCCGAACAGCTCGGCGAACCCTCCGTCGAGGTCGTCGAGCAGCGCCTTTCGCACCGGGTCGAGGCAGTCGATGTCACTCACACCAGGTAGAACACCATCGGGCCGGATTCCGTTGCACCCTTCACCGGCCATGGTCTCACCGTCTCGTCTCGGCGCCCGGCCCCGTGCGGGGTCAGAGGCCGTATTCCTGGAGGCCGCCCGCCCCGTGCGGCGGGTGGCGGCCTGCCGGGCTTGCCGTAACGGAAAGAAGAAGGCCCGCGTCCGAGATCGGACGCAGGCCTTCTGCTAGGCATTTCCGGGTCAGACGGCGACGGCCAGCTGAGCCACTTCGCCCAGCTTCGCCTGGACCTTGACGTCACGCGTGACGCCGCCGCCGGCGATGATGCGTACCGTCCAGTCGCCAGGTGCGGCGAAGAAGCGGAACACGCCCTCGTCGGACACGACGACCTCGCCGGTGAACTCGCCGGAGTGGTCGAGCAGCCGCGCGTAGGCGGTGCCGGCGCCCGTCACGACGCCCTGGATCACGGACTGGGTGGACAGGTCGATCCCCGCGGGCAGCGCGATGGTCTGCTCCGGAGCTCCGCAACCCGGTGCGGTCTGAGCGGTCTGAGTGGTGGTCATCAGCGGGCCTCCCCCAACTCGATCGGCACGCCCACGAGCGAGCCGTATTCGGTCCACGAACCGTCGTAGTTCTTCACGTTCGCCTGGTCGAGCAGCTCGTGCAGGACGAACCAGGTGTGCGCGGAACGCTCGCCGATGCGGCAGTAGGCGATCGTGTCCTTGTCGAAGTTGACCCCCGCCTCGCCGTAGAGCGTGCGCAGGTCTTCGTCGGTCTTGAACGTGCCGTCGTCGTTGGCCGCCTTGGACCACGGGATGCTGCGAGCGGTGGGCACGTGGCCCGCGCGCTGCGCCTGCTCCTGCGGCAGGTGGGCCGGGGCGAGCAGCTTGCCGGTGAACTCGTCGGGAGAGCGGACGTCGACCAGGTTGAGCTTGCCGATCGCGGCGACCACGTCGTCACGGAAGGCGCGGATGGACGTGTCCTGCTCCTGGGCCACGTAGGAGGTCTTGGCGCGCTGCGGCACGTCCCTGACCAGCTCGCGCGAGTCGAGCTCCCACTTCTTACGCCCGCCGTCGAGCAGCTTGACGTTGTCGTGGCCGTAGAGCTTGAAGTACCAGTAGGCGTAGGCGGCGAACCAGTTGTTGTTTCCGCCATAGAGCACGATGGTGTCGTCGTTGGAGATGCCGCGCTCGGACAGCAGTGTCTCGAAGCCGGTCTTGTCCACGAAGTCACGGCGGACCGGGTCCTGAAGGTCCTTCTGCCAATCGACCTTCACGGCGCCACGGATGTGGCCCTTGTCATAGGCGCTGGCGTCTTCGTCAACCTCGACGAGAACGACGCCGGGGGTGTCGAGGTTGGCCTCGACCCATTCGGCATCCACCAGGACGGCGGAGCGGCTCATTGGGGAACCTCCAATTTGGCGGCGGGCAGTAGTCGGCGAATCAGCAGGTACGTTTCGCAGCCGAGGCAGAATCCGAAGGCTGCGTTGAGGAAGGCGGCGAGGAGTGCCGCGGCCGTGGCCACGAGGGCGAGCGGCGTGATCCCGGCGAGATATCCGACCAGACCCACGACCGCGAAGCCGAGCCCGACACCCTGCGCGAAGCGGGGTGGGCGGGCGTCCTCCGTCTCCCTCGGAGCGCTCTTGACGAGCGCCTTGAAGAGCATCACGTAAGGCGAGCGCCCTGCCACGCCGAGTGCGAACACCAGCGCCTGGACCGCCAGCAGCACGTGGGCAGCCCATGGCCAGGCGCTCCCCGTCACCAGGACGAGGGCGAGGATCGCAGTCGTGATGGCCGCGCTGAAACGCAACGCTCTAGGGTCGGCACGCATCGAAGGATGCTCCTGAAGGGGGTCGGATTGGGGCGGATCGGAAGTCCGCGCGAGACCGTCCTCAGGCAGCGCGACAGAGCGCGGTGGCTACGCGGCAAAAATCAACCGCGCGCCGCTTCGTCAGCAGCTCTGTCGATGGGTTCATGGCGATGACACTACTCGCCGTCTCGGCATCTGTCACATCTCGTCCGCGTTCTGAGACGAAACGTGGGATACTGCCCCGGCCAAGGCGGCGAGTACGTCCGCTTTGCGTGGCTGGCCAGACGCCTTTTTCACGATATTTCCGGCGCTGTCGAGGATCAGGACCGTCGGCGTGCGCATGATGTCGAGCCGCCGGACGAGATCAAGACGCGACTCGGCGTCGATCTCGACATGCGCCACCCCGGGCACCAGCCCACTGACGTCGGCCAGCACCCGCCGGGTCGCCCGGCACGGCTGGCAGAAGGCGGTCGAGAACTGCACGAGCGTCGCCCGCTCCCCCAGGTCGGCACCCAGATCGGCCGTGACCAGGCGGTCGTCCGCCCGCGCCGTGTCGCGCACCTTGCCGTCGCGGCGCAGTCGAACCACCCCGATCACCGAGCCGAGCGCCAGCGTCGCCAGCGCCACCCACAGTCCTGTCATCTCGTGGTGCAACCTCGGAGGGGACGCTTTACTTCCCCTTCGGGGCCGGGATCTTGACGAGCACCTTGCCGCCCGCGTCGACGACCTCGAACCTGGCGATGTCGTTCATCGGGATCCGGGTCTGGCGCGGGAAGACGGCCTTGTTCTCGTAGGTCTCCCGGCTGACCTTCCAGCTCATGGTGGAGTCGGACGCGCCGTTCTTGGCGAACACCACCAGCCGGCACGTCGTACCGAGCGGCAGGCCACTGACCCGCACCGACAGTTTCGTCACCTCGCCGCCGGGAAAGGCCGTCACGCTCGCGTGATAGCCCTTGGCCGCGTTCTCGCCGGGGAACTCGCGGCCGGGCGCCGTCTGGCTCGCCGATGGCCGCGGAGTCGGCCGCGCCTCGGACTTCTTGAGCCGCGCGTCGTTCGGCGCGCTGTCCGTCGCGGCGTACGGCGCTTCCGCATGGGACTCGATCCCTGCGGAGGTGGCGGCGGGCTGAGCGGCGGTCTGGATGCCGTCCGGCTGCTGGGAGCCCATCCACACCGTGACGCCGACCGCCATCACCGCGACGGAGGCGGCCACGGCCAGCAACGCGCGTCCTCTCCGGTGGCGCCGGGCACTGGCGTTCAGCAACCGGTCGAGCACCTGGCGCGGAGGGCTGGACACCAGCTCGATGTCGCGCTCCGACACCTTGCCGAGGAAGGACGCGACGCCCTCCAGGTCGAGCAGCTCGGCGCCGCACACCTCGCAGGTCGCCAGGTGGGTGTCGATCTCCAACGCCTCGTCGGGCTCCAGCGCGCCGAGCGCGTGCGCGCCCAGTGCCAGCCGGACCTCCTCACACGTCATCACGGCGCCAGCCCTCGCTCCTCGAGCGCGAGCCGGAGCGCGCGCAGCGCGTAGTAGGTGCGTGACTTGACCGTGCCCGGCGGGATGCCCAGCGTGGCCGACGCCTCCTTCACCGATCTCCCCCGGTAGTAGACCTCCATCAGCACCTCACGGTGCTCGGGCCGCAGCGCGGCCAGCGCCTCGGCCACGGCCCATGACTCGACCGCCCGCTCCAGCTCGTCGTCCGCGGGGAGTACGGCGAGCGCCTCGTCGCCGGTCTCCTGCGGGCGCGCCTTGCGGGCGCGGTGCTGGTCCACGACGAGATTACGGGCGACGGTGAACAGCCAGGCACGTATCGGGCGGCCGGTGAGGGCGTCAGGATGCCGCCAAGCCCGCAGCAGCGTTTCCTGCACGATGTCCTCCGCTCGTCCCGAATCGCCCGTGAGTCGCAGCACGTATCCGTAGAGTGGCCCAGCGTGCTCGTCGAAGAGGGTCCTGACCAGTTCCTCGTCGGCGGTGTCGGCTGCAGTCACACCCTCATCACGTACGGCGGGGCCGACCGGTTCGATGTCATCCACGGAGCGGCACGTCAGACGCTTCGGCCGCGATCTCCAACCCGTCGGCCACGCTCCTCACTCCGGTCACCTTCACATCGAACGGGAGCTTCCCCTTGAACGGGATCGGGAAGGTCACGAACTTCGCGAGCGCGTCGGGCACGCCTTGGATCTTCTCCGCCTGGAGCTTGATGCCGCCGTCGGTCACCTGGACGCGCATCTCCGCGTTGAACTTCACCTTGTTCACCCCTACCGTCACCTCACCCGACGCGACGAGCCGCTGGCCGTTCCCGGAGATCTTGACGCCCTGCGGTGCGTACTTGTCGATCGTCGCCCTGGTCAGAGTGCCATGGACGGTCAGGCGCCCGGCCCGGACGTTGGCTCTGTTCTGGAGCACGTCGGCCAGCGGGGCGGTCACGTCGTAGGCGACGCCCTGCAGGTCCTTCACCGGAACTCCCCCGTAGGTGAGAGTGCCGAGATTGAACCGTACCTCTGGATAGTGGCCGGAGACCGCCTGTGTGAGAAAGGGGATGCCCTCGATGGTCACCGTCGGCTGGCTGTCGAGGTCGGCCGCGGCGGAGATCCTGTTGGCCAGGTCACGCTGCACTCCGGTGACCGCCACCCGGTCGACGACAGCGAGGAGAACGACCAGCACGATCAGGAAAACGATCAGTTTGCGCATCGGACATCCTGTCTCACGGGGGATCATGAGCTTATCGACTGGAAGGCCTCATGCCCTGGCCGAGCGCTCGATCACCCCCCGGCGAAGGGCGGCAGCACCTCGACCGTCGCTCCGTCGCCGAGGATCACCTCCTCGTGGGCCCGTTTGCCCACCGGCGAGCCGTCGACCAGGAACGACGAACGGCTGACCACGCGGGCCAATTCGGCACGATTTTGTGTGATTTTGGTCATGAGTTCACCAAGTGTGGCCGCGTCGAACGGCTCCTCGGCGACTCCGGCCGCCTCTTTCGCAGCGGCCCAATAACGTACCTTTCCCGTGGCCATGGCCACCTCACATTCTTCCAGACTCCATTGTGCGACCGCGTTAACATCGGCGATCCACGGTTTGCGCTGTTCATCTGGTGGACGCGCAATGGACTCGACGTTCGCGTGAGATATCCTCGCCTACAGGACCTGGGCGATGAAGCCCCCGGGTCCTTGCGTGTTTGAGGAGGCCGATATGAGCAACCTGCTCCTGCTGACCAACGCCCTTGAGCCGTCGGCCGAGGTGCTACCGGCCCTGGGGTTGCTGCTCCACTCGGTCCGCGTCTCGCCCGCCGAGGCGTCCGCGCTGATCGACACGCCGCCCGCCGACGCCGTTCTGGTCGATGCCCGAAAGGAGTTGGTGCAGGCCAAAAGCCTGTGCCGGCTGATCCGCACGACCGGCATCGACTGCCCGCTGCTGGTGGTCGTCACCGAGGGCGGGCTGGCGGCCATGACCGCCGAGTGGGGCGTCGACGACGTGCTGCTCGACAGCGCGGGGCCGGCCGAGGTGGAGGCGCGGCTGCGGATGGCCGTCGGCCGTACGTCTCAGGCCGAGGATGTTCCGGACGAGATCCGCAGTGGCGATTTGTCCATTGATGAGGCGACATATACGGCGCGGCTGCGGGGGCGGGTGCTCGATCTGACGTTCAAGGAGTTCGAGCTGCTGAAATACCTCGCGCAGCATCCGGGCCGGGTGTTCACCCGCGCCCAGCTGCTGCAGGAGGTGTGGGGCTACGACTACTTCGGGGGCACCCGGACCGTCGACGTGCACGTCCGGCGGCTGCGCGCGAAGCTGGGCACCGAGTACGAGTCGCTGATCGGCACGGTCCGCAACGTGGGCTACCGCTTCGTCCCCGACCGGACCGACCCGGCCCACGTCTGACCGTCCCTATCCCGCGTCGCGACCTGCTCGGAGCGACGCGTAGTTGACATGTGACGTTGACATGTGACGCCCCCAGGGTTCCACTGATGTGACAGGGCGGCCCTCGGCCGTCGTGTCGCTGTCATGTCGTGTGGGCTGTTTCGGTCGTGGACACCGCCGTCCCGAGATGGGGTGGTGTCGGGGTGGGGATCTTCCGGTCGCTGGTCGAAGAAGGCGCGCGGCCCCGAATTTTTCGGCGTAACGAGAGCATTTGTTCTGCATTTCGGCCGAGCAACCGGGTATTTGTGATCGATTATGGCTATGCGCGGGAGTATTTAGCGGGCGGCGAGCGCGACGGCATTCACGATCTGCGGGCCGGCGGCGATCTCGTCGGGGAATTGGCGTTCTGGAGCCCGGGCGAACGGGTTCGGATCGACGCGCTGACCGAGGTTCGCGCCTGGTCCATCGACGTACGGACATTACGCGAGCACGCCGCGGCCAATACGGCGGTGGCCATGGCGCTGGTGCAGGAACTGTTCGCCAGGGACGTCGCCGCGCGCCGACATGAGGCGCTGGCACGGGCGCCCGTCGCCGCGCGGCTGGCCGTGTGGCTGCTGCACCTGGACGAGCGCTACGGGCTCGCCGGCGAGTCGGCACCGCCCCTGTCCATGGAGACGCTGGCCGATCTGGTGGGCAGCGCGCCCGATGTGGTGCAGCGGCAGCTGACCCGGTGGGTTCGGCAGGGGTGGCTGGTCCGGCCCGGTTATCGGCGACTGCGGATCGCCGACGCGGTGGCGTTGCGAGGCGTCGCCGGGGCCTGGGAGCACCTGTCCGCGCCCTGGGAGGGGCGGGTCACACCGTTCCTGACCCGGCCGGGTGCGCCGGCCGAGCCGTTGCCCGCCGGAGAGGTGCCCCGGCCCGCTCAGCTGCCCGCCGACGTGTCCGACTTCACCGGGCGGCAGCAGAGCCTCGATCTGCTCACCTCGTGGCTGGACCGGCCGCGCCGCCCGAACACGATGGTCGTACAGGGCCTTCCCGGCGTGGGGAAGACGGCGCTCGTGACGCGCTGGGCGCACCAGCAGGCGGCCCGGTTTCCCGACGGGCAGATCGTGATCGACCTGCGCGGACAGTCCCCCAGCCAGCCGCCCATGAACCCGGCCGAGGCGCTCGGGCAGATCCTGCGCTCGCTCGGCGTCGGCGAGCACATGCCCGCCGCCGACGAGGCCGAGTTGATGCTGCTGTACCGGAGCCGGCTGGCCGGGCGCAAGCTGCTGCTCATCCTGGACAACGCCGCCGACCCGGCCCAGGTACGGGCGCTGCTGCCCGGCAGCAAGGACTGCGTGGTGCTGGTGACCAGCAGGACCAGGATGGCGCCGCTGCGCGCGACCGGGCACGCCGACCTGATGGACCTGTCCGTCCTCGATCCGGGCAACGCCGTGGCGCTGCTGGTCGCGGTGCTCGGCGAGGAGTCGCCCCGGGCCGCCGACCGCGACGCGCTGGCCGAGCTGGCCAGAGTCTGTTCGTACCACCCGTTCGCGCTGCGCATCTCGGCGGCCAAGCTCGCCGAGGACCCCGGGCTGAGCGTCGAGTCGCGCGTACACGAGCTGCGCGGTCCCGGCCAGCCCCAGCCGCTGTCCGGTGATCCGGAGGACGCCTTCCGCTCCGCGCTCGACCTGGCCTACGAGTCGCTGTCTCCGCCGCAGCGGCGCGCGTTCCGGCACGTCGGGCTGCTGCCCGGCCGGGATTTCACGCCCGAGGTGCTGGCCGCCGCGCTGGGCGGCACCGTCGGCGAGGCGGTGATCGCGGTCGAGGGGCTGCACCGGGCGTACCTGGTGGAGCCGATGGCCGAGACGCGCTATCGCGTGCACGACCTGGTCAAGCGGCTGGCCAGGGAGCTGGGCAGGCACGCGGAGGCCGGCGTGCGCGAGGCCAGGGTCCGGCTGCTCGACCACTACCTGGGCATGGCGACCGATCCGGCCACGCCGCGCGCGTGGTTCGAGGCCGAGCGCCGTTCGCTGGTCTCGGTCGTACGGCTGGCGGAGGAGACCGGCGCGCACCACGCTGCCTGGCGGCTGGCCGAGGCGGTGTTCGAGCCGTTCAGGCGGCTGCGGTACTACCAGAACGACCTGGAGATCCAGCAGATCGGGCTGGACTCGGCGGCGCGGATCGGCGACCGGCGGGCGATCGCGCTGATGCGCAGCCATCTCGGCTCGATCTACCGCGACATCGGCCCTTCCACGCAGGCCGCCCGCTACATCGGCGAGGCGCTGTCCGACTTCACCTCGCTCGGCGACCGCGAGGGCCGGGCCCGCGCCCTGAACGACCTGGCCGAGGTACACGGCATCGCCGGCAACAGCGCCGACGCGCTCACGTGCGCGGGCGAGGCCCTGGAGCTCTACCAGGAGATCGGCGACCTGGCCGGGGTCGCCGACTGCCTGCACTCGCTGTCGCGGCTGCACCTGTCCCAGGAGCGGCACGAGCTCGCGCTGCACCACGCCGGGCAGGCGCTGGAGGTACGCGAGCAACTTGGCGACCCGCACGGCACCGCGCAGAGCCTGATCATCCTGGCCCGCGTACAACACCACCTGGGCGAGCCGAACGCGGCCCTGTCGGAGGGGCTGGAGGCGCTGGCGATCTGCCACGACCTGGGCGACGAGCACAGCGAGGCCGAGACGCTGCTCTGCCTGGCCGAGATCTACGACTCGCTCCGGCTGCCGCACGACGCGCAGCGCGACGCCGAGCGGGCCCTGGCCGGGTACACGGCCACCGGCGACCAGCACGGCTGCGGCCGGGCCCTGTGCACGCTGGGGCGCATCGCGCGCAACGGCTCCCGTTACGACGAGGCCCTCGAACACTACGAGCAGGCGCTGGCCGTACAGCGGGAGCTCCACCACGAGCAGGGGCGGGCGGAGACGCTCGGCGACATCGGGCTGGTGCACTGGCGGCTGGCCGACTACCTGCGCGCCGACGACTACCTCAACCAGGCGCTCGCGATCAGCCGGGAGATCCACGACCTGCCGGTCGAGGCCCGGATGCTCAACCGGCTGGCGCGGGTACGGCGCCGCCAGGGGTTGCCGCAGGTGGCGTTCGTCCACGCGCTGGAGGCGCTGGACCTGGTCCAGGGCATGGGCAACCGCCGGGCCGAGGCGGACGTCCAGGAGACGCTGGCCTACACGTACCTGTCGCTCGAGCGGCACCAGGACGCGCTGCGCGCCGCCAAGGCGTCGCTGGCGATCAGGGAGGAGCTGCGCGACAACAAGGCCAGCTCGCTGCTGTCGATCGCGCAGGCCATGCACGTCGCGGGCAAGACGGCCGCCGCGCTCGGGTACGCCAGGGAGACGGTCGAGCTGCAGAACGAGAGCGGCACCCGGGACCGCTGGGCGGCGGCGCTCACCACACTGGCCATGATCCTGCTGGACCTGGACCGGCCGGTGGAGGCGCTGACGTTCGCGTCGCAGGCCAGGGACGTGCATCTCGTCTCCGGCACCCGGCGCGACCTGGGCTGCGCGCTGCGGGCCATCGGCCTGATCGCCCACCGGGTCGGGGACCGTACGGAAGCCGTGGCCCACCTGAGGGAGGCGGTACGCATCCTGGAAGAGGTGGGCGACGTCTTCGAGCTCAAGAAGGCCACCGCAGAACTCCGCCAAATGTCGTAAATTTCGCGACCTGAGGTCGCAGATCTTGACCGGCTCCCTGCCGTTAGCTGGTGCTACCAGCTACTCCAACGGAGGTGAACCGGATGCTCAGAAACCAGCCGCGTCGTGACCTGCGCTGGCTCAGTCGGGACCTGCACTGGCTCAAGCGACAAGGACGCAAGGACCGGCGGATCACGCTCTCCGTGCTCACCGGAGTGCTCGCCGCCTGGATCCGCCAGCTCTCCCCCACCGACCCGATGCCCGGGTCGGGTCCCCTGCTGGCCATCTCCCTGGGCCTGGTGACCGCGTCGGGGGCGGCCTGGCTGGTGGCGGCGGGCTTCCTCGCCATCACGGCTCGGCCGCGTCGGGAGCCGGCCGAGGTGTTGCGGTGGGTGTCGCATATCGCGCGGGCCAAGGAGTGGGCGTTCTGCTCGCTCAGCGCTTATGTGGCGTGGCACCTGCTGCAGTTCGTCACCGCGCTGCTGGTGAGGTAACCGCCGGGGGCCTGAGTCGGGGTGGAGGGTTGTGCGATGGGCGTCGGTGCGGTTCGAGGACGCGCGCTGGCGCCCACCTCAGCGCTCGGCCCGCTCCAGCGTGTCGAGCCGCACTCCGGTCCCGGTGTGGACGGCCTGGACGATCTCGGCCGCGGTGAGTTCGGCGAGGCCGATCGGCAGGTCGGCCCGCTCGTCGCACCACCCGACGATCGCCTCGGCCGTCGTCACGGACACGGGCTCGGCGAAGTGGACGAGGCTGACGTACCAGCGATCACGCACCCGGCCACGCTCGAAGTCGCGCACTCCACGAGCGGCCAGCCCGTGCGCGAACCGCTTCTGGAGGGTGAGCAGCGCGTCGTCGACCGGATAACCACAGGCGAGCACCCCACCCGCGTGGGGACTCACCCCCCGCAGCACCACCCGGACCGGCGGCAACCCCTCGACCGCCGCACGCAGAGCGTCGGCCCAGGCACGCCGTAGCGGATCGTCCACGGGGATGACCGACCGGTAATGCTCCAGGGAGCGCAGCGTGACATGCAGGCAGTCCGCGCCGTGCGCCCAGTGGCCGGGCCCGGCGACCGTACCCGCCTCACGGGCCAGCTCCACCAGCCGGTCGAGCACCGTACCGGCGGGCCGCAGGACCGCGGCGGCTCCCCAGCGAGCGCCACCCTCCACCATCGGCCGGTCGTGGCTGGCACGGCCCGACAGGAGGGCGTCGCGTCCGGCGGCAAAGAAGTCAGCGAAGTCGGACATCCGGGCAGTATGCCAGCATCCTTGGTATCTAGTGATCTATGGATTTAAGGGCATGGTGCGAGACGTGGCTCGGCTCGATCCCCGTCCGTGAACTGTTTCGCACTGGGCATCTGGCTGTGGTGACGTCAGCCGCGGCCGCCGGGGCCAGGCAGCAGGTGCGGGGCCTCCATCTCGACCGCCTCCAGCAGTTGCTGCTTCGACGGGTTCACCATCGCCTTTCCGGCCACCGTCACGGTCGGTACGGTCTCGTTGCCGTTCGCCACCGAGCGGACGAACGCCGCCGCCTCAGGGTCTCGCCAGATGTTCACCTCGGCGTGCCGCAGCCGTGTGAAGCGCAGACGCATGCGCAGCCTCATGCAGTACCTGCAGCCGGGCCGCCAGTAGAGGACCACGCCCGTGCGATCCGCCAGCGCGTGCGACGTCGCCCGGTCTCGGCGGGGCAGGTTCGCGATGATCATCCAGGCCGCATAGAGGACGAGGAAGGAGATCGCGATCACGGAGGACATAGGGGAAGTATCTCAAGGGCGCCCGCAACCCGACGATGACAGTGGCGGGCGGGATGCTGACAGAGATCTGGCAGTACGGACAGGCATGGTCGCACCATGACCGAGAAGACGAACGTACTCATCGTCGGCGGCGGCCCGACCGGGCTCACTCTCGCCGTGGATCTGGCCAGGCGCGGCGTCGACTGCCGCATCGTGGAGCAGGCGCCGGAGCCCTCAGGCGGCTCCAAGGGCAAGGGGCTGCAGCCCCGCACGCAGGAGGTCTTCGATGATCTGGGGGTGATCGACCGGGTTCTGGCGGCTACGACGCTCTATCCGGCGTTTCGGGCACGGATCGGCAGGGTGCCGGTGTACCAGGGCCGCATGCACAAGCTCGTCACCCCCACGGACGCGGTGCCGTACCCCATGGTGGTGATGCACCCGCAGTGGCTTACCGAGGCGGTGCTGCGTGAACGGCTGACCGAGCTGGGCGCAAAGGTGGAGCAGGGCACCGGGCTGACCGGCTTCGAGCAGGACGCGCGCGGAGTCACGGCCACGCTGAGCACCGGGGCGACCCTGCGGGCGGACTACCTGGTCGCGGCGGACGGCGGCAAGAGCTTCGTACGCAAGGCGCTCGGCATCGGTTTCGCCGGGGAGACCCGCGACGAGGATCGGATGGCCCTCGGCGATGTACGGGTCGAGGGGCTCGACCGGGAGCACATCCATGTCTGGGTTCGGCCGGGCAGGGGAATGGTGGCGCTCTTCCCGATGGCCGGCACCGACACCTTCCAGATGGTCGCCCCGCTGAAGCCGGGCGTCGTGCCGGACCTGACGCTCGCCGGCTTCCAGCGGGTCTTCGGCGAACGGTCGATGCTGGGCGGGGTTCGGGTCACCGAGCTGCTGTGGTCGTCCCTGTACCGGGTGAACATCCGCCTGGCCGACAGCTACCGGACCGGCAGGGTCTTCCTCGCCGGGGACGCCGCCCACGTGCACTCGCCCGCCGGCGGGCAGGGGCTCAACACCGGCGTACAGGACGCCTACAACCTGGGCTGGAAGCTCGCCCGGGTGCTGGCCGGAGCGCCGGAGGCGCTGCTCGACACGTACGAGGAGGAGCGGCGGCCCGTCGCCGCTCGCGTACTCGGCCTCAGCACCGACCTGCTCGACAAGAAGGCCTACAAACGCGACGAGGAGACCCACCAGCTGACGGTGAGCTATCGGGGCGGCTCGCTGGCCCGGCGGGGCGGGGACCGCGTGCCCGATGGCCGGGTGCGGCTGGCCGACGGGTCTCAGGCTCGGATGTTCGATCTGCTGCGGGGGACGCACTTCACGCTGCTGTCGCCTGATCCCGCGCCTCGCGTGGTCGGCGGGCCGGAGGTGCGGGCGTACGAGCCGGCTGAGCCGTACGGCGCCGAGCGCCACACGCTGGTCCGGCCGGATGGATATGTCGGGATCTCGACCTCGTCGGCGGAGGAGCTCACCGCTTATCTGGCCATGGTGTGACTCAGCCTTGTCGCGATCAGCGTGACGAGGCGCTTGGCGGCCGGCTGGCCCAGCAGGATGCCGGAGAGCACCAGGACCAGCCCGCAGACCTGCTGCGCGGTGAGCGTCTCGCCGGCGAGCGCGGTGCCGAGCAGTACGCCGGTTACCGGGTTGAGCAGCCCGATCAGGCCCACCGTCGCAGCGCTCAGATGCCGCAGCCCCGCGAACCAGGCGGCGAACGCCAGCGCGGTCGCGACGACCGTGACGTAGCCGAAGCCGAGCAGCGCCGGGCCGTCAAGGGACGGCGGCGGGCCCTCCACGGCGACGGCGACGGGTAGCACGGCGATCCCTCCGGCGACGAGTTGCCAGGAGGTCAGCGAGAAGACGTCGACCTCCGCGCTCCACCGTTTGGCCAGCACATAGCCGGCCGACGACATGACCATCGCCAGCACGGAGGCCAGCACGCCGGACGCGTCGACCGACGCCGTACCGTCGAGCAGCAGCAGGCAGACGCCCGCGATCCCGATCCCGGCACCGGTCACGTGCGCCACCCTCGGGCGCTCGGCGAGCGCCGCCCAGGCGAACAGCATCATCATCACCGGGGAGGTCGCCATGATCGTCGATGCCATGCTCGTCGGCAGCTTCTGGGCGGCCAGGTAGACCAGCGCGAAGAACGCCCCCATGTTGAGCGTGCCGAGCACCAGCGAACGCCACCACCACGCGCCCCGGGGGAGCTTCCGAGCGAGCAGCAGCAGGAGTAACCCGGCCGGCAGGGCCCGGATCACCGCTCCGTACAGCGGGTGATCGGGTGGCAGGAACCGGTGGGTGACCAGATAGGTGGAGCCCCAGGCGATCGGAGCGAGCGCGGTCACAGCCGCCCACCGAAAAGTACCTTCCATGGAAGCAATATAGCTTCCACGGAAGGTATATTGGTGGCGTGACGCACAATTTCGACCACGTCGCCCGCATCCAGCAAGCGTGGGCGGGCGAGCGACCCGACCTGGACGTGAGCCCGCTGGGCGTGATCGGGCGGCTGCACCGCCTCGCCGGTCACCTGACCGAGCGATTGTGCGTGGTGTACCGCCAGTACGGGCTGGGCGAGGGAGACTTCGACGTACTCGCCGCCCTCCGGCGCGCCGGAGCGCCCTACGAACGCGCGCCCGGCGAGCTGGCCGCGCACACCATGGTCACCACGGGCGCCATGACCAAGCGCATCGACCGGCTCGAACGCGCCGGCCTGGTCACCCGCCAGCGCAGCGCGAGCGACGGGCGCGGCCGGGTCGTCGCGCTCACCCGAGCCGGTCGGCAACTGTTCGACCAGGCCTTCACCGAACACGTGGCGAACGAGCACCGCCTGCTCGACGGCCTGACACCCGAGCAGGCCGCCCAACTGGAGTCGCTGCTCACCACCTGGCTCGCCTGCTTCGAGGCGCCGCGGCCCACGAAGCTCGATGATCAGTCCTGAGGCGACAGCACTCTGGTAGCTGAGCGGCGATCCGTCGAGGACGAGAAACCCGGTCAGAGGCCGAAGGCACCGCCTTGGACGAGGATGAGCAGCCCGATCCCGATCAGGACGATGGGCAGGAGAATGTGCCCCCACCGGCTGAGAGCCTTGGCGATGACGGGTCGGGTGGCGAAGAACCTGCCCGCCAGGCACCAGACGGCGACCAGAACGAGGAAGACCACAGCGTAGACGCTCATGCCGCCGATGCCGGCGGTGGCGAAGACAGGGACGTAGACGCCGATGTTGTCGCCGCCGTTGGCGAAAGTGACCGCGGCGACCTCCAACGCCTTGGGTCCACCCGTAGCGGCCTGCTCGTCGTCGGCGTCCTCTCCGTTGACGTGGTCGCGCCACGCCTGCCAGCCGGCCTTGAGACCCAAGGCCAGCGGTAGCAGGCCGAGGTACGGGATGACGGGCTCGGGCAGGAAAGTGGCGCCGAAAGCGGCGGCGATGGCGACGACCAGGATGGCGGCGAACCCGAGGTACTGCCCCAGGATGATCCGCGAGGTGGCGCCGCGGTGCCCGGCCCCCTGGGCGAAGAACAGCGCCAGGATCACGATGTCGTCGATGTTGGTGACGGCGAACAGGCCGGCGGCTTGCCCGATGATGCCGACGTTCACGAGGGGCGTGGTTCCTCTCCAAGAGGCGGGAGTACCTGAGGAACGTATCGGGCGTGCCGATACCGCTGGTAGTCCCCGCAGCGTTTACCGTGAAGCCCGCGAGTATGCCGCGCCGCCGGGAGTCCTCACGTGATCCAATCCAGCAAGATCCTCTACATCATCGTGTGCGCCGCAGGAGCCGCCGCCGACGTCGGCCGACTGGTCACCCACGCCCAGGACGAGGGCTGGACGGTCCAGATAGTCGCCACCCCGTCCGCCCTGGACTTCATCGACGTCCCCGAACTGGAGCGGCAGACCGGCCGCCCCGTCCGCAGCCAGTACCGCAAGCCGCACGAGCCGAAACCCCCCAGAGCCGACGCGATCATCGTTGCCCCCGCGACCTACAACACCATCAACAAGTTCGCCCAGGGCATCGCCGACACCTACGCTCTCGGCCTCCTCGCCGAGGCGCCCGGCCTGGGCATTCCCGTCGTCGTCCTGCCCTTCGTCAGCAGCGCTTTAGCCTCCCGCGACCCCTTTCTCCGAAGCGTCGAAAGCCTGCGCGCCGAAGGCGTTCTCGTCCTCCTCGGCCCCGGCCAATTCGAGCCACCTCCCGCTGAGACCGGAGGAGAGAATCTGGACACTTATCCCTGGGCATTGGCGCTCAAGGAGCTCGGGCGGCACTATCCCCGCTATTGATGTGGAAATCCCGCTCCAACCAGCTGGTCCCGGGCGAAGCGGAGGGCCTTACTCATGATTTCTCAGCGTTGGGATCGGTGAACGCTCGTAGACACAGCCGCTCTGCTACGTTGCCGGCGAACCAAGCGAAGAAGTCGCTGTCCGGGTCATGGCCCGCGCGAACCGTCGCGCACCAGTCCTCCCGGTCGAGCACTGCCAGGTATCGGCGTACGAGGCGGTCTCGCTGTTCGGGCGTGCAACCGAGTCTTTCCGCCGGTTTCTGGGCCAGGTGGTCGGCAATCATGGCGGCGTCGACATACCTGTTCACGGTCGCTGTCTGGCGGCTGAGATGACCGACATAAGCGTCCAGGACGATGCGGGCCGGCGGATAGTGCTCCAGGGTCAGGCCCATGCCGCCGCAGTCGGCCATGGTCTTCAGCAGCCGGCCGGTGTGATCGATCAGATCGTCGTCGACATCGGGCCCGGTGATCGCTTCGTGGAGGTGAGCGGAGGTGGCGACCTGGCCGGCGAAGTAGCCGTTGAGGAAGTCGCCGTCGCAGGAGTGACGCAGCAGCCATGGGCGCGCCTTGGACGACGCGCTCCCCCGGCAGAGCACCTCAATGACGTAGACCCGTCCCCATCCGGCGACCCTTTGTGCGAGCCACATCAGTGCCTCCTGGCCACCACCATGACGTCGTCGCAGGGCATCGGCGGCCAATGGGCCGAACCAGTTCGACAGCAGCCCAATCGTCTGGATCAGCGGGATGTCCTCTTCCGCCCAATCGGCGACGAGCAACGCCAGCCCCACGACGGCGGAGCGCCGATCGCCGCTGTGGCGTACGAGCCATCGCCCGGTCCGCTGAACACGCTGTGCGTCCGCCCGCAGCGCTGCTGCGGCGATGTGCTCGTTGTGATGGATCGGGACGTCAACGTCGTGGAAGGCATCAACGAGTTCGCTGGGCGGTGCATCGGCTCTGGCGAAGTGCGCGTCCAGGATCGCGGCGACATCCACGCCGACCAGCCGTTGATCTTCTGGCACTTCTCGCCGGGATCGTCGGCGGTATTGCTCCTCATCGGGGTACGGCTCGCCGTCACGCGGTAGAGGAGAGTTCGGATCTCGCTGGTGCAGGCTCAGCGCGTAGTCGAACAGGCTGATCTGGGGTCCGAGCGGTCCAGGCTCGGTCATCACGCTCACCGGCGGACGAAGGACTCGATTCTCTCGATCATGTGCGGCATGATGCCAGCGCAGACCGGCCAGAGGCAAGGAGTGCCTCCGTCTTCGCCACCGCTCGGGGATCTCGACTTCGTCGCCGGAAGAAGCTCGCCGCTTATCTGGCCATGGTGTGAGCCGGACTGAACTTCCTCCCGTGGCATCATGTGCGAGTGATCACGGAAGAGATACCCGCGCCACCTTTCGGACGACTGTTACCTGGCCGGATGGGACGTGCGGCGGTCGTCGGCGTGTTTTCCGCCAGCGGGACGATCGTGGCGATCATTCTGATGTTCATAGTGCTTCCCGATTACTTCCCTCTCACAGAGCTGGCCATGATGTCGCTGCTCGTGGGAATACCGGGCGGTCTCTGCTGGCCGGCGTTGTATCTCTGCGAAATCCGTCCAGCATGGCCTGTCGCCGTCATGGGCATGTTGTTCGTCGGGGCGATATGGCACTTGACGCACGGCACCGACAAGGACGGCTTCTTGGGAATCTTCTTCTCAGTGCTCCCCTTCCTGAGCGGGTTCGTCGCGTATCCCCTGGCTGTCGTAGTCGCCACGCCCCGGGCTCCGGTGGTGTGGCGGGCAGCGCCGCTGGTGCTGCTCGCCGGAATCTATTGGTTCGCCGCGTAAGCAAATCTCAGGCGTGTACGCGCGCGCCCACGGCCGCGTCACCCGAAAGATGTAGTCCGATCTCCTCAGCGCGCAGGAGGCCTCCGACCTGGCTCTTTATTAGCGTTTTAGAGAACGGGGGCGCCACGTCCCTCATGATCGAAAGAGATCCGCATGGCCCCCGCCCGCAAGACATTCCTCACCGGTCTGACCGTCTTCGCCGCAGGGCTGGCGCTGTGGTTGTTCGGACTCGACACTGAGATCTTCGTGTTCACACCGACGAAGGTCGGGCTGGTTCTGATGGCCCTCGGCGGTCTGGAGGCTCTGTACGGGCTCTACAAGATCGTACGCGGCGACGGCGCGGAGCCGCGCTGACGCTGTGACCGGCGGCGGCGACGGCCGTGGCGTCGCTATGCAACCTGCCAATGATCAGCCAGGAAACCTCTTCCAGGCGCGTCACCCCGCTGAGCGAGATGCCGTCCTGGCTAGAACGGGACCCTCATCACGCAATACGGGGGTTTCGATGCTGAGACGTCA
Organism: Nonomuraea sp. NPDC049158; assembly: GCF_040648335.1. Classification (NCBI taxonomy): domain Bacteria; kingdom Bacillati; phylum Actinomycetota; class Actinomycetes; order Streptosporangiales; family Streptosporangiaceae; genus Nonomuraea; species Nonomuraea sp. NPDC049158. The sequence continues at coordinate 240,817 of NZ_JBEZDM010000006.1, forward strand.
GACGAGACAGGCGGCAGGGGATCGCCGCAGGCCACCCTCTGGCAGACGAGATCGACCGGTGCGGCCGTACCGGGTCTGGGTGTTGGCGGCGGGGGTTGTCATCGCAGCGGGGTTGGCGGTGCCAATGGCCGAATCCGCGCCGGCGACCGCCGGCCCACGACTGAGCAAGTCCGCGTCGGCGACCGACGACCGGCGACCCACAACTGACCCGATCCAGGCGGCGGCCACGACCTCGGCTTCGCCTCCGTCCTTGAGAAATGCGTCAAGAGATGGCAGAAGCAGCATAGGATCGAGCACTGCCACGTGGACCAGGAGCCAGTCTTCCGTGCAGGCCTGGCACAGACGAAGCCCAAGGTCGAGCAGGCCGTAAGGGAAATCAAACGGGCCATGACCGATGCCCACTACGCCGATGGGTCCTACCGGCTCGTCCTGCAGTCCTACCCGTCTCCCGTTCCGCTGGGCGATCAGAACCGCTACCACGAGTTCAGCGACTCGCGGCTTCAACGTGGGCGGCTGCCCGATGTTCAACGACGACTCCGACTGGGCCCGTAACACCGTCATTCCCGCGATCTCCGACATGCTCAAGGACGTCGCCCGTACCCAGAACGTGGACTTCCTCGATCTGCGCAACCTGTTCGACGGCCACGAGGTCTGCGCCAACCGTGCGCAGCAAGCCACCGCCGCCAACTCTCTTGAGAACCCGCTACCCGGCGACTGAATGGACCCGCTTCCTGGTCGTCCTGGAATCCCAGGGCCAGAGCCAGGAATCAATTCACCCCAATTACTACGGTCAGCGGGCCCTCGGCACGTGTCTGACCAAGCTTCGGGACCACACGGGAACCGAGAAGAACCACGTCTGCACCGGCACCCCTGGCCGCGCCCCGGAGGAGGTGAGCCTCACCAGCAGCAACTGGTGAGCGGGGCGGGCGGGATCGACACAGCCGATCCCGCCCAGTTCGCCTTCCGGACGGCGAACGCCGGTGGAGGCAGGCTCGCGCTGTCTGCACAATGGTCGCCATGGACGAGAACATCCGGGACGAAGCATGGTGGAGGCGGCAAGCCGCCGCACAAGGTGAATGGTGGCGGAAACGGGGGGCATCACATCAGGACGAGACTCTCCGGCAGAACAACCTGATGTACGGCGGCTTGATCGCCATCGGCGTCGTCTTGGTGCAGCCGTTCCTGACCCCGGGAGCCGCTGCCCTTGATCTGTCCGCCCAGATCTGCGTGCTCGCTTTCTCCTTGGCCATCCCCCTCTTGTCCGCTCTTATCGTGTTGAACCGGCATGAGACCTACCGCCGGCGCCAGACGAGTTCCGTTGTCGTGCTGGTGGCGCAGCAGGCTGCGCTCGGGCTCGGGTACGTCGGGGTGGTCGCCGGTTTCTGGCACATCATGACGATCGCCGGGATCGCGATCCTGGTTGGCACGATCTTGGGCGTGGCCGTTCATTCCGCGGGTTATGCGCAGGTGGAGGAGGAAGACGCCCAAGCCACGCCAGGTGCGGAGCAACCACCCCAAGCGCCATGATGATCGCATGAACGAAGTCCTAAGGTATGCCGCTTTCACTACCACTCCCACTGGCGGCAACCCCGCCGGAGTGGTCTTGGATGCCCGGGAGTTGTCAGACGCGGAGATGCTCGCCATCGCCGCCGAACTCGGCTACTCCGAGACCGCCTTCCTGCACCCCACGGGCGAGCGCCAGTACCGGATCCAGTACTTCAGCCCTCTGGCCGAGGTCGCCTTCTGCGGCCACGCGACGATCGCCGCCTCGGTCGCGCTCGGCGAGCGGATCGGCCCCGGAACCGTGAACCTCACCACCCAGGCGGGCCCGGTCCCGGTGGACATCGCCGCGGATCCGACCGGTGAGATCACCGCCACCCTGACCAGTCCGCCGACCTCCACCCGCCAAGCCTCCGAAGAGGAGGTACGGCCCGTGCTCGCCGCACTGGGCTGGTCGGCCGACGACCTGGACCCCGCCTACCCGGCCCACGTCGCCAACGCCGGCAACGACCATCTCGTCCTGGCCGCGGCCAGCCGGAGCCGCCTGGCCGATCTCGACTACGACTTCGAGGCCTTGGGCAAGATCATGGCTGACTTGGGTTGGACCACCGTCCACCTCTTCTGGCCCGAATCCCCCACCGTCTACCACGCCCGCGACCCGTTCCCACCTGGCGGCGTCGTCGAGGACCCCGCCACCGGCGCCGCGGCCGCCGCCTTCACCGGCTACCTGCGTACGCTGGGACGCCTCGAAGACGGGGCAGTTCTCACCATTCACCAGGGCGTCGACATGAGGCGGCCCAGCCTCCTGACCTGCGGCACCATTCCCGGCGACTCTCGCGTCAAGGTCTCCGGCACCGCGGTGCCCATCCAGTAACTGACTGATCACTCGGGATCTGAGTCAGCCGTCCCGAGCTCCCGGCGCAGCCTGGCCGGGTCGACCGCGGTCACCGCTGTCTTCCCGTCCAGCTCCCAGCCCTTCCCGTACGCCGTGGCGAAGGCCTCCTCGCCCAGCGCGGCCCGCCCTCGGCGGGTGAGCTCGCGGACCTGCTGGTCGGTTCGGTCGTGCGCGCCGCGCAGCCGGGAGGCGGCGCCGAGCAGGACGGCCGAGTCGTGATGCCGCCCGTGCGCCTCGGCCAGCGCGGCCGCGGCCACCGCCCCCAGCGCCATGATCGGCAAGTCCGCGGTCTCCAGCGCCGCGGCGTACGCCTTCGCCAGCATCTTCTCCGCGCCGGCCAGATCACCCAGCTCCAGGCAGAGCGAGGCCCGCACGTTGCCGGCCAGCGCCCGCGCGTGCAGGCCGGGGAACGTGATGTCGCCGTGCAGAGCTCGTTCGGCGTCGTCGAGCAGGTCCCGCGCCCGGTCCAGGTCGCCCAGCCGCACCCGGAAGGCGGCCTCCCACGCGTCGACCAGGGCCGACAGCTCCGGCGAGGCCGCGCGCAGCGCCCGCTCCCGGGCCGAGCCGATCATCGTGATCGTCGCGTCGGTGTCGCCGCGCCGCAGGTGCAGGTCGATCCAGCGCAGGTGGAGAAACACCTCGTCGCTGAGGCTGAGCGAGCCGAACTCGCCGGCCAGCGACTGCGCCTCGCGCAGGTCGGCCAGCGCGCCGTCGAGCTCATCGTCGTACTGCCGCAGCTGGGCGCGCATCGGCAGCACGGTGGCCTGACCCCAGCGGTCGCCGGCCTGCCGGAAGCAGGCCAAGGCCGCCTCCACGTCGGCGCGCACGTTGTCGAACTCGCCCGCGTTCTCGGCGAACTGGGCGCGGAGCATGCGGGCCAGCCCGGACAGCCACACGTCGTCGCCGTCGGCCAGGAGCGCGATCTTCGCGAACGCGGTCTCCTCCTCCTGTAGGAACGCGAGCGCGAGCGCGGTGAGCGCGCCGCACGGGCCCGGCAGCTCGGGGTAGGCGAGCAGCCGGTCGGCCAGCTCGCGCAGCCGCGCCCGGTCGTCCGCGACCTCCTCGGCGGTCAGCCCCGGCCGGTCGGCCCGGTCGATCAGGTAGATCGCGTGAGCGCAGTCGCGGCCGGGCGTCGGCTCGCCGTCGCCGGGCACCGCCAGCGCCTCGCCCAGCCAGTAGGCCGCGCCGGGGTGCTGGCCGAACATCTGCCAGTACCAGGTCAGGTTCACGGCGAGAGCGATCGCGCCGGAGGCGTCGCCGGTGTCGCACCGCCGGCGCAGGGCGGCCAGCGCGTTGTCGTACTCGGCGCGGATGACTCGGATGGCCGCCAGCTGGCCAGGCCCGCGCAGCTGTGGGTCGTACCGGGCCATCAGCTCGGCGAAGTGGCCGGCGGCCAGGTCGCGGACGGTGCCGAGGTCGCCCGTCTCGGCCAGGCGGGCGGTGCCGTACTCGCGCAGCGTCTCCAGCATGCGGTAGCGGCCCGGGTCGGGCGCGAGCTGCAGCAGCGACCGGTCGACCAGGCCCGCCAGCAGCTCGGGGATCTCGGCGGCCGGCACCGCGGTGCCGGCGCAGACCGCGGTGGCCGAGGCCGCTGTGACGCCGCCGGGCAGGATCGAGACGCGTTCGGCGACCGTACGCTCGTGCTCGCTCAACAGCTGCCAGCTCCAGGCGATGACCGCGTGCAGCGTGCGGTGCCGGGGCAGCGCGGTACGGCTGCCGGTGGCCAGCAGCCGGAACCGGTCGGACAGCCCGTCGGCCAGCTCGGGCAGCGACAGCGTCCGCAGCCGGGCGGCGGCCAGCTCCAGCGCCAGCGGCATCCCGTCCAGGCTGCGGACCACCCGCCGGACCTCGGGCAGCGTCGTGTCGTCCACCTCGAAGCCCGGGCGCACCGCCGCGGCCCGCTCGGTGAACAGGCGTACCGATGCCGCCCGCCGGGCCTGCTCGACACCGTCGTCCGGCCCGGGCAGCGCGAGCGGGCCGAGCGGCACCAGCGCCTCGCCGTCGACCGCGAGGGGTTCGCGGCTGGTGGCGAGTACGCGCAGCCCGGAGCATCGGGACAGCACTGCCGCGACCAGGTGAGCCACGGCCTCGATCAGGTGCTCGCAGTTGTCGACCAGCAGCAGGCTCTCCCGGCCGCCGAGTTGGTCGACGAGTACATCTAGATCGGAGCCCTCGACTAGATCGGAGCCCTCGACGCGCCTACGGGCTTCGGACAGCGCGCCGCCCTCGACCCGCGTCCGGGCCTCGAACAGCGCACCGCCCTCGACCCGTGTCCGAGCCTCGAACAGCGCGCCGCCGCGCAGTCCGATCCCGGCGAGCACGGCCGCGCCGACCTTGGCCGGCTCGGTGACCGAGGCGAGGTCGATCATCCAGGCGCCGTCGCGGTACTCGTGCCGGTGGCGGCGGGCGGCCTCGACGGCGAGGCGCGTCTTACCGGCACCGCCGGGACCGAGCACGGTGACCAGGCGCCCGGCGGCGAGCAGCGTGTCGATCCGGGCGAGGTCGTCGTCGCGCCCGATGAAGCTGGTCAGCGGCGCGGGCAGGTTACTCGGCCTGGACTGCGGCATGGGCAGGTTACGCGGCATGGGCACGCTAGTCGGCCTGGACTGCGCGGTGTCGGCGGCCGGGGCGGGCCGCTCGGCGCGCAGCAGGCGCAGGTGGCGCTCGTGCAGGGCGTCGCCCGGGTCGGTGCCGAGGGCGTCGGCCAGGGTTTCGCGGACCCGCTCGTACAGGGCCAGGGCCTCGGCCTGGCGGCCCTGGGCGGCGAGCGCGTCCATGAGCAGCGCGGCCGCCCGTTCGTGGACGGGGTGCTCGGCGAGCAGGGCGGTCAGGCGGGCGGCGGCCGCGTCGGCACGGCCCAAGGACAGCTCGGCGTCGGCGAGGTCGGCGACGGCCTCGATCGAGGCGTGCGCCAGCCAGGTCGCGACGGCGGGCGCGACCGCGGCGACGACCGTGGGCTCGGCTCCGGGACGGTCGCCCCACAGCGCAACGGCCTCACCGAGCGCGGCCGCCGCGGCGTTCGGGTCGCCGCCGCGCAGGTGTTCACGGCCGGCGGCGGCGAGCTGCTCGAACCGCAGCGCGTCCACCTCGGCCGCGTCCACGTTCAGCCGGTAGCCGCCCGCGACCTGCGCGACGTCGCCGGCCGAGCCGAGGGTCCGGCGCAGCCGCGAGACGAGGGCCTGCAAGGCGTGGGCGGGGTCGGCCGGCGGGTCCTCGGCCCAGATCGCGTCAATGAGGGCACCCTGCTCGACCGCGCGCCCACCGGCGAGCGCCAGCCGGACGATCAGCCCCTGCGACCGCGCGCCGGGAACGGGCAGGGCGGCGTCACCGCGAGAGGCCTGAAAGGCGCCGAGCAGCGTGACGCGAAGCCGCGCATCCCCGTCCATCTCCCGATCCTCGCGCGCGTGCCCTTGAGTCGCCAAATCAGGACAATGCCTAACTTGTGCCCCCATGTGAGCGCCGTGTGCGCCCCGTGTGAGCGGCCCGCGTCAGTCTTTGCGTGCCTCAGATGAGCGATCTCGTGGCGCGCGCGGAGGGACCGCGCAAGTTCCCATAACTTTCGGAAGGGGGCTCTCGTGCATGATGTAGTGATCGTGGGCGCCGGCCCGGTCGGTCTGTTCCTTGCCTGCGAACTCGGCCTCGCGGGCTGCTCTGTCCTGGTGCTCGAGCGGGAGCGGGAGCCTCGCTCCCCGTGGAAGGCGGACCCGCTCGGGATGCGGGGCCTGTCCGCCGCGTCGGTGGAGGCGTTCTATCGCCGGGGGATGCTGCACCCGCTGCTGACGGCCTCAGGTGTCCCTTCAGGCGGGGACCCCGACACGGACGAGCCGTCACCCCCTCGTGGCGTGGGCCACTTCGCCGGCATGATGCTCGATCCGGCGAAGGTCGACGTCGCCGCCCTGCCGTTCCGGCTGCCCAGCCCGGTGATGGACGGCGTGATGACGAACCTCGAAGCGGTCGAGGAGGTGCTGTCCGAGCGGGCGGCCAAGCTCGGCGTGCAGGTCAGGCGTGGCGTCACGGTCTCCGCCATCGCGCAGACCGATGAAAGCGTGGTCGCGCGAGCCGGCGAGCACGAGTACGCGGCGCGCTGGCTCGTCGGATGCGACGGCGGACGCAGCACGGTGCGTGGACTCGCGGGCTTCGACTTCGTCGGCACGGAGCCGCAGTTCACCGGCTACGTCGTGCTCGCCACCATCGCCGATCCCAAGAAGCTGCGCCCTGGGTTCAACCTGACGCCGACCGGCATGTACCTCCGGACGCCCGCGGAAGCGTACATCGGCATGCTGGACTTCGACGGCGGCACCTTCGATCGCTCGCAGGAGCCGACTCGCGACCATCTCCAGGCGGTTCTGCGCCGGGTGTCCGGCACCGACGTGACGCTGAAGGACGTCCATCTCGCCTCGAGCTTCACCGATCGGGCGATGCAGACGACGACGTACCGGCAGGGACGCGTCCTGCTCGCGGGCGACGCCGCGCACATCCACTCTCCTCTTGGAGCGCAGGGACTCAACACCGGCATCGGCGACGCCCTGAACCTGGGGTGGAAGCTCGCGGCGACCGTGGACGGCGACGCACCGGATGGGCTGCTCGACACCTACACCCGCGAGCGCCATCCGATCGCCGCCTGGGTGCTCGACTGGACGCGCGCCCAAGCGGCGGTCATGCGGCCGGACCCGCACGCCCAGGCGATCCAAGCAGTGATCCGCGACCTGCTCGGGACCCGTGACGGAACCACCTACGCGTTCCAGAAGATCTCGGGCTCGTCGCTCCGCTACGACCTCGGCGGCGAGCAGCCACCGCTGGTCGGCCGCAACGCCCCGGACCTGCGCCTTGAGGACGGCACTCGCCTCGGCGACCTGATGCGGGACGGACGAGGCGTCGCGCTCGACTTCAGCACCGACCGATGCCTGCACGATTCAGCGACGGGCTGGGAGAGCCGGATCCGGTATGCGGCCGGCCCGGCGAGAAACGACCTCGGATTCGGCGCCGTGCTCGTCCGGCCCGACGGCATAGTCGCCTGGGCAGGCGATCCCGACCCTGATCGTGAAGCGTTCGAGCGAGCCGCCGGCCATTGGTTCGGCAGCCCGGCAATTTAACGCCGCGCCGCCGGATATCAACGCTGACACCCAATCAACCGAAGTTTCAGGAGTACAAATGACGATCACCCTCCGACCGGGAAGCACCGTAATGTTCACCGGCGATTCGGTCACCGACTGCCAACGGCTGGACAGCGAAGATGGCCTCGGCTTCGGCTACCCCCTGCGCGTCGCGGGCGAGTGGGGTCTGCGGCACCCGGACCGGCCCGTGACCTGGCTGAACTCCGCGATCGCGGGCAACAAGGTGATGGACCTCGAAGCCCGCTGGCAGGCGGACGTGCTCGACGCGCGCCCGGACGTGGTGTCGATCCTCGTCGGCGGCAATGACGTGGCCTGGCACACGTACGACCCGGACGGCTACGTGATCACCGCGGAGGAGTACGCGGCGGGTTACGACCGCCTGCTCGCGCCCCTCGCCGAGGCCGGCGTCGATCTGATCCTCATCGAGACGTCCCTCCTGCCGATCAGCGGCAGTGTCGAGGTCGGCGACGTGCACGTCGGTGAGAAGGAGCGGAAGGAGTGGCGGGCCGACCTGGACCCGAAGAACCAGGTCGTACGCGAGCTCGCCCGCAAGTACGGCGCGCACCTGCTCGCGGCCGACGGCATGTTCGCCGAGCTCGCCGCGACGACCGGGCCGGAGTACTGGGCCGCGGACGGCGCGCACCCCACGCCGGCCGGTCACGCGGCACTCGCGGCGGCCTGGCTGCGCCTGGTCGCGTGACAGGGCCTCGCGATCGACCGCGACACCGGCGATCGTAAGGAACTTCGCCGACCGGCCTGCCGATACTCCGGGCGGGCGGGCCGGCCGGCGAGGAGTTCGTGAGGCGAGGAGGCATTGCACGTTGAGCCGGACACTTCTGCTTGAGAGTTTCCGGCTACGTCATTATCAGCTTTTCGCTCATTCGGCCGCTGTAACGGCCGAGGCCGGCATAGTACTTTGCTTCAGTGCTGAGATCACGTAATGCGGGCTGGGTCGCCATCCTGCGGCGCGTGGCCGTTTGGCCGGTCGTCGCCGGAGTCATCATCGCCGGTTCGCCGGTCCCGTCATTCGCATACGCCTCGAATGCACGTACACCCGCCAATGCCGTCATTGTCTGGGACGGCAACGCCCAGACAGCGATCTGGGATATCGCCGCGCAGCAGCCACAAGTTCAGGCACGTAGCTTCGCCATGGTGCACGGGGCCGTTTACGACGCGGTGAACGCGATCGCCGGCACCCCCTATCAGCCGTACCTGATCGCACCGGCCGCCAGGGGAACCGAGTCGACGGACGCGGCCGTCGCGACCGCGGCCTTCCGGGTGCTGAACGCGCTGTTCCCGGCGCAGCAGGCGAGGTTGGAGACGCAGTACGGCGAGTCGCTGGCCGCGATTCCCGACAGTGCGGCGAAGCGGCGCGGGATCACGGTGGGCACGCAGGCGGCCGCTGCGATGATCGCCGCGCGGCGCGACGACGGGGCGTTCGGCAGCCAGACCTGGATCGTCGGCACCCAACCCGGCCAGTGGCGGCCGACACCTCCCGCTTTCGCCTCCGACGGGGCATGGGTCGGTGACCTCAAACCATTCCTTATCCCCCGCGCGTCCATGTTCCGCACGTCCGGCCCACCATCGCTGACCAGCCGCCGGTACGCCCGGGACTTCAACGAGGTCAAGACGATCGGCTCGGCGACCAGCACCGTCAGGACGGCGGACCAGACCCAAGCCGCGATCTGGTGGCACGATCGGCATCTGGCCGAATGGGAGATCAAGCGCCAGCTCGCGACGACGCAGGGGCTGAACACGCTTCAGACGGCGCGGATGTTCGCGATGGTCGATCTGGCCGAGGCCGATGCCACGACTGCCTGCTTCAACGAGAAGGCGGCATGGAGCTTCTGGCGGCCGGTCACCGCGATCCAATTGGCCGACACCGACGGCAACCCGGCAACGGCCGCCGACCCCAACTGGACGCCGTTGCTCGTTACGCCGCCGCACCCCGACTTCACGTCGGGACATACCTGTTTCACCGCGGCGAGCATGTCGGCGCTGGCGTACTTCTTCGGCCGGGACGACATCTCCTTCAGCGGATACAGCGCCGCCTCGGGCACCACCAGGTACTTCCGCGGCTTTTCACAGGCGCTCGCCGAAGTCATCAACGCCCGCGTATGGGGCGGCATCCACACCCGCACGGCCGACGAACAGGGCGCGAAGATCGGCGGCCAGGTCACGGCTTACATGGCCGGGCACTATTTCCGCCCGAAGAGGTAACGGCCCCAGGGGTAAACCATTTGTCGGCTTTGCCGATGTACCAACATGATCAGGTATGGCAGTGACACGGGAACTGCTCGCCTATTACGAGCAGGACAGGGAGCACGGTCGGCTTCGTGAGGGGCGCGGCCGGTTGGAGTTCTGGCGGACGCAGGATGTGCTGCGCCGAGCGCTGCCGTCGCCCCCGGCTCGGGTGCTGGATGTGGGCGGTGGCACTGGTGTGCACGCTGAGTGGCTGAGCGCGGACGGCTACGAGGTCACGTTGCTGGATCCGGTCCCCCTGCACGTGGACCGGGCCGCAGAGCTGGCCGGGGTGACCGCGCGACTGGGGGACGCACGGCACCTGCCGGTTCCGGACGCGAGCGTGGACGCGGTCCTGCTGCTGGGCCCGCTCTACCATCTGGCCGAACGGGCTGATCGGGTGCGGGCCCTGGCTGAGGCGCGGCGGGCGGTACGGCCGGGTGGTGTGGTGGCGGCCGCGACCATCAACCGGTACGCGGCCGTGCACGACACTATCTACACGAATTCTTACCTGCACGAGCGGGAGCGGCAGGCCGCGCACGCGGCCATGGCGGACGGGATCATGATGTCTCCCGGGCGGGGATTCACCGCCTACTTCCATGATCCGGACGAGGTGCCGGCGGAGTTCGCCGATGCCGGGTTTCCCCAAGTCGAGCGGTACGGACTGGAGGGCGCCTTATGGCTGTATGGCGACATCAATGACTGGCTTGACGATCCGGAACGGCGAGCACTCATACTTGACGCCCAGCGCTCGATGGAATCCGCGCCTTCGTTACTTGGAGTCAGCGGCCACATGCTCACCATCACCCGGCGGGCCTCCAACACTGAGATCACGCCGATGGAGTAAATAAACTCGCACGAAGCCGATCCTGCGCGAGCGCAGTGATAAAGATCGGGCTTACCTTTGCCTAGTGAATGGTGATCTGCTCGACATCGTGTTGGTTGCCCTGGTGATCGCCTTCAGTTTCTCCGGATATCGCCAAGGGTTCGTCGTCGGAGCGGCGAGCTTCATCGGTTTCATGGGCGGATGCGTGCTCGGGATTCACCTCGCGCCGCCCATCGCGGGCTCAGTTGTGGATGGAGACGTCCCGCAGTTATTACTGGCCCTGGTAATCGTGCTCCTGGCCGCGATGATCGGCCAGTTCGCCACCTCGACCATGGGGGCGGTGTTGCGTTCCCATATGCGGGACGAACCCGCCCGGCTGGCGGATGCGGTGGGAGGGATGCTGGTCGCCGCCTTTTCGGTGCTGGTCGTCGCCTGGTTGGTCGGAAGCCTACTGGTATCCACCTCGCTGGTGCCGGTCGTGGAACAGATTCGGGGCTCGCTGCTGCTGGCCACGGTTGATCAGGCGGTTCCGGACGCGGCGCGCGACTGGCAGAAACCGTTCAAGCAGTTCGTCGACCGGTCCGGCTTCCCGCCGGTGCTGGACGTGATCGCCGGCCAGCCGCTCATCGACGTTCCAGCGCCGAACGCGGCAGTGCTGAAAGGCCCCGCGTTACAGCAGGCCCGGGCGGGGATCGTACAGGTGCAGGGGACGGCGAGCTCGTGCCGCAAGCGCATCACCGGCACCGGATTCGTGTACGCGCCCGATCACATCATGACCAACGCGCACGTGGTCGCGGGGGTGGACCAGGAGTTGCTGATCGTCGATCACGAGCAGCGTCCGCGCCCGGCAGTGGTGGTTCTGTACGACCCGCGGCGGGACGTGGCGGTGCTGCACGTGCCGGGCCTCGGACTGCCGAACCTGACCTTCGACGGCGAGGCGGCCAAGGGCGATGACGCCATCATCGCGGGGTATCCCCAGGGCCGCGGGTTCACCCCGCAGCCGGCCCGGGTCGCGGGGCGGAAGAGCGCTTCCAGCTCCGACATCTACCGAGGATCCCAGGTGACGCGGGACGTGTACCTCATTCGGGGCAAGGTCCAGCACGGCGACTCGGGTGGTCCCCTGCTGGCCGCCGACGGGCGGGTGCTGGGCGTGACCTTCGCCGCTGTCACCAGCCAGGAGGACATCGGTTACGTACTGACCGCCAGCGAAGTCGCCGACGACGCCCGCCAGGCCGCGACCGCCACCAAGCCCGTCAGCACGCAGATCTGCGACTGATGCCGTCTCCGCCGACCAGCAGGTCCCGCTGCGTGGCCGACGACACGGCGGGCGGGAAGAACGCCGGTCAGAATGAGGCGGAAGCGGCCGCGTCGCCGGATCTCAGGGCCGCCTCGACGATGCACAGCGCCTCGGTCTCGTCGATGCCAACGCTCGCCACGACGGCCGCGTAGTCGGCGGCGGCCTGGCGGGCTCGTTCGCGAGCCTCCTCGCCGGCCGCCGACACGAACGACCCTGCCCGCCCCCGGGTCTCGATCAGCCCGGCCTCCTCGAGCTCCCGGTAGGCCCGGCCGACCGTGTTGATGGCCAGACCGAGGTCGGCCGCGAGCCGGCGGATGGTCGGCAGCCGGGAGCCCACGGCCAGCGTACGGTCGTGGATCTGCCGGGCGAGCTGGGCCCGCAGCTGCTCGAACGGCGGCACCGGTGAGCCCGCGTCGATGACGATCATCCGACGCCGACCACCTGCCGCGCTGTGGCCGCACACGACGGCGCCCTTGCCTCGACGGCGATGACGGCAGCCAGACCCAGCACCATGAAGCCGAGGGCGGCGGCGTTCCACCAGCCGGGCGCGGAGCCTAACAGCAACACCACCGGCAGCCCCAAGAACATGGACGGCGCGGTGCTATCACGCGCGTCCTCGATGCGCATGATGACGTCGGCCGTCAGCGACACCTCGTCCTCGGCCACGACCGGCCGGGCCAGCAGCTCGCGCAGCTGCAGGGCCGCACCGAGGCCGACCCCGGCCACGGCGACCAGCAGTACGACGGCCGCGTACCGCGCGGTGCCCTCACCGACGGCCAGTGCGCTCACTCCCAGCGCGAAGGCACCGGCGAAGGTGCCGGCCACCAGGACGGCGTATCTCCATCCGAGGAGGATCCGCCAACCCAGCTGCACCGGATGGGCCACTCGCCGCGCCAGCGCCGCCCCGGCCTGCCGGTCGACGCGCCGTACCCAGGCGTCAAGCAGCGTCCGGGCCAGCACCAGCCCGATGATCAACACGCTCAGGACCAGCACCAGCGTCGCCCGGCGCGGCCAGAGTCCGCCGAATGCGGCAGTGGTCAGCCGGTCAGTGGCCTGTACCAGCGCGGCCGCGATATACAGCGCGGCCAGCAGGACACTGCCGAGGAGCCGCGCCCGCCGCCGTACCGCCAGTCGCGTGGTCAGCAACGGCGTCGGTGGGCCGTCGCCGAGGCCATGCCGTTGCAGCCAGGTCCCGGTGCATCGGACCTTCGCCGGCCGCGGGCCCGCGCTCGGCATGGAACTGTTCGCCATACCGTCTCCTTTGTCGCAAGGTTTGTATCAACATGTTGCGTCATAGCTTGCGACAAAGTCAACAGGGCCAACGACGCTCGACGTCGTCGCCGAGACGTTCACCGTCGCCGGGCGCAAGATCGACGAGTTGCCTCCAGGCGCATCTCCTCCCGCTCCGACCAACCGATCCTGCGAAGCGTTCCCGAGTCCGAGGGGCGCCGTGCCGTCCTCGAACCAATCCATGAATCCCCGCGCGAAGTTTGACAAATTCGCCGTCATATGTTCTCTCCATTTGCCTTCAGAGCGCCTTTATTTGATTTGTCAAATCAGCTCGATAAAGGCTTTGCCACTCGAAATGAAGAGCTACATTAAATGCATGGAATTTCGTCGTCTCGGCCGTAGCGGCCTCTCTGTCAGCGCGATCTCCTATGGGCACTGGCTCGCGTACGACGCCCCGGACCAGGAAGAACGTGCGCGGGCGTGCGTCACGGCGGCGCTGGACGCGGGCATCACCACGTTCATCACCGCGGACGCGTACGCGAACACCGCAGCCGAGTCGGTGCTCGGCCGAGCCCTGAAAGGACAGCGGCGGGAAAGCTTGGAGATATCCACAAAGGTGTTCTGGCCTACTGGGCCGGGCGGCCCCAATGACAAAGGTCTTGGCCGCAAGCACGTCATGGAGTCGGCACGCGCGTCGCTGCGGCGGCTGGGCACCGACTATCTCGATGTGTACCAGGCGCATCGATTTGACCGCACGGTGCCGCTGGAGGAGACCATGTTGGCGTTCGCCGACCTGGTCCGGCAGGGCCATGTGCTCTATGTCGGCGTCTCCGAATGGACGGCCGAGCAGATCACGCGGGGCGCCGCGCTCGCCCGGGAACTGCACGTGCCGTTGGTCTCCAACGAGGCCCAGTACAGCGCGTTGTGGCGGGTGATCGAGGCCGAGGTCGTGCCGACGTGCGAACGAGAAGGGCTCAGCCAGCTCGCCTGGTCCCCTGTCGCGCAGGGCGTGCTGACGGGCAAGTACCGGCCAGGGCAGCCGTCGCCCGCCGGGTCGCGCGGCGCGGACCTGAGCGGTGCGGGCAGTTTCATCCAGCCCTTCCTGCGTCAGGACGTGCTGGTACGGGTGCAGCGGCTGCGTCCCCTGGCCGATGAGGCCGAGCTGTCCCTGGGGCAGCTCGCGCTGGCCTGGGTGTTGCAGCGCCCGAATGTGGCTTCGGCGATCATCGGGGCGTCGCGGCCCGAGCAGGTGGAGGAGAACGTCAAAGCGGCCGGGGTCCGGCTCGACGCCGACCTTCTGGGGCGCGTCGACCAGGTGCTCGACGGCGTTGTCGAAACGAACCCGGCGCTGACGACGACCCCGTAAAGGGATGGCGGGCCGGGACCCGGTCGCGGCCTGGAGTGGATCGGTGTCGGCGGACTGCAGCGCATTTTCGTTACCTTCTGGCGCCCGCGCCCGTCATACGAGCGACGGCCGTATACGCCCACGGCCGTCGGACCGACAACGGGCCACTGGACGTCGTTCGAGGTGACGGCTGAGGGCAGCCTTCAGGCCGCGCCGGCCTCCGGAAGGCCGTGAGGGCTGCCTGGGCTCTGAGTTCAGAATTCGTCGTACCCGGAGACTTGACCGATCGGGAAGATGTGCCGGTTGGCGGCGCAAATCGTCTCCAGGACGTGGACGGGCGTGTCCTCGGTGGAATAGCTCGCCCTCAGCACCTGGACGATCCACTCGCCGGGCTCAAGCTCCAGCGTCTCGCGCTCGAATGGTGTCGGCGGCCGGGCGGTCAGGTTCTCCTCCGCGTGGCCGAAGGCATAGCCCAGGGCAGTCAGCGCGGACTGGAGTGACGGCTGTACGAACTCCGGCTCGGCCAGTCGGGTGTCGCCGAACAGGTCGGCGCGGAAGTAACTGGTCGCGATCCGTACGGGCACGTCGTTCGCGGTCATCATCTTGCGACGGGCGACGATCTCCGTACCGGGCTCGACTCGCAGGCAGGCTGCCACGTGATCGCCGGCAGGCTCCAGCCCGACGTACAGCATCCGGCGGCCGGCCTTGAGGCCCTGCCGCTCGGCTTCGGCGAGAAACAGGGACTTCGAGCCTCGTACGGCGGGCTCGGTCGGCAGCGCCCGCTGTACCAGCACCCTGGGCGCCGACGAGGCGGGGCCTTCCGGTGCGCGGGCCGCCGGCCCCTTTCTCATCTGCGAGATGCGGCCGGGAGAGACGCCGAGCCGTCCGGCGATCTCCTCCAGGCTCATGCCGGACTCGCGTGCCTCGGCGATGGCCTGCCGTCGCATCTTCGCCGCCTCGGTGACCAGACCCTGTTCTTCGGTCATGAGTCGGCTGAGGATACGGGCTCGTTCCACGGGGTCGCTGACCTCGGCGACTTCCCTCAGCGTCTTCAAGTCCATCCGGGCGTTGCCTCCTCAGCGACCGACGACGGCCGATTTTAGTCCCCCTATTGCGAGGGTCGAGCTCAGGATCTACTCTCGACTTTAGCCCCCCTATAGCGAGGGGGTGAAGGAGACCCCCGCCCACGGAGCACGGTGCTGGAACACCGCCGCAGACGGGGGTCTGAAACGCATCGAGAGCTTTGGGGCGTCAACGATGCAGAACCAGATTACTGCCGTGCCCAGGAACGGCAAGGGATCCCAAGCCGTGCTATCCGCAGACATCCTGCGCGAGGCACTCCTGACAGAACACGGCATATCAGCGGACACGCATGACGGTTACGACCTGGCCCTGGTGTCGGTCTGGGTCGGGCTGGTGGTGTGGTGCGACGGCGAGTGGTTCTGGTGGCGTGCTGGCTGGGATGAAGGGCGCAACCGAGTCGCATACGCCCGACATCCAGCAACGGAGCCGTCACGGGCCGCTCGTCGGGTCGCTTTCCGCTACGCCGATCTCCGTAGACAGCATTCGCTTCCAGAGACGAACTCCAGCTCCTCCCTCATCACCACAGGACCAACAGATGAGAGTACGCAGTGAGCACCCCCTGGTCGAGACCCGGAAACCGGGCCAAGATCGTGAGCTTGTTGCACAGTCCTGCCCAGACGCGGGGATTCGGCACAGCGCTAGCAGGTCAACACGGGAACGTCGTTGCCATCCTGCGTCACGGCACTCTGGCCCTGCTCGAACTCGATAACGAGCTGGACAAACTCCCCGGCGGAGTGCGGCGGTGGCCCGTCCATTGGGATGACCTGCTCGTGTACACGGTGGAACCCGGGCCTCTGGAGCCTCGCGACGGCTTCCGGCTTGGGCTGTCCAGCGTAGAAAGAGAAGCCGTGCAGCATGCCGTACGGTTCGACACGAAGATCAGCCTGTGTGGGGAGCCGGCGTCACCGCTGCCGATCTGCGACTGGTCGATACCGTTCTCCCCCGTGGCTGCTCGCGCATGTCAAGCCTGCGTTCGCCTGGCGGCGATGTCCCCACAAACCAGGATGAAGTAGTCATGATCTAGGCCGTGTTTCGGAGCGAATCGCTGCGGCCAATACCTCGCAGCGGAGGACCGCCATTTTTCTCAAGGCGAGACACGAAGAGGTGCGGGTCGCACCTCCGCTCTGTCATCGTCAGAGCAAGTGTCAAGACATCTCGACCTTGGCCGATATCCCAGCACGAAACCCCAGGCGAGTGTGACGATCACCAACTACTGCTGTGTACAGGGGCCGGTTTCAGAAGTTGGTGCGTGGCCCGAGTGATGATCTAGATGCTGCTGCGGGGCTGCTCACTCGCCAGTGGGCAGCGCCGAGGTGGCGGGAGCTTATGGGGTCATTCGCGATCGCCGTCAGGGTGAACAAGCCTCCCAGAGGCGAATACGGCGTACTCCGGCCTCCACCCGTTACGGTAGTCGGGGTCATCGGCAAACGGCAGTGCCAGACGTCGGACATGCAGGCACGGCCATTCTTGGACGTTCATGCCAAGGTAGGTGTCCCAATGTTCTCGAGCTGGTGTGTTCGGCCGTGCCGCTGCTCATGCGGCGCCGCGCCCTGCCTGTAGGCCTTCCAATCGATCGCCCGCCACTGCACGCGCTCAGTGCCATTCACTGGGTCGACCATGACGCGAGAGCAAATCGGCGAGCATGTTGCACAACCGGTGAACCACGTAGTCCGTGACCCCCAACGGTCGCCGGCCACGTAATAATTGCCGTTCGAGTACTCGGCGATCATGCGCTTCGGTTCATGGGCGATGAGCCGCGCAAAGCCTGTCTCGTCAAGCCGCATCAGCAGGAAGTCGAGCAACTCCTCCACGAAACGGTCATAGCGGTACACCCTCTGATCGTCCCATGGAGCGCATCAATGTAATGAACTCCCCTCTGGGATGATCTTGTGGTGAGTCGGGGTGATCTGACCGCCGTGCAGTGGGCAGTGCTGGAGCCGTTGCTGCCGGTCGGCAAGAAGCCGGGCAGCCCGCCGAAGTAGACGAAACGGCAGCTCATCGATGGGATCCGGTGGCGGACGCGGATTGGTGCACCGTGGCGGGACGTGCCTGCCCGATAGGCGAGTGGGAGACGGTGTACAGGCTGTTCCGGCGTACTCAATCAGGGATCGTCATAGTTGCGCGTCGAACGAGCGCCTGACCCACTATCACGTGTGCACCGTCGAACGCCAGGGAAGGTGGGCCGTGCAGCTCGTAGCCGAGATCAAGCATTTCGCTGACCCGTCGACAGAAAGCAGCGTCGTCGGGACCGGTGAGGACACGGTATCTCGGGAGATCTTCGGCGTGGGTCATGCGGTGATCCTTGGAGCTAGGCGGCCGGGTGGCCGATGTGTGCTGAGTGGTCACTGCCACCGCCGGGCGTTACCGGGATCGGCGGGAGGCCGGTCAGGATCTACGCGTGCCGGCGGTGAATGCGGTGAGCAATGCGCGCCCGAAATTCCATCTGCCGAGTCGGCCCGCGGAATTGATGTGTCCGGCCGAACCGACGCTGACGTGGTCGAGTTGCCAGTCAGCGGCCAGGCGTAGCGCGACGTCTGGGGAGCAGTAGGGGTCGTCGTCGCTGGAAATGACCAAGCCTGGCACGTGAAGCGGGGTCGCCTTCACCGCGGTGAAGGTGGAGGCCTCGGCCGGGAAGTTCGCTCCGGCGTTGTCCGGTGGAGCCACCAGGAACACTCCGCGGATGTCCGGCCGACGCCGGGTGACCCAGGAGGTGGCGGCAAGACAGCCCAAGCTGTGGGCGACAAGCACCATGTCGGTCGATGGGCTCTCCCCAACGGCTTTGTCGATCGCTTGGCACCAGTCGTCTAGATCCGGTTCGTCCCACGAGAAGGGGGAGATCCGTGAAGCGTAGGCTCCCCACTCGGCCTGCCAGATGGTCTGCCAATGGTCGTCATCCGACCCGTTGATGCCAGGGATGATCAAATAGCGCATGGGCTTTTCGTTCCGTCGTCATTAGCGGTGCCTGCTTGTGCTCTGGGCGTCAGTATGTGCGAACGATCGAGTAGAGTCGCTTGCCGCTGATGAATGGAAGGTCGATGACGGGCGAGACATCGATTTCATTGGATGCGGTCGACCAGGCGATCCTGGCCATCCTGCAAACCGAGGGGCGCCTTGGCGTCACCGAGATCGGCCGGCGGATCAACCTTTCGCAACCGGCCGTGTCGGCGCGCATCAAGCGCCTGGAACAATCCGGGATCATCACCGGATACCGCGCGGTGGTCGACCCCGCCCGGCTCGGCCTGAGCATCCATGCCGTGATCCGGCTGCGTACCACTCATGCCCGCATCACCGCGTCCCTCGACCACTTCGCGCAGCTGCCCGAGGTCACCAACGTCTACCGGCTCACCGGCGAGGACTGCTTCCTCATCGACATTCACGCCCCCAGCGCCGAACGCCTCGAAGCCATCGTCGACAGCGTCGCCCGCTTCGGGCCCGTCACCACCTCACTGGTACTCCGAACCTACGAAACCAAGCCGATCACACCGCACCGCCCCGCTGCGGAGACGCTGTTTCATAGGTGACGGACACCCCCACGATCCGGATCGCGGCCGACCCAGTCGTCAGGCGGGGGTAACTGGTGCCCCTGATGTTGCCTTGTCATCTCTGCCGGGGTGGCTTGGCTGCTCATTCGTCTTCGGCCGTGTCGCCGACCGCCCTGACGTCTCGCTCCGCCCAGCCGGGCCGGCGAAGCGTGCTTGGAGGACGGTCCGAGCGTAGCGAGGTCCTTCAGGGGGCGGGCGTCAGCCCGCCTGGGAGGACGTCCGGAGCGTAGCGGAGGGCCTTTTGGGCGGGCGGGCATCAGGCGGCCAACCACCGAAGCGGGTAAGGGGTGGGAGAAAGGCTAGGCCGAGTCACGGACGATCAGGCTGGTGGGTAGGGCGATCGAGTCGACCCGGTCAGCGCCGTCAATGAGTGCCAGCAGCAGCCGTACCGTCTCCCTGGCCACATCCCCCAGCGGCTGCCGCACCGTCGTCAGCGGCGGATGGGTGGAGATCGCCACCGAGGAGTCGTCGAAGCCGCCCACCGCCACGTCCTCCGGCACGCGCCGGCCCGCCGCCCGCAGTGTGTGCAGGGCCCCCGACGCCATCACGTCCGAGGCGGCGAAGACCGCGTCCAGGTCCGGTACGCGTTCCAGGAGCCGGGCCATGGCGGTCTCGCCGCTGGCGTGGGTCCAGTCGCCGTGTTCGATCAGTTTCTTGGACGCCTTGCGGCCGAGGACGTCGGCGAAGCCTTCGAGGCGCTGGATGCCGCCCGGCGTGTCCATCGGGCCGGTGATCATCGCGATCTTCCTGCGGCCCCGTGAGACCAGGTATTCGGCCATCTGGCGGGCGCCGCCCCGCTCGTCGCAGGCCGCGTACGGGATCACCGCCTCCCTGCCGATGACCGCGCCGCAGGAGACCACCGGGATGCCGGCGCCGTGGAGGGTGTCGACCAGGGGGTCGCCGGCGTGGGTGGACAGGAGGAAGACGCCGTCGGCGTGGCCGCCGCGTACGTAGCGGAGGACCTGTTCGCGTTCCCTGTCGTCGCCGGCGATCATCATGACCAGCGAGAGGTCACGTTCGCCGAGGCGGCGGATCGCGGTGCGGATGGTGGTGGTGTAGTTGGGGTCCTCGAAGGGGGGTTCGGACAGGACCATGACGACCGATCCGGCGCGCTGTCTGACCAGGTTGCGGGCGTTGCGGTTGACGACGTAGCCGGTCTCGGCGATGGCGCGTTCGATGGCGATCCGGGCCGCGGGGCTCACATAACGGTCGCCGTTCAGGACCCGCGAGACGGTGCCGCGTGAGATCCCGGCCGCCGCGGCCACGTCATGGATGGTCGGCCTTTTCACGCGTTCAGCATCTCACGGTCCACCGCTGAAGCACTGTGAACGTGCACACACCTTTTGGGCCGTTTAACGACACCGTAACGAGGGGTTGACAGCACAGATGGCCGGACACACGCTGTGAACGTTCACAGACCCCGCAGGACGCTGACTCCCCCAGGTCGAGGTACCCATGCACATGAACAGGCTTGCCGCTGTCGCCGCGGCCGTCACCCTCGTGGCCGGCTGCTCCAGTGGTGGCGCTCAGCAGAGCGCCACCCCGTCGAGCTCCGCCGCACAAAAGCCCCAGAAGGTCGCCCTGACCTACTGGAACTGGGTGCCCGGTATGGACAAGGTCGTCGCGGTCTGGAACAAGGCGCATCCCGACATCCAGGTCACCTCCAGCACCCAGGCGGGCGGGGACGACTCGGCCACCAAGTTCCTCACCGCCGCCAAGGCCGGGAACCCGCCGGATCTCGTCCAGGCGGAGTACCAGGCGCTGCCGTCGTTCGTGGCGGCCGAGGCGGTCGCGGACATCAAGACGGCGGCGGATCCGGTGAAGGCGCAGTTCAGCGAGGGTATCTGGGGGCTGGTCACGCTGGGCACCGACGCGGTCTACGGCATCCCGCAGGACAGCGGCCCGATGCTGCTCTACTACCGCGAAGACCTGTTCAAGAAGTACGGCATAGCCGTACCGAAGACCTGGCAGGAGTACGCCGACGCGGCCAGGACCGTGCACGCGAAGGACTCGAAGGTGTACCTCGGCACGTTCTCCAGCAAGGACCCGGGCTCCTTCGCGGGTCTGGCCCAGCAGGCGGGCGGGCAGTGGTGGTCGATCAGTGGCGAGGCGTGGAAGGTCGCCATCAACGACGAGCCCAGCAAGAAGCTCGCCGACTACTGGGGCGGCCTCGTCAAAGAGGGCGTCATCGACAACATGCCCTACTTCACCCCCGAGTGGAACAAGGCCCTGAACGACGGCAAGCTGCTGACCTGGCCGTCGGCCATCTGGGCGCCCGGACCCCTGTCGAGCAACGCGCCCAAGTCCAAGGGCAAGTGGGCGATCGCGCAGCTGCCGCAGTGGAACGCCGGCGAGAACTTCAGCGGCTTCTGGGGCGGCTCGGCCGTCTCCGTCTCGGCGGGCTCCAAGAACAAGGAGGCCGCGGCCACGTTCGCCACCTGGCTCAACAGTGACCCTGAAGCGCTCGCCCTGCTGGTGAAGGAGGGCGCCGTCTATCCCGCCGCGACCAAGGGCGCCGACCTGCTCTCCGAGCCGCCCGCGTACTTCTCGAACATCCCCGACTTCTGGAAGCAGGCGGCCGGGTTCGGCGCGGGGGCGCGCGGCTTCACCTTCGGCCCGAACGTCAACGTGGCCTACAACGCCTTCAAGGACGCCTTCGACAAGGCCGCGCTGAACAAGACCTCCTTCAGCGGCGCCCTCCAGAGCGTCCAGGACGCCACGGTCGCGGACATGACCAAGTCCGGCTTCAAGCTCGCCCAATGACGAAGCGTCATGTCCGCCCAATGACGAAGCGTCATGTTCGCCCAATGACCCCGAGGAAAAGCTGGGCGCCGTACCTGTTCCTGACCCCGGCCGTCACCCTGTTCGCCCTGTTCCTGGCCCTGCCGATCGGCTACACCGGCTACCTCAGCCTGCGCAGGACCAAGGTGTCGGGGCTCGGGCTCGGCAAGGGGTCGAAGC
Source organism: Nonomuraea sp. NPDC049158 (assembly GCF_040648335.1). Classification (NCBI taxonomy): domain Bacteria; kingdom Bacillati; phylum Actinomycetota; class Actinomycetes; order Streptosporangiales; family Streptosporangiaceae; genus Nonomuraea; species Nonomuraea sp. NPDC049158. The sequence continues at coordinate 262,851 of NZ_JBEZDM010000006.1, forward strand.
GGGAGATCTTCGTGGGGCTCGACAACTACGCCGCCGCCATCGGCGACGGCGAGCTGTGGACCGGCTGGCTGCGGGTGCTCGGTTACGGCCTGCTGGTCCTGGTCGTGATGCTGGGGCTGGCGCTGGTGTTCGCGCTGATGCTGGACGCCGCCAGGGTACGGCTGGCGCGCTTCTCCCGGATCGCGATCTTCCTGCCGTTCGCGGTGCCGGGCGTGGCCGCCAGCCTGATGTGGGGCTTCCTCTATCTGCCGAGCGTCAGCCCGATCAGCGAGGTGTTCGGGGTCGCGCCGCTGAGCCAGAGCGCGGTCGTGTACTCGATGGCCAACGTGGCGGTCTGGGGCGGCACCGGCTTCAACATGCTGGTGCTCTACACGAACCTGCGGGCCGTGCCCCAGGACCTGTACCAGGCGGCCCGCATCGACGGCGCGTCGGAGCTGCAGATCGCGCTGCGGGTCAAGATCCCGATCCTGGCTCCGGCGATCATCCTGGTCACCGTCTTCTCGATCATCGCCACGATCCAGGTGTTCACCGAGCCCACCACGCTCCGGCCGTTCACGAACACGATCAGCTCGACCTGGAGCCCCTTGATGAAGATCTACCGGGACGCCTTCGTGACCGGTGACCTGTACTCGGCGGCGGCCACGGCCGTGGTGATCGCCGGGATCTCGCTGGTGCTGTCGTTCGGGTTCCTGCGCGTGGTGAAGAACCGCGCGTTCGGGGAGACGTGATGGCCCGCTCCGCTTCTCCGTACGGGCTGGTCCCGACCGGGGTTCTGCTGGTCGGCGCGGTGTACTGCCTGTTCCCGGTGAGCTGGGTGGTGATCGCGGCCACGAAGACGTCCGGCGAGCTGTTCTCGACCTCGACGTTCTCGCCCGGCACCGGGTTCTTCCAGAACCTGGCCGACCTCGCCGCCTATCGGGAGGGGGTGTTCTGGCTGTGGATGCTCAACACCCTGCTGTACGCGGGGGGCGGGGCACTGCTGTCGACCGCCGTGTCCGCGGTGTCGGGCTACACGCTGGCCAAGTATCGCTTCGCCGGCCGGAACCTGATCTTCAACATCCTGATCGGCGGCATCCTGGTGCCCGCGGTGGTGCTGGCGATCCCGCAATATCTGCTGTTCGCCAAGGTCGGGCTGGCGGACACGTACTGGTCGGTCCTGCTGCCGCAGATCCTGCATCCGTACAGCATCTATCTGGCCCGTGTGTACGCCGGCGCGGCCATCCCCGACTCGCTGCTCGAAGCCGGGCGGATCGACGGGGCCTCGCACTGGACGCTGCTGACCCGGGTGGCGTTGCCGCTGATGGGGCCGGGGATGGTGACCATCTTCCTGTTCCAGTTCGTGGCGATCTGGAATAACTTCCTGCTGCCGTTCATCATGCTCGGCGACGACGGCAAGTTCCCGCTGACGGTCGGGCTCTACACGATGCTGGCCGCCGGGGCCAACCACCCGAGTCTGTACAACCTCATTCTCATCGGGACGTTTCTGGCACTCATTCCGCTGATCGCGCTCTTTCTTACGATGCAGCGGTTCTGGCGCACCGACCTCAGCAGCGGCGCCGTCAAGGCATGAAAAATGGGGGACTTACATGATCGAAGGCATCGCGTTCGGCGGGGACTACAACCCGGAGCAGTGGCCGCTGGAGGTGCAGGAGGAGGACGTACGGCTGATGCGGCAGGCCGGGGTGAACCTGGTCAGCCTGGGTATCTTCGCGTGGGTGCTGATGGAGCCGGCCGAGGGCGTCTACGAGTTCGGCTGGCTCGACACCATCATCGACCGCCTGCACAGCGCGGACATCTCGGTGAACCTGGGCACCCCGACCACGGTGCCGCCCGCCTGGTTTTCCAGAAAGTATCCCGATGCCTCCCCCATGACCCGCGAGGGCCTGCGCGTCGGCGCGGGCGCGCGCGAGACCGCCTGCTCCAGCCACCCGGCCTTCCGCGCGGCCAGCGCGCGGCTGGCCGAGCGGCTGGTGGCCCGCTACGGCGAGCATCCGGCCGTGGTGATGTGGCATGTGCACAACGAGTACGGGGCGCCGCTCGGCGAGTGCTACTGCGAGTCGAGCGTGGCCGCCTGGCGCGCATGGCTCCGGCACCGGTACGAGAGCCTCGACGCGCTCAACGCCGCCTGGGGCACCGCCTTCTGGGGTCAGCACTACGGCGAATGGGACGAGATCGACGCGCCCCGGTGGAGTCATACCGTGGTCAACCCGGCGCAGCGCCTCGACTACGCCCGATTCGCCAACGAGGAGCACCTGTCGCACTATCGGCTGCAGCGCGACATCCTGCGCCGCAGCGGCAAACCGGTCACCACGAACTTCGCGGGCACCGTCAACTGCAAGTCGATGGACCTGTGGCGCTGGGCCCCCGAGCTGGACGTCATCGCCAACGACCACTACCTGAACGGCGAGCAGCCCGACAACCACATCCAGCTCGCCATGTCGGCCGATCTGAGCCGCTCCCTGGCCGGCGGCGGGCCGTGGCTGCTCATGGAGCACTCGACGAGCGCGATCAGCTGGCAGCCGCGCGGCATCGCCAAGCGGCCCGGCGAGATGCGCCGCAACAGCCTCGCCCACGTCGCCAGGGGCTCCGACTCTGTGCTGTTCTTCCAGTGGCGGGCCTCGCGGTACGGCGCCGAGAAGTGGCACTCGGCGATGATCCCGCACGCGGGGACCGACTCGCAGATCTGGCGCGACGTCGTCTCGCTCGGCGCCGACGTGCGCCGCCTGGCCCCGGTCAAGGGCGAGCGCGTCACGAGCGAGGTGGCGGTGGTCTGGGACTGGGAGTCGTACTGGGCGCTGGAGCTGGAGTGGCGGCCCTCGGGCGACCTGCGCTTCCGCGAGCGGGTGGACGCCTTCTACGAGGCGCTCTGGCGGGAGCACGTCACGGTGGACTTCGTCCACCCTTCCGCCGATATTTCGGGATACAGGCTGGTTGTCGTGCCGAGCTCGTACCTGCTCACCGAAGGCTCGGCCAAGAACCTGCAGCGCTATGTCGAGGCGGGCGGCCACCTGCTCGTGTCGTACTTCTCCGGCATCGTCGACGAGAACGACACCGTCCACGCGGGCGCCTACCCCGGCGCGCTGCGTGAGGTCCTCGGACTGTCGGTCGAGGAGTTCCACCCGCTGCGCGAGCTGGAGACCGTGACGCTCACCGGCGGGGCGACCGGCCGGATCTGGTCCGAGCGGGTCCGCCTCGAACGCGCGGTGGCCGTGCGGCACTTCACCGACGGCCCCGACGCCGGGTATCCCGCCATGACCGCCAACGCCTTCGGCGGCGGCACGGCGAGCTACCTGGCCGCCGCGCTCGGCGGCGACGACCTGCGGGCCCTGCTGGGCGAGGTGCTCGACCGCGCGGGCGTCTCCCGGCCGCGCGACCTGCCCGACACCCTGGAGCTGGTACGGCGCGGCGCCTGCGTCTTCCTCCTCAACCACGGCGACGCGCCCGTGGCGGTGCCCGGCCTGACCGGCACGGACCTGCTGACCGGCGACCCCTTCACGGGCGAGCTCCCCGCGGGCGGGGTGGCGGTCGTGCGCTGAGGGCCGTTCGCCGGGCGTCAGGTTGATCAAAGTCGGCCCCGGCGACGTTGATCAGCATTAGAGTCCTGGCGTGATCGCCCCCTCCCCGTCCTTCAGCCGGACGACTTCGCCGAGCGGCACGACCGTCGCGTTGGTCTCCGTCCTCGCCGTGGTCATCTGGCTGGCGGGCTTCGTCGCCTGGATGGCCGTGTCACTCCTCGGGGAAAAGGCGTGCGCTCTCGGCTCGCTGACCTACGACCAGACCGCGGAATGCGACGCGGCCAGCACGTGGGGCACGATCACCCTCTCGACCTGGCTGCTCGCGCCGATCGGCTGCGCGGTGCTGCTCGCCCTGCTCACGGCCATCCCCGAGCGGCACACGGGCGCCCGCCAGGCGGCCCTGTACGCCGTGCCGCTCGTGCCGTTGCTGGTGATCGCGGAAGCGGCGTTCGCGTACACCCTGTGATCAGCCCTCTCTCCTGGCCTTCGCCCGGCGCTTGCCCTCGTGCATCGCCTGGACGCGGGCGATCGGGATCGTGTGCCCCTCCTCGACCAGTTCCGCGGGCAGCCGCTGCGGCTCCGGCATGAGCTCCGCCCAGGGATCACCGTCGGCGAGCAGCCGCGGCGCGGTGTGGACGGTGAAGTCGGACGGCACGACCCGGTCGAGGTCCTCCCAGGCCACGGGGAAGGAGACCGGCGTACCCGGACGAATGCGCGGGCTGTAGGCGGCCGCCACCGTCGCCCCACCCGCCCGGGTCGAGTCGAGGAACACCTTGCCCTCGCGGTCCTCACGGATGAACGCCGTGGTGGCGAGCGCCGGGTCGACGCGTTCGGCGCGCGCGGCCAGGGCTCGGGTGGCCGCGGCCAGGTCGTCCATCGCGGTCCCCGCCACCACGGGCACGAACACGTGCAGCCCCTTCGCCCCGCTGGTCTTCACCGCCCCGGCCAGCCCCGTGTCGTCGAGGGCCTGGCGTACCAGCCGGGCGGCCTGGACGACCTGCGGGAAGGCGTCCCCTTCCGGCGGATCGAGGTCGAGCACGAGGTGGGTGGGATGCTCGCCGCGGAACAGCGCCGGGTGGTATTCGACCGCCCGCTGGTTGGCGAACCAGAGCAGGGTCCTGCGGTCGTCGCACAGGGCGTAGGACACCTGCCGGTGCGACGCCTCGGCCCAGACGGAGACCGTACGGATCCACTCGGGGGCGTACTTGGGCACGTTCTTCTGCATGAACGCCGCCTGACCGGGCCGTACGCGGATCACCGACAGCGCGCGGTCCCGCAGGACCGGGATGATGCGGTCGCGTACCGCGTCCAGGTAGTCGACCAGATCCCGTTTCGTCGCGTTCGATCCGTCGAACAGCGGCTGGTCGAGATTGGTCAGCGACACTCCGTCCCGCGTCTCATCGCTGGTCACCCGGTTCACGATGCCGAGATACGGACGTGAGGTCAACTTTCCGCCCAACACGGGTGGGGTGCGTTTTGCGGGGAAAACAACCCGCAGCAAACGATTGACGTCCCGTAGCCCTTTCATTACCGTCCTAAGTTAAATATTGCCTGGGCGTAACGAACGGACGTGGCCATGAGCGATCTGAGCAGACGTGGATTCCTGCGGGTCGGTGTGGCAGCTGCCGGGGCGTTAGCCCTGGCGGGCTGCGCGGGCGGTGGCGGCGGATCGGGCGGGGCGGCCAGCATGCAGTTCGCCTGGTGGGGAAGCACCGCCAGGCACAACGCCACCCAGCAGGCCCTCGCGGCGTTCCGCAAGAAGCGGCCCGGTGTCCAGGTCAGGACGCAGTTCTCCGGCTGGGACGGCTACTGGGAGAAGCTGGCCACGCAGACCGCCGGCGGCAACGCCCCCGACGTGATCCAGATGGACTACTCCTACATCGGGGAGTACGCCCGGCGTGGCAGCCTGCTCGACCTGGGCCCGTACCTCGGCAAGGGCTTGGACCTGTCCGGCTTCGCGAAGGACGTCGTCGACGCCGGGAAGATCGACGGCAAGCAGTACGGCGTCAACTTCGGCATCAACTCCATGGCCCTCATCTGGAACAGAACGCTGGCCAAGGAGCTCGGCATCGAGGTGCCCGAGACCTTCACCTGGCCGGAGTTCGGCGAACTGTCCAAGAAGATCGCCGAGAAGGCGCCCAAGGGCGTCTACGCCAGCGAGGACGGCGCCCAGGACGGCGGCGCGTTCGAGAACTGGCTGCTGGAGCGGGGCAAGATGTTCTTCACCCCCGACGGCAAGCTCGCCTACGACGAGAAGGACCTCACCGAGTGGTTCACGTTCTGGGACGGGCTGCGCAAGGCGGGCGCGGCGGCCCCGCCCGACGTGCAGGCCACGGCCGCGGGCGATGTGCAGAACAGCCTGGTCGCCACCCGCAAGGCGGTAATGGACTTCGCCTGGTCCAACCAGCTCACCGCCTACATGAGCGTCACCAAGGACGACATAGCCGTCCACGCCTTCCCCACCGGGGACAAGCCCGGCCAGTACTACAAGCCGTCGATGCTGCTGACGGTCAGCGCGGCCACCAAACGGCCGCAGGACGCCGTCGCGCTGGTCAACGCGCTGGTCAGTGACACGGACGTGGCCACGCCGCTCGGCTCGGAACGCGGCGTACCGCCTTCGTCGGCGATCCGGGCAGCGCTGGAGCCGAAGGCGTCGCCGTCGGAGAAGCTCGTCTACGCCTACATCGAGTCGCTCTCCGACAAGGTCGGCCCCTTGCCGCCTCCTCAGCCGCTCGGCGCGGGCGAACTGCACAACAAGGTGCTCATGAACGTCAATCAGCAGGTGGGCTTCGGGAAGCTGTCCATTGCTGAGGGGGTGTCCCGATTCTTCGACGAAGCGCACCGCGTACTGAAATAACGGTCAAGAGGAGAGAAGGGCGGTCGGCGTACCTCTTCCTGTTGCCGTGGTTCGCGGGGCTGCTCCTGCTGACCGGCGGGCCGATCCTGGCCTCGCTGTTCCTCTCGTTCACCGACTTCGACCTGCTCACGACGCCGTCGTGGGTGGGCCTGGACAACTACGCGCGGATCATGGACGATCCGCACTTCGGCAACGCGGTGCGCATCACGATGATCTACGTGGTCGCCTCGGTGCCGCTTTCTGGCGGGTTCGCCCTGCTCGTGGCGGTGCTGCTGAACCGGCCCATGCGCGGCGTGGGCGTGTACCGCGCGGCCTACTACCTGCCGTCGCTGCTGGGCGGCAGCGTGGCGGTCGCCATCCTGTGGCGGCAGATCTTCGGGCCGGACGGGCTGGTCAACGACGTGCTGTCGGCCTTCGGGATCGTCGGGCCGAGCTGGATCTCCACGCCTGAGTACGCCATCTACACCCTGGTGGCACTGCACATCTGGCAGTTCGGCTCGCCCATGCTGATCTTCCTGGCCGGCCTCAAGCAGATCCCGGCCGAGCTGTACGACGCCGCGGCGGTCGACGGGGCCGGCAAGGTGCGGGCCTTCTTCCAGATCACGCTGCCCATGCTCAGCCCGATCATCTTCTTCAACCTGGTGCTGCAGACGGTCAACGCATTCAAGGCGTTCACCCCGGCGTTCATCCTCAGCGGCGGGACGGGCGGCCCGGCGGACTCCACGCTCTTCTACACGCTCTACATCTACCAGGAGGGGTTCGGGAACTTCCGGATGGGCTACGCCTCGGCCCTGGCCTGGATCCTGCTCCTGGTGACCGCGGTCTTCACCGCGCTGGCCTTCCGTTCGTCGAGGTACTGGGTGCACTATGCCGACTAGGTCACGCTGGGCCGTTCACGTACTGATCGTCGTGGGCGCGCTGGTCATGCTCTATCCGTTGTTCTGGATGATCAGCTCGTCGTTCAAGCCCAACGACGAGATCTTCGCTGATCCCGGCCTGGTGCCCCAGACCGTCGTCACGGACAACTACACCGATGGCTGGAACGCGCTCGGCGTGCCCTTCACCGGCTTCTTCGCCAATTCGTTCATCGTGGCGACGGCGGCCGTGGTCGGTAACGTCCTGTCGTGCTCGATGGCGGCCTACGCGTTCGCCAGGCTGTCGTTCCGGTTCAAGGGCGTCTGGTTCGGCGTCATGCTGGGGTCGATCATGCTGCCGATCCACGTGCTGATCGTGCCGCAGTACACGCTGTTCAAGGCCCTGGGGTGGGTCGACACGTTCCTGCCGCTGATCGTGCCGAAGTTCCTGGCCGTGGACGGGTTCTTCGTCTTCCTGATGGTGCAGTTCATCCGGTCGCTGCCCAGGGAGCTCGACGACGCGGCCAGGATCGACGGCTGCGGGCCGATCCAGGTGTACTGGCGGATCATCCTGCCCCTGTCGAGTCCCGCGCTGATCACCACCGCGATCTTCACCTTCATCTGGACCTGGGACGACTTCTTCAGCCAGCTCGTCTACCTGAGCGACGTGTCGACGTACACGGTGCCGCTGGCGCTGCGGGCCTTCCTCGACTCCAGCAGCGGCTCCACGTGGGGACCCATGCTGGCCATGGCCGTGCTGTCGCTCGTGCCGATCCTGGGCTTCTTCCTCATCTTCCAGCGGCGCATCACCGAGGGCATCTCCACGACCGGCCTCAAGGGCTGACGGGTTTCGCGCAGCTCGGGTGGCATGATGCGGGAATGGTGGTAGTTCCCGAACTTCAGGCGGGCGACACGCTCTTGCTTCGCCCATGGCGGCTGGACGACGTCGTGGCGGTGCGGGAGGCTTCCGAAGACGCCTACATCCCCCTGGTCACCGGCGTGCCACCGCGTTACACGGCCGCCGAGGGCATCGCCTTCATCGAACGTCAGTGGAGCAAAGCCGCCGACGGGATCGGCTACTCCTTCGCGATCGCGACGGTCGGCGACGACCGAGCCGTGGGCCAGATCGGGTTGTGGCCGGGTCTTCACGGGCGGGCTTCGGTGGGTTACTGGGTGGCGAAGTCGGCCCGCGGCCAGGGCGTCGCCGGCACCGCCCTGCGGGCCGTCTCGGCGTGGGGCCTGGAGCGGCTGCGGATTCCACGGCTGCAGTTGCATGTGGAGCCGTGGAACACGCCGTCCTGGAAGACCGCCGAGGGAGCGGGGTTCCTCCGGGAGGGCCTCCTGCGCAGCTGGCAGGAGGTGGGCGGCGAACGTCGCGATATGTACCTGTACTCGAAGCTCATCGGCGAGAGCCGTTAACGGAGCTCGGCTTCGATGAGGAAGCGGTGATCGCGAGTGGTGAAAGCGCCCTGGGCACAGATGCGCTCATGGAGCTCACGTAGCCGCCGGTCATAACGGTTGAGGTCGAAGTCGCGGACTTGCCACGGGACCGCGCGCAACTGGAAGACGACGGCGCCGATGTCGTTGAAGACGTAGTCGACCATCTCCTCGCGGGCGTCCAGCACCCGCAGCCCAGCGTGGCGAAGCTGATCGACCGCGACCTCCAAAGTCCAGCTCGCTGGGTCGGCAGGGGGCGGTGTCCCCAGGGCGTCATTCAGCTCCAACCCATTACGGCTGCCTACTTGCTGGGTGAGCAGCCGCCCCCGCGGGACGAGAACGCGCGCGATCTCGGCGGCGTTCAGCGCGCCGTGCCTGTTGAGCACGAGGTCGAAAGTGGCCTCGCGGACGGGGATCTGATCGGCGGCAGCGCCCAACACCGCCACCCGCGACGCTCTCAGCCGCTTGCCGGCGATGGGGACATTGGGCGGCCATCCCTCCATGGCGACCGTGTGACGAGGAAGGGGAGCCAGCGAAGCGAGCAGCTCACCGCCGCCGGTGTCCATGTCGAGCAGCCGCCGCGCCGTGGGAAGGAGCGATGCGGCTCGCTCGGCGTACACCCACGACGGTTCTCCACCGCTCGTCCGCCCGCGCAGCCAGCCGAAGTCCCACCCGCTGAGGGATGCCTGTACGGCCTGCTCGACGAGCCGTTCATAGCTCAGCACATCGGCTCGCTCTCGGCCGGAATCCTCAACGCGCAGGCTGGGTTGGGTGCGGCTCGCTGGGAACCATGCCGGCCATGGCGTTGGTGATGGACCACCGTTCGTGATCCCGCCAGGCGCCGTCGATGAAGAGCAGCTCCGGTGAGCATCCTTCGCTGCGGAACCCGTGGCGTTGGACCAGCTTCAGGGAGGCGTGGTTGCCGGGTTGGATCTGGGCTTCCAGCCGGTGGAGGCGCAGCTCCTCGAACGCGTAACGCAGCACCAGGCGGAGCCCTTCGGACATGTACCCCTGACCGGCGGTGGGGGCGAAGGCCGCATAGCCGAGGGAGGCGGTCTGGGCGCGCCCGCGGATGATGCTGTTGATGTTGATGTTGCCCACCATGGCACCGGTGTCGCGCACACAGACCGCCAGGCATTCGGCCAGCAGCGGGTCGGCGAATTTTCCAAGAAAGGCGTGGAAATCCTGCGGCGTGGTGGGCAGGGACATGTACGGGCCGTACAGGTCGGCGCTGGCCCTGACCAGCTCGGTGAACTCGTCCTGATCGTCGACGGTCATCCGGCGCAAGGTCACGCGGGAGGAATCTCCCCCAAAGCCAGTCAGGATGCTCTGATCGGTGCTTTCGCCGCCATCGTTCTGAATCACAGCCCACAGGCTAGCTGATCGAAAACTCCGGCCGGCCGTCGGAAAACGAGTGGCCTCCAGCTACCCATCGGCGCTTCACTTTGAGCTGTCTTTCAAAGGGAGTTCCATGATCGTTGTCTCGGCCGCGTCGGGTGCGCTCGGCCGCCTCGTCATTGACCGGTTGCGGACCCGGGCGGAGGTGGTGGCCGCGGTACGTGACCCCGGACGGGCCCCCTCAGACGTCGCGGTCAGGCGGGGCGACTACGACGACCCGGCGAGTCTGCTTGAAGCCTTCGACGGTGCCACCCGCCTGCTCCTGATCTCCTCTCCGGAGCTCGACCCCGCTCGCCGGATCGGTCACCACCTGGCCGCGGTCGCCGCGGCCGTGAAGGTGGGCGTCGGCGCCATCGCCTACACCAGCTTTCTGGAGGCCGACACCGTCGCCACCGGAATGACGGAGGCCCACCACGCCACGGAGCAGGCCATACTCGGCAGCGGGCTGCCGTACACGATCCTGCGCCACCCCTTCTACGGCGAGGCGTTCATCCCGCGGATCTCCGGCGGAGAGCTGACCGGCAGCACCGGGGGCCGAGGACTGAACACCGCCTTCCGCTCCGACCTGGCCGAGGCGGCGGCCAACGTACTGACCGGCGAGGGGCATCTGGGCCAGGCCTACGATTTCACCGGCCCCCTGTGGAGTCACCCAGAGGTGGCCGAGGCGCTGGGCGTGACCTATCGCGACGTGCCGGACACCGCCCCTGGACCCATGAGCTGGCTCAATGCGCAGGTGAGAGCCGGCGCCCTGGAGAAGCAGACTCCCGACCTGGAACAGGTGCTCGGCAGGCCCGCCGAGACAATGGTCTCCCGCGTGCTGGCGCAGCGTACGGTGGACCATCTCTAAGATCCGGTATCCACACGCTTTAGAAGCGGGAGCTATGGCCGCAGAGTTCGAGCTCGGCGATTACATCCTGGTGCAGGACGGCAGGACCCTGGAAATCTTTCACCGGGGCCTGTCCGAGAGCATGCGCTACCACGTGGCGTTCGTCGGAGTCGACGCCCGGCCGCACGGCGACGGCTTCAAGGTCCATCTCGGCACCAGGCAGGGCGACGACCAGGTTTACGGCGGGGTGAAACTGAAGATGAGCCAGGAGGAGTTCGCGCGTTTCCGCGAGTTCATCGCCTTGGCCATCGCGGCCCGCGACCGTACGAGCACTCTGTGAGGTGTTCTCTCGGGAGAGGGAACACCCCCGCCAACCCCTAGGACAATGCTCCTTGTGCCCAGCACGGAGATGAGCGGTCATCAATTGCCTTGGCCGCCACATGGGCCGACGTTTAGTCTCAAGCGGTAAATGATCCTTCGAGGAGCTGAGATGCCCGGTCAACCGAGCACGCGCTGACGTTCTAGGTCACTTCCCGACCTGTCACCGCGTGCTGCATCCGAACTGCGGCACAGCGCACCTTCCTGCCCAGATCCTGCGGGACGGGCACCTTTCTCAGCGACTCAAGGACCCCTGTGCCATACGTTTCCCCTGCCGTGCTCGCGTCCCCTGCCGTGCCGGCGTCCCCTGCCGTGCTCGCGCGCTCGCCCATGCGAGGCCGCCGATGACGGGACCCGCCCCGACTCCGCCCAGCGTGTGGCGAGACGGTGACTTCCGCCGGCTCTGGATCGGCCAGACCACCTCCCAACTGGGAACGCAGGCCGCCCAGGTCATCCTGCCGCTCATCGCCGTGGTCGCGCTCAGCGCCGGCACCGAGCAGGTCGGCCTCCTCCGCGCCGTCCAGCAGGCACCGATCCTGCTGCTCTCGCTCTTCGCCGGCGCGGGGGTGGACCGCCGACGCTCCCCCGACGTGATGGTGCTGGCCGACATCGGCCGTACCGTGGTGCTGGCCGTCGTCCCCGTCCTCTACCTCCTCGGCATGCTCGACATCCCGCTGCTCGTCCTGGTCGCCTTCCTCGTCGGCGCCCTCACCGTGTACTTCGACGTGGCCTACCAGACCTCCCTCGTACGACTGGTGAAACGCGACCAGCTCGCCCAGGGCACCAGCGCGCTCGAAGCCAGCAGATCCGCCGCGCAGATCGCCGGCCCCGCGCTCGGCGGCGCGCTGATGTCGCTCGTGACCGCGCCGATCGCCATCCTGGCGAGCGCCTGCTTCTTCACCCTGTCCGTCCTGTCGATCCGGCGGATCCGCCGTCCCGAACCGATGCCCGGGCCGGCCGCAGGGCGGGCGCGCGTGTGGCGGCAGATCCACGAGGGCCTGCGCCTCGTCGTCAACGACGCCTCATTGCGGGCGGTAGGGATCGCCTCGGCCCTCTTCCAGTTCTCCTTCGCCGCTGTGATGACCATCTATCTGCTCTTCTTGCCGCGCACGCTGCACCTGTCGGGCGCCGCCGTCGGGCTCGTACTGGCGGCGATGGGCCCGGGCGCGCTGGTGGGTTCCCTGCTGTCGGCCAGGTTGCCGAGGCGGTACGGGTACGGCGTCGTCCTGGTGTCCGCCGCGGTGCTCGCCGATGGCGTGATGCTGTGCGTCCCCGCGCTGCGCGGCTCGTCCGCGGTCACGATCGCCGCGCTGATGGCGATCAACTTCCTGTTCGGGGTCTTCAGCCAGGTGGTCGACGTCACCGTCGTGACAGTGCGCCAGGCCATCACCCCCATCCCGATCCAGGGCCGAGTCGTCGCGACACTCAACTTCGTCGGCATGGGCCTGACCCCGCTCGGGTCGCTTCTCGGCGGCTATCTGGCCGGCGCGCTGGGGCTGCGAACGAGTCTGCTGCTGACCGCGGTCGCGCTGGCCCTGTCTCCGGTGTTCATGGCCCTGTCTCCCCTCGCCCGCCTGGGGAGGCAGCTCCCTGATCCGGCGGGTGGACCCGGCTGATGAGAAGACAGAGCAGGTCGTACGGCAGCTTGAGGGGCTTGCCTAGGCCGGCGTGCTGCTCCTGCGCTTCTCCCGGCTACTACGGCTTCATGACTTCTCCCGGCCACTACGGCTTCATGACTTCTCGCGACTACTGCGGCTCCATGCCGATCAGGTGGTCCTGAAGGCGTCGGCATTGCGTGCGCACCAGGCGGCGAAGGTGCGGGGCTTGCGCCCGAGCAGCTGCTCCACGGTGTTGGTGCGGAATCCGGCGGTGTCGGCGCGCATGAGGTGGAACCCCTCGGTGACGGCCTCGGCCAGCGCCGGAGGTGCCCCGTTGGGGAATCGGGAGGCTACGGCCTCCTCCGCGGTGGTCACCGGCCGGATCGCGATGTCCCGGTCGGCCGCCGCGGCAAGGATCTTGACCTGTTCGGTGATGGTGAACAGTTCCTCGCCGGTGATGACATACTCCTGCCCTTGGTGGCCATCACCGGTCAGGACCAGGGCGGCTATGGCGGCGATGTCGGCGGGGTCGATCGGCGCGTATCGGCCGGGGCCGACCGGATCGAGGACATAGCCCCCCTCGCGGATGGTGGGCAGCCAGTCGAAAGCGTTGGTCATGAAGCCGCCGGGCCGCAGGAACGTGGCCGGGATGCCGGAGGCGCGGATGGCCTGCTCGCGCTCGTGGTGCCAGCGGCCCATGGCGGGCATGGGGTCGCCGAGCACGTTGAACGAGGACAGGTGCACGATGTGGCGCACCCCGGCGGCCTGGGCGGCGGCAATGGCGTGCCTGGTGTGGTCGAGGCCGATGCCGGGGGTGAGCAGAAACAGCCGGTCGACTCCGGCGAAGGCGGGCGGCAGCGTCGCCGGCTCGCTCAGGTCCGCCACGACCCGTTCGGCCCGCTCGGGCAAGGTGGCCGCGCGGGCGGGGTCGCGGACCATGATGCGGAAGGGCGCGCCGCTCTCGTCCAGCTCGCGGACGAGCTCACGGCCGACGTTCCCGGTGGCACCGGTGACCAGTATCATGAGGACTCCTAGATCGTGTACCGGTTAATGATTCGGCAGAACGTTAACCGGTACATGATCTGGATGTCAATCGCACCGCGACATCATCGGAGGCCTCGACGTGCCCGAGTTCCTGGACCTGCACAGCAAGGCGTCCAAAGCGCTGCGGGCGGCGGCCGAGACAGCCGTGCGGCGCCACGGGCTGCACCTGGGGCAAGATCACCTGCTTGCGGTGCTGTGGCGGCAGGACGGCCGCACCCCGGGCGAGGTCGCCGCCGCGCTGAACGTCACCACCCCCAACGTGGTCAAGGCGGCCACCCGGATGACCACGGCCGGCCTGCTCACCCGGCGCCGCGACAACCGGGACAACCGGCTGGTCCGGCTGTGGCTCACCGACGCCGGGCGCGCCCTGCAAGCTCCCATCGAGAGGGAACGCCGGCTGCTCGAAGAGCAGGTCACCGCCGACCTCACCGAGGCCGAGCGCGAACATCTGCTCAACGCACTGAGGAAGATCCACGGCGCGGCGACCGCCCTGCTGGACCCCCCGTCGAACGCGGCTCCTTCTAGTCCGGCCGCGTACTGATGGTGTCGATCCCAGCCCAGGCCCGCCGGGCCGGTCAGCTCAACCACCGCGACGCCGGCCTGAAAGTCGCCGAATCAGTGGTCCAGCGGCTTCGATGAGCCCCGTGTCCCGTCCGTACCCCATGGCCGCACGCCGGCGTTGGCCTGCCCTTCGCACGATCATGATCGCCTCGATGATCATCATCCTCGGCCCGCTCGCGCTGACCGGCTGCACCCCATCGGCCGAGCCACCATCACGACGAGGTTCCTCGGACCGCATGGCGCGACACGCATGCGGACTACAGCTATTCCTGGCTTGACGGGCTCGTTGTCACCGCCCGCGACAACCCGGTGCGGCGCTGGCCGTTCGGCGCCGAGCACTACGCGACCACGATGAGCGGACGATCTTCGGGCCGGTGGTTACGACTGCTTCTATCCACCCCAGCAGAACTGCAATCGCCCCCAGTCGAACGGCTACTTCAACGTCAGCCTCCGCGAGGACCAGATCGTCTCGGTGCGGTTCGGCATCGGCAGCCTGATCGAGGCAGGGCGGCAACGACATCTGCTCAGCGAGGAGTTCCCGCACGGCCTCGCCTTCCTCACCGAGGCGGTTCGCGGCCCGGTCACCGAACGCATCGAGCAGTCTCGGCGATCCGGCATCAGCTTCACCGGCATCGTGGCCGGAACGATCGTGCTCATCGACGCGGATCTCGGAGCCGCCAAGGGAGACGACCTCGTGGCGTACTTCCACATCCAGATCGGCGCACCGCTGACCGCGACCCTGCCCATCTGAGCGCTCAAGTCGAAGTGTGTCGGCTCCAAGCTCTTCCGGGTCCCACAGAGGTTCACCGTCGGTTCCTCACGAGGTGCACTTGCCGGCGGACAAGGCCAGGTAGGCCGCGCCAGCCGAATTCAGGACGTTGATCCATCCGGGATGGGCGAGATAGGCGTTGTCTGGAGCGGTAGGGCCGAGGTCATCGAGTACGTGCAGGAGGGCATCAACCGCAGTCTGTACGAGGTCGGCTTCGTGCTCATCGCAGAAGAGGTAGGGGATCAATGCACGCACCCCCATTTGGTCGATGAATGTGTCGTCGATCAACCAGTGCACGGCAGCGGTGAGGTCCGGCCATCCCTGCTCTGATCGCCAGTGGTGGTTTTGGAAGTCGTGGTCGCCTAAGACGCGTAGCGCCTCGCGGCAAGCATCCGGGGACCCGGTACGACCGAGGCAACTATCGTCGGGGGCCGTGCGTGTAGGAGGGCATGATTGTGGAGGGCGTTAAGTGACGCCGTATATGGGTGGGTTCACGGAGTTCGTGGCCGCCCGTAGCACGAGCCTGTTACGTACGGCGTACCTGACCTGCGGTTCGCTCAGTGAGGCCGAGGACGTGTTGCAGACCGCGCTGGAGCGAGCGTGCATGCGCTGGGAGAAACTGTGCCGGGCCGGTGACCCCGAGCCCTACATCCGGCGGATCATCGTCAATCTGGCGATCAGCCGGGCGCGGCGGCTGGCGATCGTGCGGTTCATCCCGACCCACACCCCTCCAGATCTCCCGGCCGCGCATGTGGACATCGAGTTGCGGCACGTCGTCATGGAGGGGTTGCGGAGGTTGCCGCCCCGTCAGCGGGCGGTGGTCGTGCTCAGGTTCTGGGAGGACATGACCGAGGCGCAGGTCGCGAGGGTGCTCGGCTGCTCTGTCGGCACGGTGAAGAGCCAGGCGTTCAAGGCGCTCAAGCGCCTCCGGACGGTGCTGGGCGAGGAGGTGGCGAACATTGCGCGCTATTGAGGAACGCCTTCGTCAGGGGATGATCGACGCGGCTCGGCCGGTGCAGGCGGCGCCGGAGCTCGCCATACGGGTGGCGGCCCGGGTGGCGGTACGCAGAAGGCGGCGCAGGATCGCGACGAGTGTGGCCACGGCCGTTGCCGCCGTGCTGATTGCGATCGGCATCGTGTCGCCGTACGTTGTCACCCGGTATGACCCCGTCGTCACCTCTCCGGAGGTTGCGGGGGTACAGGTCCGTTACCTGCCCAAGGGGTTCGATGCCCCGCGACGGCTGCGCACCCAGGAGACGGATCAGGCGGGGCAGGTCCGGCTGCGCGGTGAGGCGCTGAGATGGGAGGCGGGCGGCGCTTTCGTCCAGGTCTCGGTCTTCCGCACCGACGAGATCATGCGCGACGGGATGGACATCCTCTCCCTGAACGTCTTCCGCAGCCCTGTCGAGCCACGGCGGAGCGGCGATCCCGTGCTGTCAGACGACGGCACCGCCAGCATGTGGGTCGCCGACCACCGCCTCCTGCTGAAGGTCACGGTCTCGGCCGGCTTGAAGGGTGAGCGCGACCGGATCGCCGGCGGGCTGCGAGTGACCGGCTGGGATTCCGCCTTCGCCGGACTCGGCATCACGTACATGCCGGCCGGCATGTGGATCGCGGGAACGGCGGACACCTACGGTGCCGCGCTGAACCGGCTCTGGCAGGGCGACTCCGGCCGGCGCGTCCTGGTCGAGGTCGTGTACGGCCGGGACGCGGCGACGCTGGACAAGCTACGCGCGGCCGTGCCGCCGGAGGAGCCGCTGACCGAGACGCGTCCGGCATCTGTGCACGATCTGCCGGCCTACGCGGGCGCCACCGGGCAGGCGGGCCGGGTCATGTTGTGGCTGGTCAAGCCGGGCATCGGCGTACGAGTCAGAGCGGATCACCTGCCGGAGAGCGAGCTGAAACGGATCGCCGAGGGCATCCAGGCAATTCCTGACGGCCGGAGCCAGTCCGTCGACGGCATCGGGGTCTCCGTCGACGATCCGAAGCTGCGACCGGGTCCCGTGCGGACCGCCCTCGCAACTGGCTGGCGCACCACAACCCGGCGATGGACCGGCCGAAACGGCGATGACACGGTCACGGTCTCCGTCCAGCGCGGGTCGGGGATGTCAAGCCAGGACTGGTGGAACAGCCTGTCCAGCGGCAAGGCCAAGCCGACGACCATCGCCGGGCTGTCCGGGAACCTGCTCGGCCAGGGAGCCTCCACGACCACTCGGACGTTCGTCTGGACGCCCGAGTTCGGCCTGGCCATCGTGGTGACCTCGCCCGAGCGTGACCTGCGGCGGATCGTGAAGGAGATCGCGGTGCCGTGACGCGGGAACACGCACGGACTTGCGGGTCGCTGGCGGCTGCGTCGTCGCCCCGTGTCCCTCCGCTGTCGCGTCGCCGCGACCCGAGGCGTCATACCGACTCACAGCGGATCTGATCCAGCGCGCCACTCAAGGCGAATGGTGATCAAGCCAGCCGCCATCCCGGCGGAGGTCGAGTCGAAGGGGGTAAGTCCGTGAAAAGCCTCAAGTTCCTCAGCGTGGTCTTGAGCGCGCTGATCGCGCTCGTGTTCCTACCTGTCAGCCCGGCCGGCGCGGCCGTCAACACAGTCTGCGCCAGCAGCCTGCCGACCGGCTGGGTCAAGACGAACGACTTCTGGGATCCGACGCGCTGCGGAAATCCGTCGAGGATCACGTACAACGTGTGGAACATCGCGTCCTACTACGACCAGCCCGTCGGCGCGATCATGACCGTCTGCTCCAACCAGTTGCCCGTCGGCTGGGTCACCATCAACACCCAGTGGGATCCGACGAGCTGTGGTCACCCGTCCCGGATCAGCCAGAACATGTGGACCATCCAGCGCCTCTCCTGACGGCGCTCTCGCCATTGACCGGCCCCGGACGCCCGTACGTCCGGGGCCGAACCCCTTCGCTCGCGGTCAGCGGATTCCCCGAGCGAGCAGGTCTTTGGCGGCCTGAGGCGCCTTCGCCGGCGAGCCTGCGTCGAAGGGCGGTTGGGGGTCGTACTCGATGGCGAGTTGCACAGCCTCCGCGGTTGTCTGGTCAGCGATGCGCGCCACTAGCGCCAGCGCCATGTCGATACCGGAGGAGACACCGGCGGCGGTCACGATCCTGCCGTGAAACACCACCCTTTCGGAGGTGTAGATCGCGCCGAACGACTCCAGCACGTCGACCGCTCCCCAATGAGTTGTCGCAGGCAGCCCCCTGAGCAGCCCGGCCGCGGCCAGCAACAACGAGCCGGTGCACACCGAGGTCGTCCAGGAACTCCCCTCGTGCATGCGGCCGATCCAGTCCAGAAGCGTGCGGTTGTCCAGCAGTTCCCTGCTACCCGGGCCTCCAGGCACCAAGAGCACGTCGCACGAGTCAACCTCGGCGAACGTAGCGTCAGCAGTGATGGCCAGCCACTTTGGCACGTCCCGGATGGGCCCGGACGCCGCGGCCACGAAGACGATCTCAGCATCGGGAAGGAACTTCAGCACCTCGTACGGGCCGACCGCGTCCAGCGCTGTGAACCGATCGAACAACGGTATGGCGATACGCACCGTGACTCCTTCCCCTGAAGAGTGACCATCTGGATCACGCTACGCGAACGCCGGTCAGCCTCGCCGTACGAGGATGCTGAGAGTATTGGCGGCCACGATGGCGCCGATGCTCGCCCATTCCGTCAAGCCCAGGTTCTGGTCCAGGCCGATCCAGCCGACGAGGGCGGCCAGGAGCGGGTTGACGCTCATGAAGAGCCCGAACGCCTGGGCCGGTACGCGGCGCAGCGTGAACACGTCGGCGAGGTAGGGCACCGCCGAGGAGAGCACACCGGCCGCGACGGCACAGCCGACGGCCGCGGCGGTCGGCGGCTGGCGCAGGACGAGGATGATGCCGACCGGCAGGAACATCAGCGCGGAGATCCCGGCCGCCGTGGCGGTGCCCTGCGCGCCCGGGATGCGGCGGCCGACGGTGCGGTTGAGGAGGATGTACGACGCCCAGCAGCACGCGGCCAGCAGGGCCAGGCCCATCCCCACGTAGTCGGCCGAGGGCTGGGGGCGCATCAGTACGACGACGCCGACCGCGGCGATCACCGCGCAGAAGGCGTCGACGCGGCGACGGGTGGCGGCGAGGGCGATCGTGAGCGGGCCGAGGAACTCCAGCGTGACCGCCAGGCCGAGGCCGATGCGGTCGATGGCGGTGTAGAGGGACAGGTTCATGGTCGCGAACACCACGGCGAGCCCCAGCACCGGCCGCCACTGCGCCCAGGTGAAGTCCCGCAGGCGAGGGCGGCCGACGGCGAGCAGGACGAACGCGGCGACGTACTGGCGGACCGCGACGACGCCCACCGGCCCAAGGACGGGAAAGGCAAGCGCGCCGATCGCGGCGCCGACCTGGTTCGACAGGCTGCTGCCGGCCATCGTGACCACGCCGGCCAACCGCCTCCTGGAGGGCGCTGGGACCAACGTGTTAGATGCGCTTCGCATGACTAGATGGTGGGACCTGGTGATGTTTGCACAAAATGCGTTCATCGCGGGATCTATACACTTGAGTCATGGATGATGTGGAGCTGCGGCAGCTGCGGTGCCTCGTCGCCATCGTCGACGAGGGCACCTTCACCGACGCCGCCATCACTCTGGGCGTATCCCAGGCGGCGGTGTCCCGGACCCTGGCCTCGCTCGAACGCGCCCTGGGGGTGCGGCTGCTCAGGCGTACCTCACGCGAGGTGACACCGACCACGACCGGGCTGCGGGTGGTCGCCCAGGCCAGGCGGGTACTCAGTGAGGTACACCACCTGGTCCAGGAGGCCACCTCGGGCAACAGCATCCTGCGGATCGGCTACGCCTGGTCGGCGATCGGCCGCCACACGCCCGCGTTCCAGCGCCGCTGGGCCGAGATGCACCCCGGAACGGATCTGCACCTGGTACGCGTCAACTCCGCGACCGCCGGCCTGGCGGAGGGCGTCTCCGATCTGTCCGTCATCCGTAATCCCCTGGACGACCGCCGCTTCGAGGGGGCCATCATCGGCCTGGAGCGGCGCCTGTGCGCCCTGTCCGCCGAGGATCCCCTGGCCGTACGCCGGTCGCTGCGTCTCGCCGACCTCAGCCAGCGCATTCTCCTGATCGACCGGCGGACCGGCAGCACCACACCCGAGCTGTGGCCGCCCGGCTCGCGTCCGGCGACGGAGGAGACCCATGAGCTCGACGACTGGCTGACCGTGATCTCCAGTGGACGCTGTGTCGGCATGACGGCGGAGTCCACCGCGCACCAGTACCCCCGGCCCGGCGTCGTCTACCGGCCGGTCCGGGACGCCGAGCCCATCGCCGTACGCCTCACTTGGTGGCGAGACGACCCGCCTCCCGCGACCCAGGCGGCGATCGAACTGCTCACCGCCCTCTATCGGGGCGACTGACACACCTCCTCGAACAGCCAGCGCGCCGATCGTCGACCTGAACTGACAGCGATGGCCACGAGTCAGGCACCGGAGTTGTCGAGGATGATGACGGACGCTTCTTCCACGTCCAGCCACTCACTCTCAAGGCCCATGCCGGTGGACGCCTCGATGAAAGCGAACGAAGCGCTGAGCTTGCCGCAATAGTCCTCTGGGCCGAGGCTGTTCAGCATGGCCTGGAAGTCGGCCAGGACGCCTGGATCGCCCTGTGGGGCATCATGCTCGGCGAAAATGAAGTTACGCATCCGCGCCCTGATCTTGCCGTCGGCCGCGTAGAGCATCGTGTAACCACCGTTGAAGTGCCACGTCGTCATCCACACGCGTGACCCCTTGCTGAGTTCGGTGAGAATATGGTCAGGCGTGGCGTAGCCATAGGTGAACTCCAGGAAACCCCAGGCTCCTTCACCCTCGTAGACGAAGAGAACAGGCCCGCCCTCCTCCGCGGCCATCTCGATGGGATATGCCACCGTGCGTTGCTCAGGATCGCGGCCGCCGTTCAGCCGCCACAGAAGATCGTCCACCGTTATTTCTTCGTCGAGGGGTTGTACTACGGTCCAGCAAAGGGAGTTCTCCAACCATCCGTACCGATTGAAGAGATCGCGGTAGTGGTCAATCACATGATCAGTGTCGCGGAAGCCGCCAGAAATGAACACCCTTCGATTCTTCTCCGGTGAGCCATGCTGAGCAACGATCGCCCCCAAGCGTGTACGGTGGCCGACCGCGGGCGATCCTCCCGAAGTCGGAACGCTCCCGCCGGATGCATAGATTGCGACCTTGACGCTATTGTCTGGAAACAGAAAAAGGACAAGATCATGACATGCGAGTGAAGCGGACAGCCTTACGGCGTTTATGTTTGCCGGCCTATTTCGCATTGACACTCTGGACGTGGTTGATCGAATGGAAAGGGCTATTCATCGTTTGGGTGTTCTTTGGCCCGCCGGCCTTCGTCGTACAGGCTTTATTGCTCACCACGCCATCCGGCTGGCCGATCCCTGTCTGGGGCTTCGTAACCGTTGTCGCGATCCAGGCCGGTGCCCTCATTCTGGTGCGACGCTGGCACGCCCGGGAAGGACGCCATGGCAAGGTCGCACAGTGGCTTCGCGTCCCGCTGCTGGCAACGATGGCCTTGATGGCGATCGGGTGCGCGGTCGACCTCATGTTCTGAGGTCGAAATGACATGGCGACGGTGTGGCCCCCCGTGCGGATCGTCGCATAGGCGCTATCTTGATGGCGCCTCCACGGAGGCTGGAGACTGTGTGACATGAGCAAGATCGAGCGGTCCCTCGTACGTGAGTTGTTCCCGGATCTCGTCGCCGATCTCATCGCGTGTCTGAGAGAAGAAGGGGAAGAGGATCTCGCCGTCTGCGCCTGGGACATTCGGTTCTATGAGAGGTGTGGATGCGGTGATGACTTCTGCCAGAGCTTCTATACGGCCGAGCGGCCGGACGGAGCGTACGGTCCCGGGCACAGATGCGTGCCGCTGCTTCCACCGAGAGGTGAACTGATCCTTGACATCGTTGAGGGGCGGATCATGTTCGTGGAGGTCTTGCATTACCCGAAGCTGCCACGCCCGGCGAGCTGAGGCCATCAACTTGGGAACTCTTCCAAGAGCATGGCTGCTGACCTTAAGAAACGCCGGCCTGGGCCGATGCCGGTCCAGTGACCGGTCGTGAGTAACCGTGGCCGACCCTCATTACCCCCCTTAATGGCAGGACGATCAGCCCGTGACCTGGCATTCCTCGAGCGACGCGCGCACCCTGCTCCCTGATCGTCCCGGAGCCGGAGCGCCCCTGCCGGAGGCATAGAGGGTTGTTATCTTGTGTGCCATGAGTGCGACAGTACGGGCGTTTAATGAACGCGGCGATTCTGTGGAGAGCCCAACCTCTGGTGACCTGAATTCTTTGCTGCGCGGATTGACCTTGTCCAACCGTTTTCTCGTGGTCGAGCGCTTGGACGCAGAAAATGATGAGTACTACATACAGGCTTACCTGCGAGACGACGGCGCCTACTGGCTGGAGCACCGCGACGGCAGCGCTGATGCGCACTTTCGCACTTCATGCCGGACGCTGCCGATCCTGGCACAGGTTGTCACCATGTGGCGCTACCAGCTACCCGGCTGGCGCGAAACGCTGACCTGGACTGCTTGGCGGGACGAGTCCGAAGCTTGATGCGAGACGGAACGGCATGCGTGCCGCCGTGGAAGATTGAAGTGCTCCTGGAATGACCAAAGCGAGGTCGAGGCTCACGTCTCCTCGAGCTGCCGCAGGTATTCGGCCAGTTTGGGGGCCGTCGGCAGCATCTGCGGGTCGACGCTCTTCCGGATTAGACCGGCCTCCTCCTCATCCCCGCGTTGCCCTTCGAGGATGACGACGACGAACCCGGGCGGAAACGAGCCGTGAATGTCGCCCCGGCGCGCTGTCGTGGTCATCGCTTTGCAGGCGTTGGCCACCGCGGTGTCGTGCGCTGCCTCGAGTGCGTTCATCGCCGCACCTTGTTCGGGCTCGGTGGTAGCGGGCGCCAGATACTCTTCGGTGAGACGGCGATACCACGGCGACATCGCATCGCTTGCGGCGTCCAAGACGTCCCACCGCCACTCCGGCGGAACGAACCGTGTCGAGTACCCATAGTCCTCGTGCACCGATGACTCAGTGTTGGCGGCCAGGGCGGGCGGGAGGATCTTGACGTCGTCCATGTAGAAAAGGCGGAAGGCCGCGCCGTACAGTCGTTCGCCTGGACACGCCGCTGCAAGGTCACTCAGGATGCGGCATCCGCTGTCATGCCATGCCTTCTCGAAGGCGCCCCAGTCCATCGCCGCATGCTAGCGCGGATCTTTTAGCCACGACCGTCTGGATATCAAGGGCTTTCCACTGCCGATGACAAGGTGATCACGTCGGCGATCAACAAGCACCTGATCGGGCACGCGAAGACGAGGAGGATGTGTCCGACTCGCTCGCTCCTGTCAGCTGATCACCAATGCATCACATGCGTTCCTCGGCGAGGCGTGCGATCTGGTCGACGGTTCCGAGCGGCACCGTAACCGCGATGTCCCATGTCTCGTCGTCCTGGCCGATGAGAATCGTCGCTTGCTCCTCGTTTGCCACCCAGAACACGTGCGCGTCAGCGCAGGTCCCGACTGGAAGTGAGCGGCGTGCATCCCAATCTGCCTCCCTGATCCCGCGGAGGCGCACCAAATCCGCCAGGGGCGCCCGGATGTTGAGTTCCCAGGCTTCGGTCCGGAGCTTCACCACGCCCCCGGAATCATCCAAGGTCACATCAACCACGCGGTCATAATCGCACTCATAGGACGCCTAATGGCACGCAGAGATCAACAACCTCAGGGCCCAGGTACGAAGCCGTCGGTCTACCTGGGCTTTGACGATGAGAGCGGGCGACGAGAATCGAACCGGCACGGGAACCGACATCCCTGGGTTCGTCGAGTAGACAGCGGGGAAGCGTGGCAACGGTATGGGCCTCACTGGAGGTGGTCGCTTGCGCCGGTCAGAGCGTCCTGGGCGAAGTGCTTGCGTGAGAAACGCACACCGGTGGCACGGGAGGCGAAGGCGAGAGCCCTGGGGACGGGGTTCTCGGTGGGATCGTCACGGTCGAGACCCAGTTCCTGAAGGTGGGGACGGAGGTGCTCCGGGACTTCTCCGTAGCGATAGGAGTATTCATACAGGCCGAACTTGGCGATCACGTCCCCGTCGATGAGGAGGCTGAAGTCGTCGCTCTTGATATTGGAAAGCACCGTCGCCATGGTCGTGCCCGACGACAGGAGTCCTGGTGCCGCGTCCACTGACGTGCCCCATCCGTAGTCGATCAGGACTGTTCCGCCCTCGGCCGCATAAGCTTCGACTCCGAATTCACCTCTGCCCACTCGACGAGACAGGCCCATGTGGGTGTCACTGCTCTCCGGCCGACTGAGCGGGCGTGGTGGCGGCTTGTCCCGGGTCCATGGCGCGCGGGATGATCAGGCTTCCACCTCAGCCACTCACAGACGCCTGGCCCGCGAGGCGACCATCCCGGAGCCGGAGCGTGCAGGCCGGAGGCTGACGGCGTGAAGGGCTAAGAACCTGCAAGGTGAAAATCGTCAAGGCTGATCGCAACGGTGGCGACAGCTTTGAGACGGGAGCGTATACATGGAGATCGCTTATGCCGACGTCGACTGGCTCGCCAATGGCCATAGCTTCAGCGATCTCTGGTGTCTGACCTTCGTGCGAGGGCTAAGCGAAATCGATGTGCTGCGGCGCATGGGGGCTGAAGAAAGAAGTATCAGACCGCTCACGTACGAGGAGCTGATTGATGAAGGGTTGTTCCCTGACACCGTCTTGGCTGGTCGCTTAGGCGACTGGATCGTCGTCGTTGAAGAGTCTGGCTGGGACGCGCTCGACGCCTTGGAGGTGCTCTCGGTTGAGACGGAAGCCGTGTCTGTTCTTCGGCACGATTACGCCAGCGACTGCTTCGGCTACGCCGTGGACGGGGAGTTGATTACCTCGTTCAATCCGATGATTCCTGCATGGAGGTCTGGGAGCGATCCAGATCGTCTCGTGGACGTGATGAGGGACGTGGGCTTTGATCCCACATACGCGCCGGGAGACGCGGACGAGCGCGAGGCGAGAGCGGTCAAACATCCGTCGGTGGACGGGGCGCTGCTGCTCGCGGCGCGATTGACGGGCGTCATGTTGACCCAAGATGTCTTGAACGCTCCCCTGGTTGCAGGTGATCCCGCGGTTCATCGTTTCCAGGGCTGATGCGGCTCGGCGGCGCCCCGCGCCGCTCGATGGCGGGCGGGATGATCTCAGTGTCACGCTTGTAGGGCCCGCTGGTGCGGGTCCAGGACGCTTGGTGACTCAGGGATGATCTGCCGGAACGTGCGAGGGTCGCAGCCAAATCTCCGTTGTATGTAGTGTGCGGAAATGACAGGAAGCGAGCGGCTCGCGGACCAGCTGGACCGGCACTGGCACAAGAACCTGCGGCCGCGGCTGGACGGTCTTGCCGATGAGGAGTACTTCTGGGAGCCGGTGCGCGGCTGCTGGAGCATCCGCCCACGTGGCACGTCGTCCGCACCGATGTCAGCAGGTTCGGGGGAATGGACGATGGACTCCGCGTCCCCTGACCCGGTGCCGGCGCCGGTGACCACGATTGCCTGGCGGCTTGCGCACATCATCGTCTCGTGCCTGGGCTATCGAGTCGGATGGCACTTCGGCGGCCAGGACGTCGATTCCCAGACATTCGCCTACGCGGGGACCGCTGACGAGGCGCTAAAACAGCTCGATGAGATGTATGGGAGATGGAACGCGGGGGTCCGCGAGCTCTCGGACACTGACCTGGAGAATCCGCCCCCGGTGGGTCCCGAGCGGTTTCCCATGGAGGGCATCGTTCTGCACGTCAACAGGGAGCTGATCCATCACGGCGCCGAGATTTCCCTGCTGCGCGACCTCTACCGCTGGCAGGATGGAGCCGGCCCACGCTCCGGGACCAGCCTCGCTGCCCGACCCGCCACCTGAACCACCGGCGGTCCGGCCTGGGCCCATTCGTCGGCGAGCTGCTTACTCATCCGCTGCCACACCCGCTCGGCCCGCACCTCCGCCAGCGGCGCTGAGCCGATGCGGTGTCGAGCCGGTCGCGCAACCTCGTCGGCATGGTGGTGTTGAGCGCTGTAAGGGTTGTCAACGTACGGTCTGTGTAGTGCTCTTCTGCCTCGCGCGCGCGGATCGCCTGGCCCTTCGGGTCGAGGAAGAGGCACCGGATCCGAGTGCCGGAGTCCAGCAGGCGCCTGAGCTGGTGATCGGGATAGCCCTGGCAAAGCACGTTGAGTGACAGGCCCGCCGCATTGATCTCCTTCGCGCTGTCGAACAGAGTCGAGGCGGGATAGGCGGAGGAGAAGGCAGAGCGGCTGCTGAAGACCGCGGTCACGTCGGCCATCTGCTGCATGGCGCAGAGCTCGGTTTCTGGTATTTCTCGCGCGATGCGCACACGCCGTCCGCCTGTTTGATTTTGCGGGTGAGTAGCAGCAGCGTTTGCTGGTCAGTTTGGACAGCACTTGAGGGCTGATCGGGCGTGGCGTGTCGGCGAGAAGTAGCAGCACCCAGAGGGACGCGGAATTACCATCCGCGATCAAACGGTGACTGATATAGATGGGATTGGCTGGCTTGGAGGGGGGCCAACACGCCGGGTGCATGGGCCGGCTGCAGCCGTCCAGGTTCAGGCCGACTAGCTCGGCGCGGCGCAGCCCGGTGCCGAGCAGCAGGTAGATGACGGCCTGGTCGCGTAGCGAGGGCCCCGTCGCGATGTGCGGTGCCGACCCCCTGATACTGTGTCAGGCATGATCCAGAAGTTCATCCGTCTTCGTAACAGCTGACGCGGTCTGCCCGCGCCGGTCGTTCAGCGACCAGCGCCAGTTGAGGCGTTCCCGCAGACAGGTGACGTGGCTAAGCAGCCAGTG
This sequence comes from Nonomuraea sp. NPDC049158, assembly GCF_040648335.1. NCBI lineage: Bacteria > Bacillati > Actinomycetota > Actinomycetes > Streptosporangiales > Streptosporangiaceae > Nonomuraea > Nonomuraea sp. NPDC049158. The sequence continues at coordinate 289,969 of NZ_JBEZDM010000006.1, forward strand.
CACCACCCGGGTTCCGCCCGCCGCCGACCGCCAGCTTCGCCTCACGGCCTGCCCTGCCGCGTTCCCATCCGGCAGTCGCACGCCGCCTTCGGCAACGCAGGCATGTTCGCCATGCCTTTCATCGAAACGGACTGTTCTTCATGCGATCCAACTCCAACCACTCGTCGTCGCCTACGTTCGTGCTGGTCCACGGCTCCGGCACCAGCTCTTTCATGTGGGCTCCGGTCCAGCGTGAGCTGGCGTTGCTCGGCCACCGCAGCTTCGCCGTCGATCTGCCGGGCCACGGCCTCGACGCGCAGTACCCGCTCGCCTACCAGGCCCCGCAGGACCTCGACGCGTGGGCGGCTGAGCCGTCGAAGCTCGCCGGGGTCACCCTGCAGGACAACGTCGACGCGGTCGTCGACGTGGTCCGCCGCGTGGCCGAGCACGGGCCCGTGGTGCTGGTGGCGGCCAGCCTCGGCGGCCTGACCATCTCCGGTGTGGGCAACGCTATCCCCGAGCTGGTGAGCCGGCTCGTCTACATCTCCGCCTGGTCGTGCGTGCAGCGCGCCAACCCGTTCGAGTACATGCAGGAGCCCGAGTTCGCCGACAACCTGATGGGCCCGCTGTTCGCGTTCAACGTCGGCGATCCCGCTCGGCTCGGTGTCGGCCGGGCCAACTACCGCACCGCGGACGCGGAGCTGCTCGACGCCTTTAAGGCCGCGACCATGGCGGACGTCAGCGACGAGCAGTTCCGTGCCTTCCTCAACATTCTGCAGCCGGACGAATCGATCGCGGTGATGACGGGCGACGCCCGTGTCCAGGCTGACACCTGGGGCACGATCGCCCGCACCTACATCCGTCTCACCGGCGACCGAACCCTGCCCGTGGCCATGCAGGACAGGGTGATCGCCGAAGCGGACGCCCTGACGCCCGGCAACCCCTACGATGTGCACACCTTGGACACCTCGCACGTGGGGTTCGTGTTCAGGGCTGATGAGGTGGCCGCCATTCTGGACAAGGCGGCGCGCTAGCAATGGCAGGGGACGGCTTCGCGGCCCGTTCGTGAAGCCGTCCCTTTCGCTTCTAGGGGGGCCAGCGGGGAACGGCGACGGCATGTTCCGGGGATTCGGCAGCCGCCATCGGGTCCCCCTTCAGGCGGAGTGACACGATCTTGTCGCTGGCCGACGCCAGCGTGGTGTGCTCTTCCTCGACGCTGCCGACGATGGCTGCTGCTCGTCTCGCGTCAAGATCGTACGTCCTGGCTTCGCTGCGGGGGCGCTGCATCTTGACCCGCTCCTCCCAGCGGCGGACCAGGGCGTTGTCGAGGAAGGGCAGGCGAGAAGGGGTTAGCCGGCGGCCTTGCTCGCCACGGCGGCGGCTTCGGCCTGGGCGCGAGTGGTCTGGGTGAGCCGGTAGGAGTCGGTGCCGGTCTCGATGATGTTGCCGCCGTAGGTGAGCCGGTCCACGATGGCGGCGCAGAGCCTAGGCTCGGTGAATGTCTTGGTCCATCCCGAAAACGACTCATTTGAGGCTATTGCAACACTGCTGGTCTCCTCCCTTTCGGTCAACACCTGGAACAGCAGTTCGGCTCCGCGACGATCAAGTTCCATGTAGCCCAGCTCATCCAGGCAGAGTAAATCGACGCGGCCGTAGCGGGCGATGGTCTTGGTCAGCACCTTCTCATCGGCGGCCTCGACCAGCTCGTTGACCAGCTTGGCGGCCAGGATGTACTTGACCTTGAACCCGGCCATCGCGGCCTCGGTGCCCAGCGCGATGAGCAGGTGCGACTTGCCCGTCCCGGAGTCGCCGATCAGACACAGCGGCAGGTGCTTGCGCACCCAGTCGCAGCCGGCCAGCGTGTTGATGACGGCCGGGTCGACGTGGGGGTTGGCGTCGAAGTCGAACTCGCGCAGCGATTTTTGCCGGGGGAAGTTCGCCATCTTGATCCGCCGGTCGGAGGCCTTGCGGGCGCGGTAGTCGCATTCGGCCATCAGCAGCTCGGCCAGGAAACCCAGGTAGCTCATCTGCTCGCGAGCGGCCTGACCGGCCAGGTCGGTGAACTGGCCGCGCATGGTCGGCAGCCGCAGCTTCTGACACGCCTGGTAGATGGCGGCCTCGGCGGCTTCCTCGGTCAGCCCGCGGCGGTGAAAGGTGGTCATGACTCTCCCTCGGATGCGGGCCGGCCGCCCGGTCGGCGGCGCAGCAACTGGTCATAGACGGCCACCGACGGCAGCGGCCGGGTATCGGGCGGCAACTGGGCCAGCCGCCGGGTGGTCAGCGACACCACCGCGGGCTCATCCAGCCAGGCCAGCCGCTCCGGCCGGGGCGAGACCGGCCCCGGAACGGGATCGTCGTCGGCCTGTGCGGCCTTACGCGCCTCCAGCGCGACGGCATCAGCGGTCAGAGCTCCCACCGTCAGCGCGGCCGTGATCCCGGCCACCACGTGGCGATGCTGCATGTGCCGGTGCAGCAGCAGCACCTCGATCAGCGCCCGGGTGCCGGCCGCGTCCCCGTGCTTGCGACGCGCGGCCGCCCACCACGCCTCGTGCGCGGCGGTGAACGTGCCCGCGGCCCGGGCCTGCTCCAGCGCGGTCGCGCCGGGCAGCGCGCCCGGCTTGTGCGCCAGCGCCTCCAGGTAGTGGTCCAACTCCAGCCGGGCCCCGCCCTTGGCGATCAGCCGCTCGTGCCGGGCCACCTCCACCCCCTTGTGGTAAACGACCAGGTGAGACGCGAACAACATGGCCCGCACCTCGTGCCCGGCCAGCCGGATCGGCACCGAATAGCGGTTGGTGCGCACGCTGATCTGCCCGTGCAGATTGACGCGCGGGGTCAGCAGCCGGCCGATCTCGAACGGCTCGACCGGCAACGGCGCCAGCAGCCTCTGCTCATGAGCGAAACGCTCGCCGATGGTCTGCGGGCGCATCCGGATCCGGCGCTGCTCATCCTTCACATCCCAGCGGTCGATCAGCGCGTTGAGCTCACTCATCGAGCTCACTTCAGGGACAGGCACCATGTGATTGCGGCGGAACCAGCCGATCTGCCCCTCCACCCCGCCCTTCTCATGCGCGCCGATCAGTCCCGGGCGGCAGTAGAAGGCGTCGATACCGGCCCAGCTTCTGAAGGCGACCCACCGCTCCGACTCCACCCGGGCCCGGGAAAAGCCCAGCACCTTGGCCACCGCGGGCTTGAGGTTGTCGTAGCGCACCTTGCCCGTGGGCAGCCCGCCCAGCACGGTCATCGCGTGCACGTGCCCCTCGAAGAACGCCTCTTGGGAACAGGTGAGGAACATCCTGTGCACGGTCTGCCCGACCAGGACAGCCGGAAAGCGAACAGGTAGCACCGGGTCAGCTCGCCCGCCAGCCGGATCCACACGTCCCCGAAGTCCACCTCGGCCTCGACGCCGGGCTGGTGGCTTTGTTCGATGAAGACCTCCGCCGGAGGCTATGGTCTGCCCATGCCAGACTTTGACGCATGGGCGCGGCTTTCTCTATGGGAGCAGGCCGACTCTCTCGTGGGTGACGCCGAGATTGTGATTGATCGTCCTGCGGGCACGCCGCATCCCAAGGTGTCGAGCTTCATCTACCCGCTGGATTATGGCTTCTTGTCGGGGACGCAAGGCGGGGACGGTGAGGGCATCGATGTGTGGGTCGGCTCGTCTCCGGTGCGGACCGTGTCGGCCGTGGCCTGCACGGTGGATCTGCTCAAGCGGAACGCGGAGGTCAAGTTTTTGTGGTGCTGCTCGTCGGATGAGATTGCGCTGGTGGAGGGTTTCTACGCCCCTCAGCCTCAAGCGGCTGTAGTGATCCACCGGCCGAGCTGAGCGAGGCCGCGTGGCTCTGGTGGGCGGCGTGACGGGGGTCGGCGCGGTGGTTCGGTACGGCGTGGTGCGGCTATATGCATCCCTGCTTCCGCCTGATGAGCAGCGAGTCGTGGGGATGGATGTCGGTCACGTGTCGGGGGAGTACATGGACATCGTCGAGATGATCGAGGGATTTCAGCAGGCCGTACCTGCTGTCGCGGCCCGTTCCGGATGCGACGTTCCTGACCTCTCGACGCTGCAGCCCTCGGACGGTTTTATCGAGATCTATCGATCAGCCTTGTAGCGGCCTAGCAGGTCCGAGCGTTAGCCGATTCCGGCGGTAGGCCGGGGCACGTAATGGGTGCACAGCTTAAACGACCATTGAAAATCAAGGTCCGGATCGGGGATTCATCCTTCACCTGGGTCTTGAAGCGTGGAGCGGGTGACGGGAATCGAACCCACGCTGTCATCTTGGGAACTCTTCCAAGATCACAGAAGCTGAACAGGGGAAGTGCTGACCTGGGCCGACGCCGGTCGAGCGACCGTGAGCTCCCACGACTCCTCGTTGATCCCTGTCCGAACGGGCACGCAGCGGGCACGCCCGGCGGACGCTGCGGGGGCCAAGATCTCGGTATGCTCACTCGGGCTCAGAGGTGCCGGGCCTGCCGCGCGAAGGGCCGGCGGTGGTTGCGTAAGAGCCGCGCCGACAGTGAACGCCGTATCTAGGGTGCGGCTGTCACTCCGCCGAAGGTCGCTTGCTTTGAGTGCTCGAGGAGCGCCGCGTGATGGCAATCATCATGGGCTGCGTCATCCCGCACGTCGCCCCTCCGAAGCCGGACGCTCACCGGCTGAACTGGCTACCCGCCCGGCCACAACATGGCGATCGTCGTGCTGTACCTGATCGGCGGGCACGACCTGCGCTACTCCCGCTGCGGCACCCCGATCAGGCGCGTTCCATTCATGAAGCGGTCGTCCTACCCCTGCCCGCGATGCCAGCGGCGGCCGCGCTGACCACGGCGAGCGCCGCTCCCACCCACATCACCGCGGATATCGACACTCCGTCCACGACCCGGCCGCCGACGAATGAGCCGAGCGCGATGGAGACATTGAAGGCGCCGACGAAGAGCGCCGTGCCCATTTCGCCGCCGCCCGACCGCATGATCCAGAGCTGCAGGGTCACTCCTACGCCGCCGTAGCCCAGGCCCCACACCACGAGCACGATCAGGGGCAGGCCGATCAGGGGCAGCGCCGCCGTGGAGAGCGCCATGAGCACGGCCAGCGTGACCAGGACCGGCCTGGGGTTCCTGGCCGCCCATGCGCCGGCCGCGAAATTGCCGGCCACGCCCGCGGCGCCGTACATGAGAAGGGCGGCGCTGACGTGGGCGGGACCGGCGTGCGAGACCTGCTCCAGGAACGGCCGGACGTAGGTGTAGGCCGCGAAGTGGCCGGACACGATCAGGACGGTCAGGACGAGGACGATCTTGAGCGGTCCGGAGAGCCATGCGAGCCGCCCCTCCGACGCGCGAGCCGGGGCCTCGTGTGGCAACGGCTCGGACGCGCGGGCTCGGGGATCGCCGGGTAGGGGCGGCAGGGTGGTAGCCAGCAGCGCGAGTAGGGCCAGGGCCAGCACCCCCATGGCGATGAACGCGGTCCGCCACCCCGCGAACGACGAGATGAACGTCGCCACGGGCACCCCCAGTACCGACGCCACCGACACCCCGGCCAAGATGATCGACGTGGCTCGCCCGACGGACCCTTCGGGCACCAGTCGCAGGCCGAGTCCGGCCGCGAAGGCCCAGAACCCGCCGATGCTCACCCCGGTCAGCACCCGGGCGGCCAGCATGACGGGGTAGTTCGGCGCGAACGCGCCCGCGAGGTTGGCCACCGCCAGCAGTGCCATCAGCCCCAGTAGCGTGACGCGCCGGTCGAGCCGTCGGGTGGTGATCGCCAGCACGGGGGCGGAGACGGCGGCGACCAGTCCGGGCGCCGACATCATCAGCCCGGCCGTCCCGTCGGAGACGTCGAGGGTGGCGGCAATCGAGGTCAGCAGGCCAACGGGCAGCATCTCGCTGGTCACGATGGTGAAGGTGCCCACCGCGACCGAAAACACGGCGAGCCAGCGCGCCCGGGTGGCGGCGGAAACATCAGTCATGGTCATGCATGCCAGCTTTCTGCCGGCCACCAGCGGGAACAATGGCGGAAGTCGAAGGCTTGGTTTAGGTGGACTAAGCGATCAGATGGAGGTGGGGATGGAATTCAGGGAGCTGGAGTGCTTCGTCGTGCTCAGCGAGGAGCTGCACTTCGCGCGTACGGCCGAGCGTCTCTACCTGTCACCTGGCCGGGTGAGCCAGCTCATGCGCTCGCTGGAGACAAGGCTCGGCGGCCGGCTCTTCCACCGGACCAGCAGACGCGTGCGCCTCACACCCCTGGGCGAACGTTTCCTGGCTGACCTGCGCCCCTCCTACGACGGCCTCGCGAACGCGGTCAGCCGGGCCAAGGCAGCCGCCCGCGAGGTGACAGGCGTGATCAGGCTCGGCTTTTTCGCCACCCCCACGGACGTCGTCATCGGCAGCGTGCGCGCCTTCGAGCGCCAGTATCCGGGGTGCGAGGTCGAACTGGTGGAGATCCCGCTCTCCGACCCTTTTGGCAAGTTGCGCGTCGAGCAGGTGGACATCGCGTTCACGCTGCTCCCGGTGGACGAGCCCGATCTGGCTACGAGCGAAGGGCTGAACCGGGTCTCGTACCAGCTCGGCCTCTCCTCGCGCCACCCGTGGGCCGCTCGTGCGAGTATCGGCGCGGAGGAGCTGGCCGACCTGTCCCTGATCGGCCTGGACGGCCCGGCTCCGCGCGCGTGGCGCGAGCGTGTGACACCATCCGTAACCCCTTCCGGCCGGCCCATTCCCCTGGCCGGTACGGTGGCCACCAGCCAGGAGGGCCTGACCCAGGTGGCGCTCAACCGGGGCGGCATGTTGTTCTGCACTCCGACGGCGGCTCACCACGGGCGCCCGGACGTCAGCTTCGTTCCCGTCGCGGGGTTGCCTCCCTCGATCCTCGGCCTGGCTTGGGTGAAGGCGGCGGAGACTGCGGCGATCCGTGCGTTCAACGAGGCGGCTGTCGGGCACGCGCTCGGGGCAGCGGCCCTGGTGGCATAAGACATAACGGGCAACAAAATGCTGTACGTCCGCGGCGTTCAGTTCGCCGAGATCCGTCAGGCCGCCGGTGTCACCCAGGCTGAAGTGGCATTCTTGCCAGCCGCACGTCTGTGGGCGACGGTTCGACCTAGTAGTGCTGCCTCGCTCAGGATCTGCGAACGGCTGGGCCTGGTGCTGGACCACGTCGAAACCTACAAGCGAGGTGAGCTGCTTTATCTGGTGCGCGATCTCGCATAGGCGCGGCCCGAGTAGCGGGTACGCGCGGCGATCATCCCGGAGCCGAGTCCCCCGCCGGAGGCGCGTTCTTAAGGGATGATGACTGCTGTGCCTGACCTGCTCTGGGATGACGTGAAGGTCCTCTTCGACCTTGAGGTCAACGGAGCGTTGCCTGACGTGGTTGTAGAGGGGACGACTGTCGAGGACTGGCAGGTGCTGCTGGATCTCGTTCGGGCGCGGGATTGGCAGTACGCCTACTCGGTGGATGGCGAGCCTTTGGAGCTCACTTCGGCTGCTGACATGGCCGCGGCTGTCTATGCCGGCGGCATACCTGAGCTGAGAGTCTGGCCGAGCCCCGACGTGCTGATGATTTTTCGCATGTATCAGACCGAGTCCATCGACTTCGACGTCGATCTCAGAGAGTTGCAGGGGCAGGAACGGTTGGACATCCTGGTGGATTTCTTCTGCGTGATCGGACGGCGTCTCGGGAAGTCCATGGTGATGACAGCGGAGGGATCTCCCGGCCATCCGGATCTTGGGTTCGACATCGAGGCTGACCGAGTGGTGCTGATGGTAGATCCGGTTGATCCGCGCGTGTAGCAACTTTCGAAGGCCTTGAGGCCTAGGTTCAAGCCACCCGAAGCGCGCGCGAGAACGGCCGCCAGGCCGCACGCGCACGCCGAAGTGGTGCGTGTCCTGCTCGCCGAGGAAGCCGTCGGCTGCGACAACGCCACCCGCACAGCCGCTGCAGGCACGCCAACCTGCCCAACGGCAAGACCTTCGACTCCTGGCAGAGCGAACTGTCCTCTGTCCCGCAACCATCCAGGACGCGCTGCCCACCCTGGAGTGCGCCGGCCACCGCGAGAAACTGCGTGATCTCCGGCCCCTCGGGCACCGGCAAGACCCACTTCATGTAGGCCCTCTGCCATGAAGCCATCGACGCCAGCCTGCGGGTGTCCTGGTTCACCCTGGAAACCCTGGCCATCACCATCGGCAGCGCCAAGGCCGACAGTTCCGTCGCCCGTACCATCGCCAAGATCTGCCGATCCGACATCATCGTGGTCGACGACATCAGTCTGCTCCCGGTCAGCTACGAGACCACCGCCTGGCCGAAGCCCTCGTCGGCAAAGGCGTCGTGCCCCTGACCTGACCGCCCCGGCCAGACCTTAAGAAATTCGAGTGCGCCAGGAGCACAGCCGGTGTTGCATGAATCAGATGATCGACGAACCACTCGAACGACCCGCATCGCCGCACAACGCACCCGTGAACTAGCCCTAACTCGGGAAACCACCGGCCTGGGCCACCAGCACGCCGACGACGACGTCGGCACGATCGCCACAGACGTGCCCTCGGGTTCGACCCATTCCCTCTGCTTGAAGCCCTCCACTACAACGGGGTCCAGGCCGTAGTGATCGGGCAAGTTGCCGGCATCATGCATGGATCCGCAGAACTGACCGGCGATCTAGACCTGCTCTGGGACGGCACCCCCGGCCATGCCCCAGCCCTGGCGGCCGCCTTCATCTCCGTCAACGCCCAACTCGCCGACGAAGCCGGCAAACCCCTAGCCACTCACCCGGATTCCTTTCTCCGCCCCAAAGTGCAGTTCACCTCGCCCGGAGCCAGCGGCGACTGCTGCACCCCGGCGCTCCCCTGGGGGAACCTAAACGTCCGAGAGTTCCTCGACCGAGCGATCACCGCAGTCGACCCGGGCGGCTTGGAAGTTCACTACGTCTCCCGAAAAGACCTGATCCAGATGCGACGCGCCATAGGCCGCCCCAAGGACCTCCGCCGAGCAGACGAACTGGACTCGTCCGCATCAAACCGCCGAGGTTGACAGCCCACCTCTAACCCCCCGGAAAAGATCGTCAGAGGGATGGGAGATCCCCTCTAAGTGACCATCAGTCTGGAGATTTCATGGCCGCCAGTCTGGATCAGGCTGGCGGCCTATCTGGACAAGATCGCGACCGTTCCACAGCCCTCCGAAGCGGGACGTCCACCGGCTGGACTGGCTACCGGCATGGTCGAGCGGACGAGTCCGAGCGATCGCCTGGACCTGCTCCTGCCGCGACACGATCTATGAACTCTGCTACGCCAGCAGCGAGGCATTCATCCGAGCCACCACCACGCAGGCCAAGACGGAAGTCCTCGAGACCCACCCCTTGCCACGCGACGAGACAGGCGCCATGCGGGTGTCACTGCTCTCCGGCCGAGTGCTCTGAGCGGGCGTGGCAGCGGCCTGTCCCGGGTCGATGGCGGGCGGGATGATCAGGCTTACACCTCAGCCGCCTACGGTTGCTCCCTGGTACGGCGATCATCCCGGAGTCGGGGCGCCCCCGCCGGAGGCTTTGTGTGAGTAGGTCGAGTCATAATGGCGCAGGTGGGGGTGTTCGATCAGGGGTTTCGGCACCCGGTCGTGCCTACCGGAGCGGGCTATGAGCTTCCTGAAGATGAGGCAACTGCTGTGCTGCCGGAACGCTTCGCGATCTATACGACGTGCGAAAGCGGTCATTGGGTCGAGGCTGAGGGGCGCTGCGTTGACGGTGTATGGCGCAAGACACGCCTGCTCGATGAGTCCGAACATCGGTGAGACCATAGGGCACTGTGCGCTAGCGGGGCACACTTCGCTTCAGCGCGGCCAGAGCTGCCGGCGGCCGGGACTGGCCCTCGTGACTGGCCTTCGCTAGCAGTTCAGCGACGCGCGGGGAGAGGTTCTCATCGATCAGAAGGTTCAGGCCGGCTCTCGGAGGCGGTAGAAGTGGACGTTCGTGGAGGCCGCTGCATATTCCAGCCCCTGCTTGATGTCCTCGCGTTCGAGGTCGGGGTAGTCCGACAAGATCTCATCAAAGGTCCACCCAGCCGCGACGAGCCGTACCACCGTCTCCACGGTGATGCGCAACCCTCGGATGGTCGGTTTGCCTTCGAGCTTGTCAAGCTCGACAGTGATCCGATCGAAGTCCATGGTGTCTCCCCTCCATCTCGATGCTGCCAGCGCGCCAACCGCCCTGCAACGAGGGGTCCACCTTCTTGGCCGCCTTGTCGTACTCCTTACAGAACGTGCTGTATGTCTGCCAGTGGCGTTGCGTCAGGAGCGTCTTCAACAAGATCGGCTGGTCAGTCATGATCCGCGCCTCGGGCTGGGGTGCCATATGGGCCCAGGTTAGCGACAGAGACGAGCGAGGACGAGACAAAGAGGAGACGAACAGAGACCAGTCGATCACAGACGGTACTTGGGAGCGATCGAGACGTGACAGGGCCTCGGGCAATCCTCGTTGCATGACTGCGCGATGTGTTTCCTGCTCGGGGCGGGGCTGGAAGTACGTGAGCCTGCGCCGCGTCCTGGTGGCGGCCGAGAACTCTGCTGACGCCTCTTCCGGTGAGCGGCACCGAGATGACTGCTGGCGATGCAACGGGACCGGCAAGGCAGGGGCACTGTCGTGAGCCTGATTGCCGACTGCCTCAGCTTCCATGTCGCCCCTCCCCGTCCGGATCACATGCGCCTGGTCTGGCGAGAGCCCTTCAAGGCGGAGGACCGGGTCCGCGTGGCCGCCTGGACCTGCGACTGCGTGGACACGGTGTACGAGCTCTGCCACGCAGCCGGTCAGGCATACATCCGCAGAACTCAGCAAAGCCGCGTGTCGGTGCGAAGCCATGAGACCTACCGATGGCGGTTCAGCGACGCACAACGTGTCTGGCTGGCTCTGCTCGACGGTGGGGCTCGATAAAGCAGGCGCGACAGTGGGCTTATACCGGGTGCCCGTGGTCGTCGCGTCTCGGTTGGTGGGGGACGTCTGTTGCGCAGTCAGATAGTCCCCCACCGTGCCGAACGTTTCCTCGCCCGACGACCCGCTTGGCGTGCTCGCCCGGCCGGCTGATTGGAGACCTGATGGCAGGACGATCAGGCTCTCGACGTCAGTCGTTGCCACCATGAAGGCTTGATGACACGGGCAGTTGTCCCGCGTGGCGTCTCTCCTGTCACGGCGTACTTGAAGAACGCCTCAAGGTCGTGCTCGCTCCCGTTGTGGATCCGCTTGGCGACCTTGCTATGCGGATAACCTCGAAGCTGCTCAGAGTTCTCCACGGCGGCGGCGTTCTGGACCATGCAGTACACCCATGTCCAGCTGCCGTTTCGGACGATCATCTCGCCCAGATACGCCCCTGCACCCATGATGACGCTGTGGATGACCTCAGGAGGTGGCTTCGAGGCGGCAAAATCAGTGCAGTAGTTGTCGAGATGGTGGATGAACGCCGGGTCCCAGTCGAAGGAGTAGCCGTCCTCGCGCGTGTGCTCAACGAAAAGCTCGGCCAGGTTCCGCATGTGCTCTGCAGTCTCAGCGTCGCTCGGTGGCGGTTCCTGCTGCGACCTCCTGCGCACCATCGACTCCTACATCCCGGTTCGGATCATCAGCGCTGCTTTTCATGTCACGTTCTCGGAACGGAAGACTTGTCCCGCGCACCGGCGTAACCACCTGCTGCCCCTGACACGCTCCTATGTGCAAGGGGTGGGCCACTGATGGTGTGATTCCTCGATGTTGTGGCTGTGGTGGTCGGCGATGAGGGCGCGGTAGATCACGTCTGACAGGTGCCGTTTCAGGACGCGGAAGCTGGCTTTGGTGGTGTCTCGGGTGGTTTCCTGGCGCCGTTTCAGCAGTGCTCGGACGCCTTCGTGGCAGCGGGCCTGGGTGATGGGAATGCAGTGCAGGGTGATGTTGAGCTAGCGGATTCCGCTGCGGTTGAGCCGGCGGCGGTCGTCGTTTCCGCTCCAGACCGGGATCGATGGCAGTGCCGTTGTACGGGGCGAACGCAGCTGAGCGGCGGAGACCGGGTGATGTCGCCGACCTCGCCCAGCAGCTTGGCTGCGGTCACCATGTTCACGTCGACGATCGCCATCAGACGTGGCATACGGACCTCGACCAGAGGCTTGAGTTTCCTTTCGATCGATGTCAACGGCCATCCAGCCTTTACGATCCGAACTCAGGTCGACAAAGAAACTACTCCCTGCGGGCCCAGCGATCGGGGAGCTCGAGGGGCGGCAGCCCCTCGTTTGGGGTTTGGGGCGAAGCCCCAATAGACACAGTCTGAGCTTGATCGGCGCGAAGCGCCCATGGGCGAAGGCGATGCAGTTGAGCGGGGTGTGGGGGCCGCGCCCCCACTGGGCACAGTCTGAGTTCTTGAGCGCGAAGCGCCCCACTTCGAAGGCCTTGCTTGTGGAGCGGGTGACGGGAATCGAACCCGCGCTGTCAGCTTGGGAATTGCAGGGATCTTGCCTCGTAGGGGCGTTGACCTGGGTCTGAGGCCGGTCGTGAGTGACCGTGGTTGACCCCTCGTTACCGCCCTTAATGGCACGCTAATGGCATGACGATCAGCCCGTGACCTGGGGTTTCCTGCGTAACGCTCGCACGCTGACCGCCTGCCGGGTTGATGGTGGGCGGGATGATCAGGATTCCGCCTCAGCCGTCTACGACCTGGCACAGGGTACAGCGATCATCCCGGAGCCGGAGCGCCCCTCGCTCAATGGTGAGGATCGATAGGCGTGCGCGGCCCGCCACCACCTCGCCGACCTGGCCTCTATGCGAGCGCGGCAAGTGGCGCGTGCGATGGCTCTGCCACGAGGACGTTCCAACGCTCCTACATTCATGCAACATAGTTTGCAGCATCCTTTGTTGCACTCTCTGCTGTACACTTGGCTGCATGAGTGTTCGCAAGAGCGTCCCGATGGGACCTGAGGATGTCACCACTCTGGAGCGCATGCACGCTCCTGTCAGCCCCGAGCGCCAGGCCCTGGCGCAGCTCACCGGCCAGGAGTTGAACGCCAGCGCCTCAGATGCCGAGATCCTCGCCGCGTTGGTCCGCGCAGGACGGGATGCCGTCACTCAGCAGGTGGCAACCACCGGGTATGCGGCGTGGGCGGCCGAGATGGACGACGAGGACCGCGCTTACCGCACCGCCCGCCGTGGCTGGGACCGCGGCAACATGATGGATGGTGGAACGCGAGCGTGAACGCTGCCCCCAACATCGTCCCCGTCCGCGGCCGGATCTATCGAGCCGATCTCGGTTTCGGGCTCAAGCCATGGCTCGTGGTCTCCAACAATGCCCGCAACAACGCCATCGATGATTGCCTGGTAGCACGGATCACCACCACCCGCCGCGATCTGCCATCCTGGGCCGCCCTGCGCGCTGGTGACCCGCTCGCTGGCTACGTCAACTGCGACGACCTCGGCCCCCTGTACCGAGACCAGATCGTCGCCGATCTAGGGGCGCTGTCGATGCCCACAATGATGGACGTCGGCCGGGCGCTCCAGCACGCCTTGGCTCTGTAACCCCTCTCGGTCAAGGCCAGGCGGACTCCTCCGAGCGTTCTGAGCCAAGAACGATCAAGGCACTATGTTTGGGATCATGTCCCGGACCTGGACCTTTAGCATGGGAGCAGGGTGACGGGAATCGAACCCGCGCTGTCAGCTTGGGAAGTCTTTCAGGATCATGTCCTCTGAGCAGGGGAAACGCCGACCTGGGCATATGCCGGTCGAGCGACCGTGAGTTCCCGTGACTCCCCGCTGACCACCGGGGGAACGGGCATGCAACGGGCACGCCTTGGATGGAGAGAGTCCATGATTCCCATGATCAACGTGAGTTGTTCCACGGCTCCACTGGCATGTGGGCGAGAGCGTGGGAAGCGAGTCCTCTGATCTCTTCCCAGTGAGGGTGGGAGCGCAGGGCCTCTTGAGTCCATGCTAAAGGACCGTCGTCAGTGAGGCTCATCAACTTTCGGTCTATATAGCCGAGTGTGCTGTCGAGTTCCTCGGAGATCCATCCCGCGTCCCGGCACGGCCATGCGGCGGGATAGACCGCGTCGAAGTCGAGCGCCAGTTCATCGATGCTCGCCGGTCCGATCCACTCAAGCTGCTCACCTGCGGACTGCGCGAGATGTCGCAGGCTCGTCCCGAGGAAGGACCAAATGCCTTCGGCGTCGACCTGGGCGCTATGCACAGATCAATGCTAGGCCGATCGAGGGCGGTTCTCTGAGTTCAGCCTCATGCTTGGAGCGGGTGACGGGAATCGAACCCGCGCTGTCAGCTTGGGAACTCTTTCGAGACCATGAGCTCTGAGCTGGGGAAACGCTGACCTGGCCATATGCCGGTCAAGTGACCGTGAGTCCCCCTGAGCCTCCGTAGATCGCTCTGCGAACGGGCACACAACGGGCACGCCACCGGTCTGCCTCGCCCTACACAAATGGCCAGGGAGGCGAGCCTGGCGAGGCATAGACTGCGAGCATGAGCGCGATGCGTGAAGAGTTGCATGCTCTGGTCGATCGGCTTCCGGATGACCGTGTCCAGCCGGTTCTCGCACTTGTCCGCGAGAACCTTGAGACGGCTGGTCGGCGTGAGCGAGCGCTGGCCATTATGGAACGGGTTCAGGAGCGGATGCGCGGTGTGACGGATGTCGACGAGGAACTGGACCGTCTCCGGGAAGGCGCACGTGGCTGACGCGTACGTCGTGGACACCGGTGTGTTCCTACGGTGGTTCGTCGATCAACCTGGCTACGAGCACGCCCGCCAGATCCGGGATGACTTCCTGCACGACCGGGTAAAGCTGGAGACAGCGGACTTCGCGCGGATTGAGGTTGCCGGAGTGCTGCGAAAGAAGGGCCTGCTCGCGGGTCGGCTGTCCGCAGATGAGTTCATTGCGGCCGTTCGGATCATTGACGAGCTCGGCGTCCGGGTCTATCCCGTGGACGCCGACCGGCTGGAGCAGGCCGCCGCCCTGGCGGTGCGGTTGACGTTGCGCATGTATGACGCTGTCTTCGCACAGCTTGCTCTCGATCGAGAGATTCCGCTGCTGACCACCGACGCAAAACTCCACCGGGCGCTTGACGGCGTCGTCGAGACCGAACTCCTTAAAGACGCAAGCCCTCAGTGATCACCGCTGAGCGGTGGGACTGAACACTGTTACACGAACGCTGGAGCGGGTGACGGGAATCGAACCCGCGCTGTCAGCTCGGGAACTCTTTCAAGATCATGGACCCTGAGCAGGGAAACCGATGACCTGGTCGTATGCCGGTCGAGTGACCGTGAGTCCCCGTGACTGCCCATTGATCGCCGTCTGAACGGGCACGCAGCGGGCACGGCCTGGCGGCCCGCACGCACTCCGCTCGCTCTGCTCGAGCATCTACCTCACCCACCTACGGCCTCGTGATCACAAAGGGTTGGACAGCGCCTCTGCGCGGACAAGAAGATCTCGGCATGGGAACCGACATCCACGGATTCATCGAATGCCGTACATGGACTCCCGGACTCGATGTCGGCGAGACCGCTTGGGTTGCTGCAATCTCGCTGAAGATGTTGGTGGGCAGAGACTACGAAGCCTTCGAGTGCCTCTTCGGGGTTCGCCGCTCAGGCCACTGGCGACCGATCACGGCCGATCGCGGGCTCCCCCAGGATGCGTCGGAGATCACCAAAGCGGGTTTGGCGGAATGGGGGGAAGCTGCCTTCGGTGTCACGTGGTTGAACTGGGATGAGGTCACCACGATCGACTGGGATGAACCCGCGCTTCATCC
Source organism: Nonomuraea sp. NPDC049158 (assembly GCF_040648335.1). Taxonomy (NCBI): domain Bacteria; kingdom Bacillati; phylum Actinomycetota; class Actinomycetes; order Streptosporangiales; family Streptosporangiaceae; genus Nonomuraea; species Nonomuraea sp. NPDC049158. The sequence continues at coordinate 305,669 of NZ_JBEZDM010000006.1, forward strand.
GACCAACGTAGCCCAGTACCGGCAGCTTCCCGATCGGAGCCTAGAACTCGTGTACCGCTCGGTATGGAGCCGCAGATTCGCTCGGGTAAGTGGCGTGGATACCTTGACGGTCGACCCTTATCAGGTTGCTGTGCTGTGGGATGAAGGCACCGAGTGGAGGGACAGAGACACCGTCTTCCGTGTTGAGCGTGCCACGCGCCGCCGTGCCGTGCCGCCCGACAGCCTCTGGCACGGGGTATGGACAGTCATGCGTACGCTCGCGCACGTTCACGGAGACGATGCTGTCCGCTTGGTGGCCTGGTTCGAGGAGTAGGCGATCCGGCATGCCAGACAGCGCTCTCGTGCTTGGAGCGGGTGACGGGAATCGAACCCGCGCTGTCAGCTTGGGAAGCTGATGTTCTGCCATTGAACTACACCCGCATCGGCCGTAGCCGCGACCACCACTCTAGCGGAAACTCGGCCCACATCAGCCAGCCGTGCCCCCGAGTTTCCCACCGGCACGCGGTAGGTTGCTCTGCGTGCTGCTATCTGACCGCGACATCCTGGCCGAGATCGACTCGGGACGGTTGTCCATCGATCCGTTTGATCGGGACATGATTCAACCGTCCAGTATCGACGTCCGGCTCGATCGGTTCTTCCGGGTGTTTGAGAATCATCGGTATCCGCATATCGATCCGTCCGTGGAGCAGCCGGATCTGACGCGGATGGTGGAGCCCGAAGGGGATGATCCGTTCATTCTGCATCCCGGGGAGTTCGTGCTGGCCTCGTCGTACGAGGTGATCAGCCTGCCTGATCACCTGGCGTCGCGGCTGGAGGGGAAGAGTTCGCTGGGGCGGCTCGGGCTGTTGACTCACTCGACTGCCGGGTTCATCGATCCGGGGTTCAGTGGGCATGTCACGTTGGAGCTGTCCAATGTGGCCACGTTGCCGATCAAGCTGTGGCCGGGGATGAAGATCGGGCAGCTGTGTGTGTTTCGGTTGAGTTCGCCGGCTGAGCATCCGTACGGGTCGTCGAAGTACGGGTCGCGGTACCAGGGGCAGCGGGGGCCGACGCCCTCCCGGTCGTTCCGGAACTTCCATCGGACGAAGATCTGATGATGATGATCCGATGAAGGTCTCTTACGAAGGTCGGACGCTCTGGGGCGTTTGAGGGCGAGCTGTGCCGTTTGGGGCTTGCCTGGGGTGCGGGCGTCCCCGCAAGTACTGGCGGGCGGCTTGCGGGAAGCCAGCGGGCGCCCCTCGGGCAATTGACAAGGTCCCCTCGAGTAGCCGGGCGGACGTCTCCCGACGGACCACCTGGCCTGCGGGTGTTCCCTCGGATGGGCCTCTCGGGCGGGTGGCCCTCGGAAAACTGGCGGGCGTGTCTCAGGTGGCTGGCGGGCGTCCCCCGGAGTACTGGCGGGCCGCGGGTAGCTGGCGGGGGCGTCTCTGAAAACTGGCGGGCGGCTTGCGGAGAGCAGCGCGTCTCCAGCGTCCGACCTATGAGCAGCGGCGATGCGCCTGCCGGTGGACACAAGACGTCTGAAGCCACAAGACGCCCGAAGACACGCCCCAACAACCCACGACCGGACTAGCGGTGGTCCGGAAATGTCACCAAGATGGACTGGACAAGCGGTGACCGAAACCCACGGCCGACTCTCCCCCACCCCGCCGTGGAAAAAGGGCATCCAAAGTACCAACTGGCCCGGTGTCGCACACCATACGGAGGGTAGCCAGTAGGAGAAGGGGACATGAAGTTCGCATTTCTCCTGGTAACCCGTACTCTCTACCACGGACCATCCCCGCACATCTGGAGAACGACGTGCGCCTGCGTCTCACGCCACGTGAGGACAGCTACTACGACCTGTTCGCCGACTCCGCGAACAACCTGGTCACTGCATCCCGCCTATTGGTCGAGATCATTAGCGAGGGCTCGGACAGGGAAACCCTGGCCGAAAAGATGCGCGCCTGCGAGCACGCCGGGGACGAACGCACCCATGCGATCATGAACCGCCTCAATGAGAGCTTCATCACTCCGTTCGACCGTGAGGACATCTACCGGCTGGCCTCGAACCTCGATGACGTGATGGACGCCATGGAGGCGGCATCCGACCTCATCGTGCTCTACCAGATCGACCACCTCCCCAAGGACGTCGTCCGCCAGGTGGAGGTGCTGGAGCGGGCCGCTGAGCTGACCGCCGAGGCCATGCCGCGCCTGCGGTCGATGAAGAACCTGAACGAGTACTGGATCGAGGTCAACCGGCTGGAGAACCAGGGCGACCAGGTCTACAGAAGGCTGCTGGCCAAGCTGTTCAGCGGTGAGTACGACGCGTTGACGGTCATGAAGATGAAGGAGGTCGTCGACGCGCTCGAGGAGGCGGCCGACGCCTTCGAGCACGTCGCCAACACGGTCGAGTCGATCGCGGTCAAGGAAAGCTAACCTCTGTGGACCTTTCGCTCGCCCTCGTCATCGGCGTGGTCGTCATCGCACTGGCCTTCGACTACACCAACGGCTTCCACGACGCGGCGAACGCCATCGCGACCTCGGTCTCGACTCGCGCGCTCACTCCCCGAGCCGCGTTGTTCATGGCCGCCGCGATGAACTTCATCGGCGCCCATTTGGGCACCCAGGTCGCCGCGACCGTCGGCAAGGGCATCATCGACGCGCCGGACGGCTCGCATGGCCTGGTCATCGTGGCTTCGGCGCTCATCGGCGCCATCTGCTGGAACCTGATCACCTGGTATTTCGGCCTGCCCTCCTCCTCCAGCCACGCCCTCATCGGCGGCCTGGTCGGCGCGGCCCTCGCGTCGGCCAGCGCCGTCCACTGGGACGGCGTGCTGGAAAAGGTGGTGGTCCCGATGGTGCTCTCGCCGCTGCTCGGGTTCACGCTGGCCGGCGCGATCATGATCGCAATATATTGGATCTTCCGCAACAGCCAGCCCGGCAAGACCAACCGCGGCTTCCGCTACGCGCAGACCGTCTCGGCCGCGGCGATGGCGCTCGGCCACGGCCTGCAGGACGCGCAGAAGACGATGGGCGTCATCTTCCTGTCCCTCGTCGTCGGCGGCTACATCAGCCCGGGGTCGGAGATCCCGCAGTGGGTCATCCTCGCGTCGGCGGGGGCGATCTCGCTCGGCACGTACTCCGGCGGCTGGCGCATCATGCGTACGCTCGGCCGCCGGATCATCGCGCTCGACCCGCCGCAGGGCTTCGCCGCCGAGTCCGCGGCGGCGGTGGTTCTGTACACGGCGGCGATCGGGTTCGGGGCGCCCATCTCCACCACGCACACGATCACCTCGGCGATCATGGGCGTCGGCGCCACCAAGCGGCTCTCGGCCGTGCGCTGGGGCGTCGCGGGCAACATCGTGACCGGCTGGATCCTTACGATTCCGGCTGCGGCTCTGGTGGCCGCTGTGTCCTACTTCGCCCTGCACTGGGTGGTGGAATAACGGCGTACATCACGTCGACGTCCCAGCGGTCGAAGCCCAGGGACTCGTACAGGCGGATCGCCGCCGTGTTGGCCTCGTCCACGTAGAGCATCGCCTGGGCGAGGCCACGCGCGCGTAGATGGTCCAGACCCGCCAGCGTCAGCGCCTTGCCCAGCCCCGTGCCCTGCTGGGAGGGGTCGACGCCGACGACGTACACCTCGCCGATCGGCTCGTGGCCGTGCTCGGACGAGCCATGGATCTTGGTCCAGTGGAAGCCGGCCAGTCGCTCGCCGCGGAAGGCCAGGAAGAAACCCTCCGGGTCGAACCAGGGCTCCTGCTCGCGCTGGCGCAGGTCGCCGGCCGTCCAGGCGCCCTGTTCGGGGTGGTGGGCGAAGGCCGCGGCGTTGACCTTGAGCCACGCCTCCTCGTCCTGACCTGGTACGAAGGTACGCAGCCGTACTCCATCAGGCATCTCGAAAGCGGGCAGCGGCGTGGACAGGGACCGGCGCATCTGCCAGAGCGAGCGCACGCGCTCGAATCCCGCCGACGCCGCCAGGACGCCCGCGCCCTCATGATCGCCGTGCGCCCACAGGCGCAGGCTGCCACCCGACACCTCGAGTACGGCCCGCAGCAGCCGCGTGCCGTGCCCCTTCCGGCGGCGGGCGGGGTGGATGGCCAGTTCGCCACTCGGACCCTCGACCTCGTCGGTGGGATCTACGTGGGCATAGCCCACCAAAGCCTCATCGTCGTCGTACAAGAGCAGGGAACGGGCCTGCGGATCGCCGCCGTAGCGCAGGTGGAGCATGACATGCTCGTTGAGCGGGCGGACGCCGTCGGCCTCCGTCGCCGCGTCCACCACGCCGAGCACCTGAGCGATTTCGCGGTCATCAAGTCGTTGTCTGATCTCCACGTGCGCTGTCACAGTCCGAACTCTAGGGGTACTGCTGGCAAATAACGCCATGTGGCGGGCCGATGAATCGTTACCTTTGCGACATTGGCTGCATAGGTTCCGGCCGTAACGTCTAAGGCCATGACCCCACGTTCCCTCCTCCGGCTAGTGCTGGCCGGAGCCGTCGCCGCGGGCGGGTTCGCCGCGGCGACCGCCCCCGCGAACGCGAGTAAGGCACCCAAGACCGTTCCGGTACGGCTGCTCGCGCTCAACGACTTCCACGGCAACCTCGAACCCCCGACCGGATCCTCCGGCCGGATGGTCGACGAGAACGGCGCCACCGTCGAGGCGGGCGGCGCCGCGTACGTCGCCACGCACATGAAGGCCCTCAGCGACAAGAACACGATCGCGGTGGCCCAGGGCGACCTGATCGGCGCGAGCCCGCTGATCTCGGCGGCCTATCACGACGAGCCGTCCGTCGAGTTCATGGGCAAGATCGGGCTCAAGGTGGCCGCGGTCGGCAACCACGAGTTCGACGAGGGATACACGGAGCTGCGCCGGATCATGAAGGGCGGCTGCCACCCGGTGGACGGGTGCTCGCCCGCCGGCACGTGGAAGGGCGCCCAGTACGACTACGTCGGCGCCAACGTGCTGTTCAAGAACCCGAACGAGAAGACCGACGCGCTCGCGGCGCTGGGCGCGCCGCAGAGCCAGGTCAAGAAGCTGATGAGCGACTGGGGCGTGCCCGCCCTGCCGCCCGTCAGCGTCAAGTGGATGAACGGCGTGCCGATCGGCTTCATCGGCCTGGTCACCCAGACCACCCCGAACATCGTCACCGCCGATGGCATCAAGAACCTCAAGTTCGTGGACGAGGTCAAGGCCGCGAACCTGGCGTCCAAGCTGCTCAAGCTGGTGGGCGTGAAGGCCCAGGTCGTACTCGTGCACGAGGGCGACCAGGTGACCGCGGGCCAGTCGCCGGACGCCTGCAGCGCCGTCCCGGGCGCGGGCAACCGCATCGCCACGCAGGTCGACCCCGAGATCGACGTGATCCTCAGCGGGCACTCGCACCAGGCGTACCTGTGCAAGGTCAAGGACCCCGCCGGTCAGGACCGCCTGTACTCGCAGGGTGGCTCGTTCGGCCGCGTCATCACGAAGGTCGATCTCAACGTGAACGTCAAGACGCGGGACATCGACCGCGCCTCGGTGGTTGCCGACAACCAGGTCGTGACCCGTACGGTAACCCCGGATCCCGAAATTTCCGCCTTCGTGCAGACCTGGAAGGACCGGGTCGCCCCGGTCGCCAACAAGCCCGTCGGCCGGATCACCGCGGACATCACCAACACCGCCGCCCCCAGCGGCGAGTCCCCGCTCGGCGACCTCATCGCCGACGGCCAGCTGGCCGGCACCAAGACCGGCGGCAACGCGCAGATCGCCCTGATGAACCCGGGTGGCGTGCGGGCTTCTCTCACTTTCGCCGGCTCCGCGGCGGGCGAGGGTGACGGCGTGGTCACCTATGGCGAGGCGTTCACCGTGCAGCCGTTCAACAACCTGATGCAGGTCGTGACGCTGACCGGTGCGCAGCTCAAGACGGTCCTGGAGCAGCAGTTCACCGGCGGGCCGAACGCCCAGCCGTTCACCAAGATCCTCCAGCCGTCGGCGAACTTCACCTACACCTACAGCAGCGGCGCGGCGTGGGGCTCCAAGGTGTCGAACATGAAGATCGACGGCGTCGCGGTGACGGACGCGCAGACGATCCGGGTCGCCGCGAACAACTTCCTGGTCGGGGGCGGCGACGCCTTCCTCGGCTTCAAGGACGGTACGGACCTCTGGAGCGGGCCGCTGGACATCGACGCCTTCGTCGACCAGCTGGGCCGCGACAACCCGATCGCCCCGCCCGCCACGACCCGCATCACCGTAACCCCGTAGCGAACTAGCGAAGGGCCCGCTTCTAACGCAGAAGCGGGCCCCTCCTTATGTGAAGGGCCCGCTTCGGAAACGAGAAGCGGGCCCTTCCTCCTTCTACGCTCGACGCTCTTCTTCGCCTGGTGCTCAGCCGGCGATCGGCTCCACCTTGCGGATCAGCAGGCCGAAGCAGAGTGCGCCGAGCACCGCCACCACACCGGTTACCAGCAGCGGGACCACGAACGAGCCGGTGGCCTGGGCGAGGGCGCCGATGACGATCGGGCTGAGCGCGCTGGCGATGTTGGCCGCGAAGTTCTGCAGCCCGCCGAGCGTGGCGACCTGGTGCGCGGGCGCGACGTCGGCGGGCAGGCACCAGAGCGACACGATGGCGAACGCGATCGCGGCGTAGCTGATGCTCAGCAGGGCCAGTGCCAGCGCGGCGCTCTCCACCAGCACGGCGGCCGCGACAGTGGAGCTCAGCAGCATGCCCGCCACCAGGCAGGTCTTCCTGGCCCTGGTGAGGCTCCAGCCGCGCTTGAGCAGCCAGTCACCGGCGATCCCGCCCGCCCAGCCGCCCGCGACGGCCGTCAGGCCGGGGATCATGCCGAAGAAGCCCAGCTTGAGCAGGTCGAAGCCGCGATCCTGAACGAGGTAGCTCGGGAACCAGGTGAGGAAGAAGGTGACCACGAAGTTGAGGCAGGAGAAGCCGCCGATCATGCCCCAGACCACGCGGTGCCGCAGCAACCACGCCACACTCCCACGCCGCTGCGGCGCGGCAGAAGCACCGGCCGTGGGACCGACGGACGCGCCGGTGATGTGGGCGCGTTCGGCGGCGTTCGGCTTGGGGTGGGACTTCGGTGAGCGGTAGTACGACCACCACCCGAGCGTCCACAGCACCCCCAGAACGGCCATCACCACGAACGCCGCGATGATCGCCGTGATGATCGGCACCGCCAGCGCGGACCCGATGCGGGCGCCACTGTCATAGAAGGCGGTCGCCCTCCCCCGCTCACTGGGCGGGAACCACAGCGACACACGAGCCGGAGACCTTGGCGCGTACGCGCACGATGGGGTTCGTCGGCACCTGGCTGGGTCACCGGCTGACCGGCCGCGACGCGATCGACCCCACGCAGGCCTCCTACAGCGGCCTGTTCGCCTGCACCGACGGCTGTGACTGGATCGACGACCTCGCCGCCCTGGTGGGGGTGCCCGGGCACGTCCTGCCGCCGGTCGTCCCGTCGCTGTCGCCCCTTGGCGCCCTCCTGCCCGAGGCCGCCGCCGAGCTGGGGCTGCGCCCCGGCATCCCGGTCGTCACCGGAGCGGCTGACACGGCGGCCGCCGCCTGCCTGCTCGACATCCACGGGTCTCGCGCGCCGCTGTACACGGTGGGCACGACGCATGTGGTCACGCGGAGCTCCGCCGTACCTGATCGGGCGCCGCGGGTGTTGCAGCGCGCGGACGTACGGCCGGGCAGATGGCTGTGGCATTCCGCGACGAACGGCGGCGTGGCTCTGTCGGTCGCGGCGCGGCTGCTCGGCTACGGCGACGCGGTGGAGGAGCTGATCGCCAGAGCCGGAGCGGCCACGATCGCGCAGGCCGAGGCGGCGCCCGTGTTCATTCCGCATGTGACGCCCGAGCGCGGTCCACTGTGGCTGGAACGGCCGCGCACCGCCCTGCTCGGCTACCTGCCCGATACCGACGCCTGGTCGGCGGCGTGGGGCGTGGTCGAGGGGGTGGCCTTCGCGGTCCGCCTGATGCTGGGCGACTCCGATCACGTCGTTATGGTGGGCTCGCTGGATTACGCCAGGATCGTGGCGGACCTGTTCGGACGGCCGGTCCATCTCGTGGAGGAGACGTACCTGCCCGCGATGGGAGCCGCGGCGATGGCCGCCGAAGGGACGGACGGGGCCATACTCCCCGCGCCGCCGTATCGGCGCATCGACCCGCGTCCCGAATGGGCGCACGTCGTCGCCGCGCGCTGGCAGTCGTACGGCGAGACCTGGGGCAGGATCGTGGGCCGCCCGGCCCCCACGGCACCCCCGATGAGCGAGGAGAGTCGATGATCTACGTGACCCGCACCTTGACCGACGCCGCCATGGCGCTCGTGCGCTCGCTCGGCCGACCCGTGGTGTGCGGCGAGGAGGACCCGCCCGACCGCGCCACGCTGCTGCGCCTGGCCGCGGGCGCGGAGGGGGTCGTGTGTACGCTCACCGAGCGCATCGACGCCGAGTTCCTCGACGCGGCGGGCCCGTCGCTGCGGGTCGTCGCCAACACCGCGGTCGGCTACGACAACATCGACGTGGCCGCGGCCACCGAGCGCGGGATCCAGGTCACCAACACCCCGGGAGTGCTCGACGGCGCCACCGCCGACCTGACGATGGCGCTGATCCTGGCCGCCGCGCGCCGCGTACTGGACGGCGACCGGCTGCTGCGGGAGCGTACCCCGTGGATCTGGGGGCCGCGCATGCTGCTCGGGCTCGATCTCAGTGCCGGGGCGTCGCTGGGCGTGGTCGGCTACGGCCGCATCGGGCGGGCCGTCGCACGGCGCGCCCGCGCGTTCGACATGGAGATCCTGGCCACGCCCACCTCCTCGCCGCTGCCGGAGGACGATGAGCGGGGCGTGGAGTTCGTCGAGCTGCCCGAGCTGCTGGAGCGCGCCGATGTGGTCAGCCTGCACTGCCCGCTCACCCCGGCCACCCGCCACCTCATCGACGCCGACGCCCTGGGCCGCATGAAGCGCACCGCGATCCTGGTCAACACCGCTCGTGGCGGCATCGTCGACGAGGACGCGCTGGTGAGGGCGCTGCGGGCGGGGACGATCGCGGGGGCGGCCCTCGACGTGTTCGAGGGCGAGCCGGCGGTGAATCCGGCGCTGGTCGAGCTGGGCAACACCGTGCTGACCCCGCACATCGGCAGCGCGGGCACGGCGACCCGCGAGCGGATGTGCCACCTGTCGGTGTCGAACGTCGCGGCCGTGCTGGACGGGCGCGAACCGCTCACACCGGTGAATCTCCATCCAGGTACAACGGCAAACGGGTGACGAACTGGGCGCCTGGATAGTGGTCGGTGATCGTCAGGGTCCCCCGGTGCGCCTGGGCGATCTCCCTCGACAGGGCCAGGCCGAGTCCGCTGCCCTCCTTGTCCCTGGCCCGGCCCTCGGCCAGGCGGGTGAAGCGCTCGAAAACGTGCTCGCGCTCGTCGGCCGCGATGCCCGCCCCGTCGTCGGTGACCGTGATGTCGACGGTCTGGTCTCCACGGTTGACCGCCACCTGGAGGTCGATCCTGGTGGCGGCGTGCCGGGTGGCGTTGTCGAGCAGGTTGGTCAGCAGCCGGTCCAGCTGGATGCGGGAGCCCATGACAGGGGCCGTGCCCATCACGTGGGTGACGACGCTGATGTCGCCTTCCGCACGGCGCCGCCCCTGCTCCTCCGCCAGCTGGCAGGCGTCGACAACGTGCCATTCGATGACGGCGCCCGCGTCGAGCCGGGCCAGCATCAGGAGCTCCTCGATGATGTCCGTCAGACGGTCGGCTGACTTCAGGGCCCGGGCGCCCGTCGACGCCCAGTCCGTGTCGTCCGGATAGGCGCTGGCCACCTCCAGCTGGGTACGCAGCGCGGTGATGGGGCTGCGGAGCTCGTGCGAGGCGTCGGCCACGAAGCGGCGTTGCGTCTCGGCGGAGCGTTCCAGCCGGTCGAGGGTGTCGTTGGTGGTCATGGCGAGGTTGGAGATCTCGTCCCCGGCGCCGGGCACGGGGACCCGGCGGCTCAGGTCGTGCCCGGTGATCTCGGCCAGCTCTGCTCGGATGCGCTCGACCGGGCGCAGGGTGTGGCCGACCACGGCCCAGGTGATGCCCGCGACGCCGAGCAGCATCAGTGGGGTGCCGAGGAAGATCAGGGCATAGAGCCACCCGAGTGCCCGGTTGACGTCGCTCAGCGAGGACGCGCCGTACACGGTGATCAGGCCGTACGACGTCCGCGACTGCATGGCCATGACCAGGTACTTGGATCCGTGCTCCACACTATCGCTGTCGCCGGTGAGCTCGATCTCGGTGGCGTAGATCGTTTCCGGCTGGGGCAGCCGCAGGTTCGCGATGGGGGGCTGACCCCTCAGGTTGTGGCTGGAGGCGAGGACGATGCCCTCGGAGGAGACGACCTGCAGGAGGGGTACGCGGGCCGGCGTGGGGAGCAGGCTGCGCAGCTCCTTCGTCCGGGCGTCGTTGGCCACCCGTCGTACGGCCAGCTCCACCCGGTTCTGCACGGCGCCGCGGAGGTTGCCCGGCAATGTGCTCAGGGTGAGGCCGACCGTGGCGGCGAAGACCACGGCCGCGACCAGAGTCGCGATCATGGTCAGGCGCGCCCGGATCGTGCAGGGGAAGATCCGTTTCACCATCCCATGGTCCCTAGCATCACTATCTGTGACACTTCCCCATTATGCCGCGAGGAACAGCATTGACACTGACCTGCTGATATATCTACCTTTGCAGCGCTAAAGTGTCGCGGAGAGTGAGGGGCTTCGCCGTCCGCGATTCCCCTGTCAGCGCTGGCGCAGTCGGTAATCGCGCTGTGGGCGATGCCGTGGTTTCGCTGCCGGCGATTCCGCTGTCGGCGTGCACGGCTACCTGGCGGCGGCCGCGACCTGCAGGGTGATGGCCATGAGACTTCTGGTGCTGGGCGGGACGGAGTTCGTGGGGCGGGTCTTCGTCGACGAGGCCCTCGCGGCCGGCTGGGACGTCACCGTGTTCAACCGGGGCACGCATGCCCCGCCGCCCACGGTGACGGCGCTGCGGGGCGAGCGGACGAAGCCGGGCGGGCTGGCGGCGCTCGAGCGTGGTGAGTGGGACGTCGTGGTCGACACCTGGTCGTGGGCGCCGTCCGCCGTACGCGACGCGGCGACGCTGCTGGCCGGGCGGGCGGGACACTACGTCTACGTGTCCAGCCGGTCCGTCTACGACTACCCGATGGCGGCCGGTTCCGGGGAGGACGCTCCGGTGGTCGCGGCCTCGGCCGATGACGGCGATGACGTGGGTTACGCGCAGCTCAAGGCCGGTGGGGAGCTGGCGGCGGTGGCGACCTTCGGGGAGCGGGCGCTGCTGGCGCGGGCGGGGTTGGTCCTGGGCCCGTACGAGAACATCGGGCGGCTGCCGTGGTGGCTGACCAGGATCGCGCGTGGCGGGCCGGTGCTCGCGCCGGGGCCCGCCGAGCTGCCCCTGCAGTACGTGGACGCGCGCGACATGGCCCAATGGTGCCTTGAGGTGGCCAAGGACGGACTGGGTGGGGCCTACAACGTGGTGAGCCCATCGGGATTCGTCACCATGGAGGAGTTGCTGCGGACCTGCATAGACGTGACCGGGTCCGGGGCCGAGCTGCGGTGGGTGGCGCCGGAGCCGATCCTGGCGGCCGGTGTGCGGCCGTGGACCGATCTGCCGATCTGGCTGGAGGGCGACGACCACGACTCCATGCACCGAACCGACGTGTCCAAGGCGGTGGCGGCCGGGCTGCGGTTCCGGCCGGTGGCGGAGACGGTGGCCGACACGTGGGCCTGGCTGCGGAGCATCGGCGGGCGGGCGCCCATGCGTCCCGACCGGCCGCCGGTCGGCCTGGACCCGAAGGTGGAGGCCGCGCTGCTGGGACTCGACGGCTGATCCCGGCCGCTCTGGGGCAGCCGCGGGTGCCGGGTGTACCGTCCGATCATGGACATGATGACCGTTGAGCAGAACGGCATCAACGCCGTTCCGGCAGCCGAGCGGCGGGGCACGCCTCGGGACCTGTTATGGCCGTGGGCCGGCGCCAACCTCTCCCTCTTCGGCGTCGCCTTCGGTGTCTACGTCGTCGGGCTCGGCCTGGGCGTCTTCCCGGCGATCATCACCGCAGTGATCGGTTACGCGTTGTCGTTCGGGCTGGTCGGGCTGGTCGCGATCGCGGGGACGTTCGGGGCGGCCAACATCGGCGTGGTGGTCGCGCTGGTGCTGGCCGGGGTCCTCTACTTCGCGATCTCGAGCCTGGTGCCCCGCCGTAGCGGCTGACCGCGTCAGGCGGTCACGATGGCGAAGTCGGGTATCGGGTGGTCGAGTACGGCCACCAGCCGCCGCAGCACGCCGATGTCGCCTTCTCGTTCGACCCGCTCGACGCCGTGGCCGGCCAGCAGGCCGAGCAGTTGCGCCTTCGTCAGCCGCAAGGTCAGGTCGACCGGCCCCTCGGGCGGGTCGGCGTGCTGGATGAGGGCGCCGTTCGACAGCGTGGTCCGATACCTCTCGCCCAGATCGGTCAGGTGCCAGTCGATGGACAGGCTCTCGTTCCAGGCCCGCGGCCCGTCGATCCGGATGGCGATCGAGTCGAGGATCTGATCGACGCCGAGCGCCGCGACCAGGCCGGGCGCGGCCTGCTCCGTGGCGGCCGGCACGACGCCGTCGCTCAGCTCCAGCGCGCCCGTCAGGTAGAGGTTGCGCCAGGTGGCGTTCTCCGCGCCGTGCCCGAGCCGGGTGTACACCTCGGCGAGCAGGTCACGCGCCTCCTTGTTGCCCTCGTCGGCGAAGACCGCGTGGTTGAGCAGCTGCGCGGCGAAGCGCAGGTCGTTCTCCTTGAGGTAGCGCCGGGCGAAGGCGACGACGGCCGCCCCGCCGCCGAGACACTCCACGTAGCGGGTCGCGCTCTCCCTCGGCGGATGCTCCCACAGGTGCGCGGGGTTGCCGTCGAACCAGCCCAGGTAGCGCTGGTAGATGGCCTTGACGCTGTGGCCGACCGGCCCGTGGTAGCCGTGCGTGTGCCAGACCTGCTCCAGCTCGGGCGGCACCCGCATGGCCTCGGCGATCTCGGCTCCGGTCAGGCCTTTGTTCATCAGCCGCAGGGTCTGGTCGTGCAGGTAGGAGTACAGGTCACGCTGCTGCGACAGGAACCGGACGATCTCCGGCCCGCCCCAGGTGGGCCAGTGGTGCGAGGCGAAGGCGACGTCGAGCTCGGCCGCGAACAGCGCGACCGTCTCGTCCAGCTGCCGGGCCAGGGCCTTGGCGTCCCGCAGGGGCAGGAGGTTGTGCGGGTTGCGGGTGGCGTTCTCGCCCAGGCACAGGGCCCGGTGGCCGGGCAGGTACAGGGCCAGTTCCGGTGGTGCCTGGGCGAGCTGGAAGACGATGCGTACCCCGTCGATCGTCTCCTCCTGTCCCGTACGTTCGATGTCGAGCGTGGGAGCGATGAGCGAGATGGAGCGGGTCTTGCCCAGGCCCGTACCGATCTGGCCGTCGGGTGATCGTTCGAGGGCCTGGCCGTACAGGTAGACCGATCGGCGGGCCGTGGCGGACCAGGCGTGCAGGTGCTCGCGGGCCACGTTCCGCAGGAAGCCCGCGGGCGCCAGGATCGGCACGCCGCCGCCGGTGACGCCGCGTACGCCACCGAAGTGGTCGACGTGCGGATGCGTGTAGATCACCCCGGTCACGGGCCGGGCGCCGCGATGGGTTCGGTAGAGGCGCAGCGCCGCGGCCGCGCACTCGGTGGAGATGAGCGGGTCGATGATGATCACGCCGCAGTCACCCTCGACGATCGACATGTTCGACAGGTCGAACCCGCGCACCTGGTAGACGCCGTCCGTCACCTCGTACAGCCCCTGCCGGGCGGAGAGCCGCGCCTGCCGCCACAGGCTGGGATGCGCGCTGCCGGGACAGTCCTGCTCCAGGAAGGCGGCCGACTCGCCGTCCCAGATGACCTTGCTGTCGGCGGCGCTGACCACCGCCGGGCTGAACTTCGCGATGAAGCCGCGATCCGCCGCCGCCTCGAAGTCGCTGGAATCATGGAGTGGAAGGTCGGCCATGCCCAGGCCCATTCCCGAGAACCGGTCAACGCATATCCTCGTTAATGGGCAATCCCGACAAAGCCCGCTAGGGGGTTCCGTGGAAGCGTGCGTGTTCGACCTCGACGGCGTACTCGTCGACTCCGAGCCGGTCTGGGAGGAGGTACGGCGGGCGTTCGTCGCCGAACACGGCGGCACCTGGCAGGAGGACACCCAGTCCAGGCTCATGGGGATGAGCACCCAGGAATGGGCCGCCTACCTGCACGAACTCGGCGTGACGCTGCCTCCGGACGAGATCGCGCGCGGCGTGGTGGACCAGATGGCCGAGCGCTACCGGCACGGCGTACCGCTGATGAAGGGGGCGCCCGAGGCGGTGCGGCGCCTGGCGGCGGACCTCACGCTGGGCCTGGCCAGCTCCTCGCCGCGCGCGTTGATCGAGGTGGTGCTGGACGCGGCCGAGTTCCGCGACTGCTTCGCCGTCACCGTCTCCACCGAGGAGGTGCCGCGCGGCAAGCCCGCCCCCGACGGCTACCTGGAGGCGACCGGCAAGCTGGGCGTCGATCCGCGCGGGTGCGTGGCGGTGGAGGATTCGAGCAACGGCCTGCGCTCGGCGCACGCGGCCGGGATGCGGGTGATCGCCGTGCCTCATCCCCGGTATCCGCCCGCCGCCGACGCACTGGCGCTCGCCTGGAAGGTCGTCCCCGACCTCGACTCCCTCACGGTCGCGGCGCTCGAACGATGATCCGACCCAGTAACTCCCGCACGATGGCGGCGGTCGAACGATGATCCGACTCAGTAACTCCCGTACGATGACCCGACTCACGATGGCGGCGCTCCAGCGATGATCCGACTCAGAACTCCCGCCGATCTCGACGCGTGTGTGCGGGCGCTGGCCGAGGTCCAGGCCGCCGACCGCTACCCCGTGGACTGGCCCGACGATCCGCAGGGCTGGCTAACGCCCGGCGACCTGCTCCGGGCCTGGGTCGCCCTGGACGAGCAAGGCGTCATAGTCGGTCATGTCGGGCTCGCTCAGGTCGAGTCGCGGGTGACCGAGTTGGTCGGTACGCCCGTCCGCGCATCCGTGACCCGCCTGTTCGTCACGCCGCCCGCCCGGCGCGGCGGACTCGCCGCCCGTCTGCTGGACACCGCCCTCGCCGACGCGGACGGACGTCTCACCCTGGAGGTCTCCGACGAGGGCCGGGCGGCCATCGCCGCCTACGAGAGGTACGGCTGGCAGCGCGTCGCCACCTCACGCGCCCGATGGCGCAACGCGGCCGGTGAACCCGCCCTGGTGCACCATTACCTGAGCCCGTGAAGCTATCCTTTCGGAATCGTGCGAGACATCACGGTTTTCAGCGGCAGCGCCCACCCCGATCTGGCTGAGGAGATCTGCTCCCACCTGGGCACCCCGCTCCACCCGGTCAAGGTCAACCGCTTCGCCAACGACGTGCTGGAGGTCCAGCTCCAGGCCAACTGCAGGGAACGCGACGTCTTCATCATCCAGCCGCTGGTCCCGCCCGTACAGGAGAACCTGGTCGAGCTGCTGCTGATGCTCGACGCCGCCCGTGGAGCGTCCGCCGCCAGGACGACCGTGGTGATGCCGCATTATGCATTTGCCCGGAGCGACAAGAAGGACGCCCCGCGCATCTCCATGGGGGCGCGCCTGGTGGCGGACCTGATGGTGACGGCGGGCGCCGGGCGGGTGCTGACGATGACGCTGCACTCGCCACAGGTGCACGGCTTCTTCAGCGTGCCCGTCGACCACCTGCACGCGCTGCGCGAGCTGGCCGCCCATTTCCGCCGCTACGACCTGTCCAACACCGTCGTCGTCTCCCCCGACCTGGGCAACGCCAAGGAGGCGGCGCACTTCGCCCGGCTGCTCGGCACCGACGTGGCGATGGGGGCCAAGCAGCGCTTCAGCGACGACCGGGTGGTGATCAGCTCGGTGATCGGCGAGGTCAAGGGCAAGGACGTGATCATCCTGGATGACGAGATCGCCAAGGGCACGACCGTCATCGAGCTGCTCGACCGGCTGCGCGAGCGTGGCGTCAACTCCGTACGTGTCGCGTGCACGCACGGGTTGTTCGCGGCCGGGTCGATCGAGCGGCTGAGCGCGCTGCCCGAGGTGGAAGAGATCGTCTGCACCAACACCGTGCCCGTGCCCAAGCCCACGGACAAGCTCACGGTCCTGTCGATCGCTCCGGCGCTGGCCGAGGCGATGCGGCGGATCCACGACGGCGAGTCGGTGAGCGCGCTGTTCAGCGCGCCCTGACACAGCGCGCCCTGACAAAGCGCGCCCTGACAAAAGGCCGGGTCCGGTCCCCCATGGCTCGCCATGAGGGATTTATCACGACATGCTCCTCGGATGGTCGATACGAAACTCGCCGGTCGGACCGTTCTCGTCACCGGCGCCAGTGGCGGGATCGGGGCGGCGGTCGCGCGGGCCTTCTCGGCTGAGGGGGCGCGGGTGGCGGTGCACTACTTCAGCGAGAGAACCGCTCCCCCGGGCGTCACCTGGGAGCATGTCACCCCCGCCGCGGACGTCGCCGAGGCGCTGGCCGCCGGGCTCCGGGACGCGGTGGCCGTACCCGCCGATCTACGTGAGCCGGACGCGGCGCGGCGGCTGTTCGACGCGGTCGAGCGGCTGCTGGGGCCGGTCGACGTGCTGGTGAACAACGCCGCGCACTGCGAGACCCCGGACACCTTCGGCGCCCTCACCACCGATGGCCTGCGCCGCCACTACGAGGTCAACGCGATCGCCCCCGCGCTGCTCATCTCCGAACTGGCGAGCCGGCAGCGGGACGGCCGCGAGCCGTGCGTGGTGAACGTCTCCACGGACGCCGCCCGCGCCTTCCCCGGTCAGATCGGGTACGGGACGTCCAAGGCGGCGCTGGAGGCCCTCACCCGGGCGGCCGCCCTCGACCTCGGCGCGGCCGGCATCCGGGTCAACGCGGTGGCTCCCGGCCCGGTGCAGACCGGCTGGATGGACGCCGAGACGTACGCGCGGGCCGGCGAGATCGTGCCGCTGGGGCGGGTGGGTGAGCCCGCCGACATCGCCGACGCCGTCGTGTTCCTCGCCTCGCACCAGGCTCGGTGGATCACCGGTCAGGTCCTGCAAGTGGCGGGCGGGCACGCGCTCTAGGCGAAGCCGCCGTTGCTCAGCAGCAGTTGGCCGTTGATCCACTGGCCCTCTGGTGAGCACAGGAAGTCGACCAGGTGGGCGGTCTCCTTGGGCGTGCCGAGGCGGTTGAGCGGGGTCTGGCGGAGGTGGCGCTCCCGGATGTCGTCCGACATCCAGCCGGTGTCCACCGGGCCCGGGTTGATGACGTTGGCGCTGACGCCGAGGTGGGCCAGCTCGCGGGCGGCGGCCAGGACGATGCGGTCCAGTGCGCCCTTGCTCGCGCCGTAGGGCAGGTTGCCGACGGTGTGGTCGCTGGTGAGGCCGATGATCCGGCCGGTCCCGTGGGCGCCCGAGAAGCGGCGGCCGTACTCACGGACCAGCAGCCAGGTGGCCCGCGCGTTGACGGCGAAGTGGCGGTCGAAGCTCGCGAGGGTGGTGTCGAGCAGGCCGGAGGCGACCGATTCGCAGTGGCACATCACCAGGGCGGTGACGTTGCCCAGCCGGCGTTCGGCCTCGTCGAAGATCCGTGCGGGGGTGTCGGCGTCCGTCAGGTCGGCCTCGATCGCCGCGCCGCGTCCGGCGAGGCTTTCGCCGATCGCGTCGGCCGCCCCCGGTTCGGCGCCCCAGGACATGCGCTCGTCGTACGGGGACCAGTAGGTGAAGGCGATGTCCCAGCCCGAGGCAGCCAGCCGGCGGGCGATGCCGGCGCCGATGCCGACAGTGCGGCCCACACCGGTGACCAGGGCCACTTTTCCGTCGCGTCTCGTGTCGACCATAGTGGCCATCATGCATGCGCCCACCGATCTTCTGCTAACCCGTTTCCTGCACGACATCAGGCCGGCCGTGCCCCTGGTCGCGCTGTGGGCGCACGGGTCGCTCGCGGCGGGCGACTACCAGCCGGGCAAGAGCGATCTCGATCTCATCGCGGTGGTCGAGACGGACATCACCGAGGAGCAGCGGCAACGGCTGGCCAAGCTGCACGAGGAGCTCGTTCTGCCGCTCGCCGAGCATCTGCACTGCTCCTACATGCCCAGGCACCGGCTGGGCGACTTCGCGACCGACCATGTGACCTGGGCGCACCAGGAGCTGTACGAGCGGCCGGTCACCCCGGTGACCCGTCGTGAGCTGCACGCGGGCGCTCTCGAGCTGTACGGCGAGCCGCCCGCGGGCCTGCTGCCGCCGGTGTCGGACGAGGAGCTGAAGGAGTTCATCCGGGCGGATCTCCGGGACTTCTGGCTGGTCAAGACACGCGCGCGCAAGCTGTGGCTGCGCGACATCTGGGTGGATCTCGGGATGATCACCGTGGCGCGGGCGACGGTCACCTTGCGGGACGGGCGGCTGATCACCAAACGGGAGGCCCTTGACGTGCTGGCCGAGCTCGGCGCGCCGATGAACGTGGTGGAGGACATCCGAGCCCGCAGGTACGGCCTGCCGCGGCCGTTCCTGAGCCGGTTCAGGCGCGGAACCCTGGCCAGGGTCTTCATCAGGGCGGCGATCAAGCGAGCCCTCGGCTGACGATCAGGACACCGCCCCGGATAGTCTTTGCCGGGTCACCACCAGAAAACGGGGAAAGGCGGGACATGGGGGAGATCAGGGAGTCCTATCTGGTCGCCGCGTCGTCCGCGGTGGCGCTGCTGCGTGAGCCGGCCGTGGCCGCCGCGTGGGAGAAGCCGAGCGCGTTGACCGAGTTCAGCGTGGCCGGCCTGGCCGCGCACCTGGCCCACCAGATCGTCCGGGTCGACAGCCTGCTCGACGACGGCGGACCGATCGGTGAGCCGATCCCGCTGATCGAGCACTTCACCAGGTCGCCGTGGGTGCAGGCGGGTCTCGACCACGAGAGCAACGTGGGCATCCGGCGGGCCGGTGAGGTGGCCGCCGCCGACGGCCCGGTGGCGCTGGCCGCCAGGGCGGGCGAGCTGTTCGACCGGCAGCGGGTCGCCCTGCCCGCGCAGCCCAGCGACAAGGTGGTGTACCTGCCGTGGTCGGGCTGGTCGCTCCGGTTCGACGACCTGCTGCTCACCCGCCTGATGGAGCTGGTCGTGCACTCCGACGACCTGGCCGCCAGCGTGGGTGTGGAGACTCCCGAGCTGCCGCCCTCGGTCGTCGAGCCGGTCGTCGAGCTGCTGGCGCGGCTGGCCGTACACCGTCATGGCGCGACGGCGGTGATCCGCACCCTGAGCAGGGCCGAGCGGGCGCCCGCCACGATCAGCGCCTTCTGACCCGCGCTTTCAAACCCGCGCCACGATCAGCGCCTTCCGACCCACCCGAGAAGCTATCTCTGGACCATGCGCAGGGCCGCGACCACCTCGCGGCCCGACAGCGCGCTGTCGGGATCGATCAGCCACTGCGACAGGAACCCCGTCAGCATGGCCTGGTAGAACGTGCCGACCAGCCGCGCCCGTTCCGGCTCCGCCGCCGGGTCGATGCCCTCGAACAACTCCGCGAGCCCCTGTCGGCCCTCCTGAATGCCGGCCACGAGCTGCTCCCGGATGTCGGGCAGGTGGTCGATCTGGCCCAGCAGCTCGAACTGGGTGACCCAGAGCGGCCGCAGCCGGTCGAATGACTCGATCACCCGGTCCCATGCCGCCTCGAAGCGTTCGAGCGGCTCCGTGTTGGCCTTGACGTCGGCGGGCTTGACGTCGGCGGTCAGCGTCGCCGCCAGGTCGTCGCCCCACTCCCGCATCACCTCGAACAGCACCTCGTTCATCAGCGCGTCCTTCGACCTGAAGTGATAGCCGATGCCCGCCAGGCTCACTCCGGAGGCCGTGGCGATGTCGCGCGCCGTCGTGCGCGAGTAGCCCTTCTCGATCAGGCAGCGCTTGGCCCCGGCCAGCAGATCCTCACGATTTCCCATGCCCAGAGTCTAACACGAGCGTCTCAGAAATCCGTACTAGACAAGCGTCTGAGACGTGTGTACCTTTCAGGGCATGACGAACATCCTGATCTCCGGCGCGAGCATCGCCGGCACCGCGACCGCTTACTGGCTGCGGCAGCACGGCTTCACCCCCACCGTGGTGGAGCGGGCGCCCTCGATCCGCGAGGGCGGCTACAAGGTCGACATCCGCGGCGTGGCGCTCGACGTGGTCGAGCGGATGGGCCTGCTCGACGCGGTCCGCGCCAGGAGCACCGAGATGCGGATCGCGACGCACTACGACGGCAAGGGCCGGCGGATCGCGGAGATGGACGCCGACCTGTTCGGCGGGCGCGAGGGCGCCGACGCCGAGATCATGCGCGGCGACCTCAACGAGCTCCTCTACGACCTGACCCGCGACGACGTGGAATACCTCTTCGACGACTCGATCACCGGCATCGCCGAGGACGGGACGGTGACGTTCGAGCGGTCGGCGCCGCGGCGGTTCGACCTGGTCGTCGGGGCCGACGGGATGCACTCCAACACGCGCGGGCTGGTCTTCGGCGCGGAGTCGGCGTTCGTCCGCGACCTGGGCTACTACATCTCGATCTGTACGGTCCCCAACCGCCTGGGCCTCGACCGCGAGGAGGCGGTCCACGCCGCCCCCGGCCGGACCGCGAACGTCTACAGCACCAAGCAGGACAGCAACGCCAAGGCGCTGTTCATGTGGTCGTCGCAGCCGCTCGCCTACGACCGCCGCGACCTGGCCCAGCAGAAGGAGCTGCTGGCCCAGGCCATGGCCGGGGTCGAGTGGGAGGTGCCGGCGCTGCTGGAGGCCGTGCGCGGGTCGACGGACTTCTACTTCGACTCCGTCAGCCAGATCCACATGGACCGCTGGTCAAAGGGCCGGGTCGTGCTGGTCGGCGACGCCGCCTACTGCGCCTCGCCGGCGTCGGGCCAGGGCACCAGTCTCGCCCTGGTGGGGGCGTACGTGCTGGCCGGTGAGCTGGCCGCCGGCGGCGGCGTGGACGGCTACGAGCGGGAGATGCGCGCCTTCGTGGACGCCAACCAGCAGCTGGGCCCGGCCAACGTCAAGGGCATGGTGCTTCCCTCACGCGCGGTCATCTGGTTCCAGACCAGGATGCTCAGGCTGCTCCCCCACCTGCCCGGCCGCGACCGGATGATCGACCGCGTCACCGGGCCGATGGCCCGCGCCGCGACGGCCATCACGCTGAAAACTTATGTGGAATAAAGCATTCCGTTCTGGTAGAGTAAGGAATCGAACGTTCCGTTCCGCATAAAGCCAGAAGGAGCCTGTCATGACGATCCTCGTCACCGGTGCCACCGGAACCGTCGGCCGCCTCATCGTCGACGAGCTCGCCCGGAACGGGCACCAGGTGCGCGCCCTGACCCGCGACCCGGCCAAGGCCGGCCTGCCCGAGGGCGTGGAGGTCGTCGCCGGGGACCTGGCCGAGCCGGGCAGCCTGACGACCGCCTTCGAGGGCGTCCAGGCCGTTCACCTCATCAACTTCGCCGGCGACGACTACTCGCCGCTGAAGACCGGCGAGCAGATCGTGGAGCTGGCCGTCAAGTCGGGCGTGCGCAAGGTCACCGTCCTGGGCGGGCGCGCCGACGGCCCCCTGGAGCAGGCCCTGGCCGCCAGTGAGCTGGAGTGGACGCTGCTGACGCCGGTCGAGTTCATGTCCAACACGCTCCAGTGGTGGGCCCAGACGATCAAGGCCGAGGGCGCCATCAGGGAGCCGTTCGGCAGCCGGCTCAGCGCCATGGTGCATGAGCGTGACATCGCCGCGGTGGCGGCCACCGTGCTGACGAGCGATGGCCACGCGGGGAAGACGTACACGCTGACCGGCCCGCAGGCCGTCACCACCACGGAGAAGGTGCGCATCCTCAGCGACGCCGTCGGCCAGGAGATCCGCTTCGTCGAACTCTCCGAGGCCGAGGCCCGCGCGAAGTGGAGCGCCGACGGCATGGGCCCGGAGACGATCGAGTTCCTCATCGGCGCGCTCGGCAACACCCCCGAGGTCGGCTACACGGTGGTCCCGACCGTTGAGCAGGTCACCGGCCGGGCAGCGCGTTCCTTCGCCGAGTGGGCCGCCGAGCACGCCACGGCATTCAAGCGCTGAGCTCCGCGTAATGGCAGGCCGCCCGCGCCGCCGGAGCGGCGGGCAGGATGTCGAGCTGCTGCGACCTGCACTTGGCGTCCACGCCCGCCTCGGCCGCCTTGCCGGAGGCGAGCACCTGGCAGCGGGCGTGAAAGCGGCAGCCGCCCGGGATCCGCGTCGGATCCGGCGGCTCGCCCATGAGCACGATCCGCTCGGGCGACTCCGGCAGCACCGACATCAGGGCCTGCGTGTACGGATGGCGCGGCGCGGTCAGCACCTGCTCGACCGGCCCCACCTCGACGATCCGGCCGAGGTACATGACCGCGACCCGGTCGGCGATGTTCCAGGCCAGCCCGAGGTCATGGGTGACGACCAGCGCCGACAGGCCCAGGTCCGTGCGGAGCCGGAGCAGCAGCGCGAGGATCTCGCCCCGCACCGAGGCGTCCAGCGAGGCCACCGGCTCGTCGGCGACCAGCACCTTCGGGTTGAGGGCCAGCGCGCCGGCGATGACCACGCGCTGACGCTGCCCGCCCGACAGCTCGTGCGGGTAGCGCAGGAAGAACCGCTCAGGAGGCCGCAGCCCGGCCCTGGACAGCGCCTCGGCCACGATCTCCCGCTCGCCGGACAGGCCGTGGATGCGCGGCCCCTCGGCGACCGCCTCATAGACGGTGTGCCGCGGGTTCAGCGAACCCATCGGGTCCTGGAGGACCAGCTGAACGACCTTCCGGTACGCCTTGAGCGCCTTGGAGTGGTAGTCCAGCTCCTTACCGTCATAGACGACCGACCCCGACGTGGGCCGTTCCAGGCCCATCAGCGTGCGCGCCAGGGTGGTCTTGCCGCAGCCGGACTCACCGACGAGGGCGACGATCTCGCCCGCGCCGATCGCCAGGTTCACCCCGTCGACCGCGCGGGCCCGCCGCCCGCGCGACGGGAACTCCACGTGCAGGTCACGGGCCTCCAGCAGGGTGGTGTGCCCCGTGGCGACGGTCTCCGAGGACGTCTCCGTCTCGGTCATGAGGCCTCCTCCTTCGCCCGTACGTGCACGCAGGCAGCGGTACGGCTGTCGCCCGCGGGCCAGAGCCCGACATCGAGGGTCGCGCACTCCTCCAGCGCCACCGGGCAGCGCGGATGGAAGGCGCAGCCGGTGGGCAGGTCCATCGGGTCCGGCGGATCGCCGCCGAGGCCCTTGGGCGCCAGCCGCGACACCGGGTCGCCGACCGTGGGGAACGCCGCCGCCAGTGCCCGCGTGTAGGGGTGCTTGGCCTCGTGGAACACCTCGCGCGACGGGCCGTGCTCCACGACGCGGCCGGCGTACATGACCGCGAGCTGCCCGCAGACGTCGGCGAGCACCGACAGGTCGTGCGAGATCATGATCAGCGAGATGTTCCGCTCGGCGATCAGCTCTTTGATCAGCGTCAGGACCTGGGCCTGGACCATCACGTCGAGCGCGGTCGTCGGCTCGTCGGCGATGATCAGCCGGGGCGAGCAGGCCAGGGCCATCGCGATCATCACACGCTGCCGCTGGCCGCCGGACAGCTCGTGCGGGTAGCTGCGGGCCCGCCAGGCGGGCAGGCCGACCTGTTCGAGCAGCTCGGCCACCCGCTTGCCGGCCTGGTCGGGCTTGGCCAGGTTGTGCACCAGCAGCGGCTCGGCGATCTGGTCGCCGATCTTGCGAACCGGATTGAGACCGTGCTGGGCGCCCTGGAAGACGATCGACGCCTCGGCCCAGCGGACCGCGCGCATGCGGCCCCATTTCATGGCCAGGATGTCCTCGCCGTCGAGCAGGATCCGGCCGCCGACGCGGGCGTCACGCGGCAGCAGCCGCAGCAGCGCCATGGCCAGCGTCGACTTGCCGGATCCCGACTCACCGGCTACCCCGAGCGCCGCGCCTGACTCCAGCTTCAGCGACACTCCCCGTACGGCGGGCACCTCGCCGGAGGCGATCCGGTAGGTCACCGAGAGGTCGTCGAGTTCGAGGAGAGTCATGCGCCCGCCTTCCTGAGTCGCGGGTTGAGCACGGCTTCCAGCGCGCGTCCCACCAGCGTGAACGCCATCACGACGGCCAGGATGCAGAGGCCGGGAATGAGGATGTACCACCACGCGCCCTGGGTGGCGGCGCCGAAGTCGTAGGACGCGCGCAGCATCGTGCCCCAGGAGGTCTTGTTCGAGCTGACGCCGAGGAAGGCCAGCGTGGATTCGGTGACGATCGCGCTGGCGACCTCCAGCGTGGTGCTGGCCAGCAGCAGCGGCGCCACGTTCGGCAGCACGTGCCGCGTGGTGATGTGCCAGTGCCCGCCGCCGAGCGCCTTGGACCGCTCGATGTACGGCCTGGCCTCGACGGACAGCGTCTGAGACCTGATCAGCCGGGCGGTGGACGGCCAGGTGGTGATGCCGATGGCCACGATGATCGTGGCCGTGCTGCCGCCCAGGATGGCCGCCAGCACCAGCGCGGTGATCAGCGAGGGCAGCACCAGGAACCAGTCGGTGACCCGCATGAGCGCGGCCCCGATCCAGCCGCGGAAGTGCCCGGCGGCGATGCCGATGACCATGCCGATCACGATGCTCAGCAGGGCGGCGAGGAAGCCGATGAGCAGCGAGGTACGCGAGCCCCACCAGACCATCAGCAGGACGGACCGGCCGGACTCGTCGGTGCCGAAGGGTTCCGCGAGGCTGGGCGCCGCCCACTTGGCGCCCGTGCCGGACACCACGCTGGTCACGCCGTCGCTGATGAACAGGGGCGCGACCAGCGCCAGAAGAACCGCGGTGACGAGCACCACCAGCCCGGCCATCCCGGCCCGCTCCTGACGGAAACTGCGCCAGAAGCGGCCGAGCGCCAGACGCCTGCGGGACGTGGCCACGGCGGTCATGCCGACCTCACCCTCGGGTCGATGATGTGATAGACCACGTCGGCCAGCGTGTTCATGAGGATCACGGCCACCGTGATCAGCATGAACGTGCCCTGCATGAGTGTGAAGTCAGGCACCCTGACCGCCTCGTAGAACAGCTGCCCGAGCCCCGGCCAGCTGTAGATCGTCTCGACGGTGACCGCGCCGCCGACCACGAAGCCGATGCGCATGAAGACCAGCGTCACCGTCGGCAGCAGCGCGTTGGGGACCGCGTGGCGGCGGCGCACCTGGTCGTCGCGCAGGCCCTTGGCGCGGGCCACGTTCACGTAGTCCTGGCTGACCTCCTCCAGCAGCGACGAGCGCATGACCAGCAGGTATTGGGCATAGACCACGGCCACGAGGGTCAGGCACGGCAGCACCATGTGCATGCCGACGTCGAGCACGTAGGCGAAGCCGTCGGGCGCGTCCACGCTCTCGATTCCCCGGGTCGGGAAGATGCCGGGAATCGGGCCGATCCCGACGCCGAACACCATGAGCAGGAGCAGCCCCAGCCAGAACGTCGGCATGGACCACAACACCAGCGAGATGCCCGTGGAGACCTGGTCGAAGCGGCTGCCGCGCTGCCATCCGGCCCGCTGGCCCTGCCAGATCCCGAGGCTGACCGCGATGACCAGGCCCCCGCCCGCGAGCAGCAGCGTCGCGGGGAAGCGCTCGCCGATGAGGCTGAGGACCGGCCGGTTGTACTCGTAGGAGGTGCCCAGGTCGAGGTGGAGCGTCTTGCCGACGAAGTCGAAGAACTGGTCGATCAGCGACTTGTCCAGGCCGAGCCGGTGCCGTTCCAGGGCGAGCTGCGTCGGGGTCATGTTGCGGCCCTGCGCGAGGTTGCGCACGGGGTCGCCGGGCAGCAGCCGGAACACGAAGAACGTGCCGACGATCACCATCGCGATGCTGAACAACGCCCCGCCGACCTTCGACAGCGCGTACTTCAGCGTGCCGCGGTAGGCGGGGCGGTCATCACCGGAGCCCGCCGCCTGGACGGCGGGCTCCGCTGCTTCGAGCGGTGTGGTCATTCGCGCTCGTCGGCGACGCTCTTGCGACGCCGGGTCAAGAGGAAGGCCACGAGTCCGATGACCACCACGCCGCCGACCACACCGGCGATGAGGCCGGTGTTGGAGCCGCCGTCGCTGCCGGCCGCACTGGTGCCGCCGGTGGCCTTGACGTCCATGGCGTAGAACGGGTAGCCGCTGCTGCCGCCGTAGATCAGGCCCTTGTCCTCGGGAACCGGGGTGATGCTGGTGATGCGGTCCTTGCGGTAGCCCTCAAGGTCGTTCGGGTAGTAGATCGCGATCACCGGAGCGTCGGTGTAGAGGCGCTCCTGCATCTTCTTGATGATCTCGACGCGCTTGGCCCGGTCCAGCTCCTTGAGCTGCTCCTGGTAGAGCTTCTCGAAGGTCGGGTCGCAGTAGAACGACTCGGTGCCGCCACCCTCGCCCGACGGGGTGGGCCGGCGGCTGCACAGGTGCGTGGCCAGGACCTCTTCGGGGTCGGGGTTGACCGACCAGCCGCTGATCGCGATGTCGTAGAGCCCCGTGACGCCCGTCTGCTCGCTGAACTTGCTGGAGTCGAGCTTCACCGTGGTCAGCGTGACGCCGATCTCCTTGAAGAAGCCCGTCAGGTATTCGGCGAGCTTGTCCTCGATCGGGGTGTCGGTGTGGATGCTGAAGCGGAACTCCAGCTTCCTCTTGCCGTCGGGCATCGTACGGACGCCGTCGGCGCCCTTCTTGTAGCCGGCGTCGTCGAGGATCTTGTTGGCCTTGGCGACGTCGTAGGTGACCTTCTGGTCGCCCGTGGCCTCCCAGAAGAACTCCTTGTACAGCGGCGGGATGATCGAACCGTCGGCGGGCTTGGCCAGGCCGCTCTGCACCTCGTCGGCCAGCTTCTGCTTGTCGATCGCGTAGTGCAGCGCGGTGCGCACCTTCGGGTCCTTCAGCGCGGGGTGACCGTCGCCGACAGGCTTGTTGTCCGTGGTGGTGGCGCCGGGGTTGACCTCCAGGTACGCCGCGCGGCGGCCCTGGGTGTTCCACTGCTCGATGTTGGGGTCACCCTTGATCGACTCGAAGTCCGGCGGCGTCATGCGGCCGATCAGGTCGATGTCACCCTTCTTCAGACCGGCGATGGCGGCCTGCGGGTTGTCATAGAAGATGAACTGCAGTTCGTCGACCTTGGGCTTGCCCCGCCAGTAGTCGGGGTTGGCCTTGAGCTTGACGAACTGGTCCTTCTTGTGCTCGACCGCGATGTACGGCCCGCTGCCCACGGCCGGGTAGACGTCGGCCTCGTACTTGGCCATGTCGGTGACCTTCTCCCAGACATGCTTGGGCATGATCGGGATCGGGTTCTCCAGCATGGACGCCTGCGGCGCCTTGGTCTTGATGGTCAGTTCCTGGCCGTTGGCGGTGACGCTCTCGAAGTTCTCGACGGCCGGACCGTTGGCGGTCTTGGCCGCGTCATCCGTCATGACCTTGTTGAACGTCCAGGCCGCGTCCTCGGCGGTGACCGGCTGACCGTCGGACCACTTGGTGCTGCGGATCTTGAAGACCCACGTGAGCCCGTCGGGCGAGGTCGTCCACGACTCGGCCAGGTCCGGGCTGGGCTTGAGCGTCTTGGGGTCGGGCGTGGTCAGGAAGCTGTACATCTCGCGCTGGACCGCCGACGAGACCAGCCTGACCGCCAGGAAGGGGTTCATCGAGTCCATCGACTGCGTGGCGCCGATGCGGACGATCTTCTTCCCCGCTGCCGGTTCCGCGGCTTGGGCCGCCTGGCCCTGACCTGCGACTAATACCGCTACGCCCAGCAGAGCCAGGCGTGCGAACCATTTCCTCATTGTGCCTCACCTTCAGGCGGGGGTGTCCTGTGTAGAGAAAGGCACACCATACGAACACTGCGTGTCAACGAGGTCCGGAAAATTGTTTCATCTTCGTTTCCTTGAGCGGTGTAAATTTTCAGACCGACTCGAGAACTGACCCGTCGCTCAGTCTCAGGCGACGATCGACGTGCACGGCGTCGAGCATCCGCCGGTCGTGGGTGACGAGCAGCAGCGTGCCTGGATAGCTCGACAAGGCCGACTCCAGCTGCTCGATCGCGGGAAGGTCGAGATGGTTCGTCGGCTCGTCCAGCACGAGTAGATTAACGCCTCTAGCCTGCAGCAACGCCAGTGCCGCGCGGGTACGCTCGCCGGGCGACAGCGTGTCGGCGGGCCGCAGCACGTGCGCGGCCCGCAGCCCGAACTTCGCCAGCAGCGTCCGCACCTCGGCGGGCGGCAGCTCCGGTGTCTGCGCGGCGAACGCGTCGAGCAGCGGCTCCCCGCCCTCGAACAGCCCTCTGACCTGATCCACCTCGCCGACCACCACGCCCGGCCCGAGGGTGGCGTGCCCCTCGTCGAGCGGGGTACGGCCGAGCAGCGCGGCCAGCAGCGTCGTCTTGCCCGAGCCGTTGGACCCGGTGATCGCCACCCGCTCGGCCCAGCCGATCTCCAGGTCGACCGGGCCGAGCGTGAACGCGCCCCGCCTGACCACCGCGCCGCGCAGCGTGGCCACCACCGCGCCGGAACGCGGCGCGGCGGCGATCTCCATCCGCAGCTCCCACTCCTTGCGCGGCTCCTCGACCACCTCGAGGCGTTCGATGAGCTTCTCCGACTGGCGGGCCTTGGCGGCCTGCTTCTCGGTGGTCTCGATGCGCGTGTTGCGGCCGATCTTGTCGTTGTCGGTCGCCTTGCGCCGGGCGTTCTTGACGCCCTTCTCCATCCAGGCCCGCTGCGTCCTGGCGCGGGACTCCAGCTGGGCGCGGGTGTCGGCGTACTCCTCGTACCGCTCGCGGGCGTGCCTCCTGGCCACCTCGCGCTCGTCCAGGTAGGCCTGGTAGCCACCGCCGTACAGGCGGATCTGCTGCTGGGCCAGGTCCAGCTCCAGCACCTTGGTGACGGTCCTGGCCAGGAACTCCCGGTCGTGGCTGACCACCACCGTGCCGGCCCGCAAGCCCTGGACGAAGCCCTCCAGCCGGTCGAGCCCGTCGAGGTCGAGGTCGTTGGTCGGCTCGTCGAGCAGGAACAGGTCGTAGCGGCTGAGCAGCAGCGAGGCCAGCCCCGCGCGGGCCGCCTGGCCGCCCGACAGCGAGGTCATGGGCTGGTCCATGCCCACCGGCAGCCCGATCTCCGCCGCCCGCTCCTCCAGGTCGGCGCCGCCGAGCGCGAGCCAGCGCTCCAGCGCGACGCTGTAGGCGTCGTCGGCGCCCGGCCGCGCCTCGACCAGGCCCTGGGTGGCGTCGTCGAGCTCCCGCTGCGCCTGCTCCACGCCGGTGCGCCTGGCCAGGAACCGCCCGACCGTCTCACCGGGGCGGCGCTCCGGCTCCTGCGGCAGGTGGCCGACCGTGGCCGTGGCCGGGCTGAGGCGTATGGAGCCCTGCTCGGGCCGGTCGATCCCGGCCAGCAGGCGCAGCAGCGTGGACTTCCCGGCGCCGTTGGCCCCGACGAGCCCGATGACGTCGCCGGGGGCCACCACCAGATCCAGGTTCGAGAACAGGATCCGCTCGCCGTGCCCCGCCGCAAGGTCCTTGACCACCATCGTCGCGCTCATGTAGGCCGATGCTACTAACGTGAGCCAAATGTCTCGCTGGGCCGCGCTCGCCGCCGCTGTCGTCACCGTCCTGGCCGGGCTGGGGGTGCGGCTGCTGTGGGACGGACCGTTCGCGAAGTACGCGGGCGACGCGCTCTACACGGTCCTGATCTACCTGCTCGTCGTGCTCGTCCTGCCGCGAGTCCGGCCGTTGTGGGCCGCCCTGGGGGCGACCGCGCTGAGCTGGGCGATCGAGTTCGCCCAGCTCTGGGAGATCCCGCCACTGCTCCAGCCGCTGCTGGGCAGCACGTTCAACCCGCCCGACCTGTTCTGGTACGCCGTGGGCGCCGCCGTGGCTTGTACTGCGCATTTAGCGACGAGGTCCACATTTAGGTAAAGAACGGTCCTTACCAGCTCGAAACTCCGCTGTAACGCCTTGCCTGTGACATGGAAATGGTCTAGAGATAGACCAAATCCTAGAGAGTCCTCCGCCGCGCATCCCCCCAAGGAGACCTCAATGACCACAGAAGAGGATTCCAGGCGCCTCGCCGAGCTCGGTTACAAACAGGAGCTGTCAAGGACCTGGAGCGGTTTCTCCAATTTCGCCATCTCCTTCTCCATCATCTCGATCCTCGCCGGCTGCTTCACCACCTTCGGCCAGGCCTGGAACAACGGCGGTCCCATCGCCATCTCCTGGGGCTGGCCGCTGATCTCCATCTTCATCCTGATCATTGGTCTCTGCATGTCGGAGCTGGTCTCCGCGTACCCGACGGCGGGCGGCATCTACTGGTGGGCCGCCACGATGGGCAAGCCGATCCACGGCTGGTTCACCGGCTGGCTCAACCTGATCGGCCTCATCGCGGTCACCGCGTCGGTCGACTACGGCTGCGCGACATTCCTGAACATCACCATCAACCGGCTCACCGGCGGCGGCTGGGACGCCTCGCTCGGTAACGCGTTCCTGCTGTTCGTGATCATTCTGGTGCTGCACGCGCTGATCAACATCTACAGCCACCGGCTCATCTCCATGCTGCAGAACGTCTCGGTCTGGTGGCACGTGGCGGGTGCCGCGATCGTGGTGGCGATTCTGATCTTCGCTCCGAGCCACCACCAGACGGTCGGTTTCGTCTTCACCGACACCATCAACAACTCCGGCTTCGGCGACGGCGACGGCGGCATACCGTTCTGGTTCTACGTGCTGCCGCTGGGCTTCCTGCTCACCCAGTACACGATCACCGGCTTCGACGCCTGCGCGCACGTGTCGGAGGAGACGCAGGGCGCCTCAACGGCGGCCGCCCGCGGACTCTGGCAGTCGATCTTCTACTCGGCGATCGGCGGCTGGATCCTGCTGCTGGCCTTCCTGTTCGCCGCGACGAACGTGGACGAGATCAACAAGCAGGGCGGCTTCGTGGGCGCCATCTTCGAGACCGCGCTCTCCTCGCCGCTGGCCACCGCGGTCTTCGCGATCTCCACGATCGGCCAGTTCTTCTGCGGGATGAGCTGCGTGACCTCGATGTCGCGGATGACCTACGCGTTCTCGCGAGACGGCGCCGTGCCGGGCTGGCGGCTGTGGTCGAAGGTCGACCGCAACCGGACGCCGGTCAACGCGATCCTCGCCGGCTGCGTGGTGGCCGCGCTGATCACGCTGCCCGCGCTCTGGGCGCCGGCCGGCTCGACCACTCCGGTGGCCTTCCTCGCCGTCGTGTCGATCGCGGTCATCGGGCTCTACCTGGCGTTCCTCATCCCGATCTGGCTGCGGCTGCGCATGGGCGACGACTTCCGGCCCGGCCCGTGGACGCTTGGCCGGAAATATCGGGTCATGTGCTGGATCGCGTGCATTGAGATCGTGATCATCTCGATCTACTTCATCATGCCGATCAAGCCCTCGGCGATCCCCGGCAACGAGAACTTCACCTGGACGGACGTGAACTACGCGCCGGTCCTGGTCGGGGTCGTGCTGCTCGGCATCGCCCTGTGGTGGAAGCTGTCGGCCAAGCACTGGTTCACCGGGCCCCGCCGGACCATCGACGAACTGCCCATGCCTTAGGACGTGTCTTAAGACGCTAGGACGTGTCTTAGGACGCTTCGAAAGCCGTGGCCACGGCCGCGCGGACGGTCTCCATGGACGTGGCCTCCAGCTCTCTCTTGAGCGAGGTCATGTCCACGTCGGGCATGCCGCAGGCGACGGCCCAGTGCCACGGCTCCAGGTCGCCGTCGACGTTGAGCGCGAAGCCGTGGC
The DNA here is from genome assembly GCF_040648335.1 of Nonomuraea sp. NPDC049158. Taxonomy (NCBI): domain Bacteria; kingdom Bacillati; phylum Actinomycetota; class Actinomycetes; order Streptosporangiales; family Streptosporangiaceae; genus Nonomuraea; species Nonomuraea sp. NPDC049158. The sequence goes on from NZ_JBEZDM010000006.1 coordinate 337,429, forward strand.
TGGTGACGCCACGGCTCTGCCGCATCCCGATGGACACGACCTTGCGCCCCGTCTCGGACGTCCAGACGCCGGTCAGCAGCTCGGAGCCGGGCGGGGTGTCGCGGCGCTCCGCGGGCAGCCCCAGCGCGCCCAGGGCCTCGACCAGCCGGAGCTCGACCTCCCGTACGTAGTCGACGATGCCCTCCTCCTCGCCCAGCTTGACGATGAGGTAGCCGACGAGCTGGCCGGGACCGTGGTAGGTGAGCTGGCCCCCGCGGCCGGTCTCGACCACGGGGATGCCGCGCGACGGGTCCGGCAGGTGGGTCACCGGCGTACGGCGACCGACCGTGTAGACCGACGGGTGGCTCAGCAGCCAGAGCGTGTCCGGCCGCTCGTCTCGTTGGCGCTCACCGACGAGGTCGGTCATGCGCTCCATCGCCTTGTCGTAATCGACGAGCTCATCCTGGACGAGTGTCAGCGGCCTAGCCCTCATGCGTTCCAGGATAGGTCGCCCTAGTAGCGCTTCGGCTCCTCGGGGACGAGGATCCACATGGCCACGTAGACCACCCAGAGCGGGCCGGGGATGAGCGACAGCAGCAGCCAGAGGATCCGGACGAGGGTGGGGGGCAGGCCCATCTTGTCGGCGAGACCGCCGCAGACGCCGGCCAGGATTCTGTGCTCTCGTGAGCGGTACATCGTTTCCTCCGTGTGGTTGCACCTATCTGGAAAACGGATGTCCAGGCAGGAGATATCCCACTAGGCACCCTGAGAAAACCCTGAGAGGGTCAGCCACTCGTGCGCCTGAGCGAGGTGTTGGCTGGTCAGACCCTTTCTCGGATCAACATGAATGAGCAGGAAATCATCGAGACCCTGAGTGCCCCTGAGGTATTCCTCGTCCTCCAGCCACACCTGATCGTCGAACCACACGAACGGTCTGCGACCGACATAGGCGGCTACGTGCGGGGTTTTAAACATTTCCCCGTACAAACCGCCTTGTTCCGATCCCGGTCCCATGGGGATGACGGGCAGCGCGGGCAAGCCGAGCCGGGGCCCGATCCACTCGTTGGCGTGCTCCTCCCAGGTCGTCGCCCAGACCAGCTCGGCCCCGGTGACCAGGGCCAGCTCCAGCAGCCTGGTGCCGTGCCTGGCGTTGAGCTGCACGGTGTAGACCTGGTCGCCGACCGTGCAGTGGTAGCGGCGGAAGTCGGGCGTGGGCCGGCTGAACGGGTTGAGCACCCCGTCGACGTCGATCAGCAGCAGCGGTCTCATCGGACCGCCCGGCGCCCCTGCGGGCTGCGGTCTCACCGGACCGCCCCCCGATGCTCCTGCGGGCTGACGCCGCGCACCCGCTTGAAGGCCGCGCTGAGCGCGAACGGGCTGCCGTAGCCGACCTGCCTGGCCACCGAGCCGACCGTCGCGTCGGGCTCGCGCAGCAGGTCGGCGGCCAGAGCCAGCCGCCAGCCGGTCAGGAACGCCATGGGCGGCTCGCCGACCAGCTCGGTGAAGCGCCTGGCCAGCGAGGCCCGCGAGACGCCCACCTGCGCGGCCAGCGCGGCGACCGTCCACGGGTGGGCCGGGTTGTTGTGCAGCATCCGCATGGCCCGGCCCACCACCGGATCACTCTGCGCCCGATACCAGGCCGGCGCCTCGTGGGTGGCGAACCACGACCGCAGCACGGAGATGAGCAGCAGGTCGAGCAGCCGGTCGAGGACCGCCTCCTGCCCCGGCTGCTCCTTGACGATCTCGGCGCCCAGCAGCGGGACGAGCGGGTCGCCCCGCTGGACCAGCAGCGTCGGCAGCGCCTCCAGCAGCCGCCTGCTCACCTCCCCCTCCATGAGGTAGGCACAGGTGATCATCACGGTCTCGCCGTCCGCGGAGTTGCCCCAGGTGCGTACGCCCAGGTCCATGGCCTGGGCGAGCGACACTCCATCGACCGTCGTGCAGTGCTGGCCGGGGTGGATGACGATCTGCGGCGGCGTGGCGGGGTTGTCGGCCACCGTGTACGGCTTGGGCCCGCGGATGATCGCCACCTCCCCGGGGCACATCCGGACGACGTCCCCCTCATCGGGCACCACCCACGCCTCCCCGCGCACCATCACCACCACCGTGAGCGGAGCCTCGTCCTGGATACGCAGCGACCAGGGCGGATCGAGCATACAGCGGAGCATGAAGGCGCCCCTAGCCCGCGGACCGTCGAGGAGGGCGGCAAGCTGGTCCATGGGTTAGACGATCGCATATGGGATTGCGCTTCTCAAGCATGGAGAGTCTCAGGCTTCGGCGGCTTACTTGAGTCATGACAACTTTGGTGCTGGGCGGCACCGGCAAGACCGGCCGCCGTGTGGCGAACAGGCTCACCGTTCTCGACCACCCGTGGCGGATCGGCTCCCGCTCCGCGCGACCGCCCTTCGACTGGACCGACCGATCCACGTGGGCGCCCGCGCTGGACGGCGTCGACTCCGTGTACGTGACCTACTATCCCGACCTCGCCTTCCCCGGCGCCCTCGAAGACGTCCACGCCTTCGCCTCGCTCGCCGTGGCCGGCGGCGTCGGCCGGCTGGTCCTGCTCTCCGGCCGGGGCGAGCCCATGGCCGAGGCGGCCGAGCAGGTCGTCCAGTCGTCAGGGGCCGACTGGACGATCGTGCGGTGTAGCTGGTTCATGCAGAACTTCAGCGAGGGCTACCTGCTGGACCCGGTGCTCGAAGGGGTCATCGCGCTGCCGATCGCGGACGTGCCCGAGCCGTTCGTGGACGTGGACGACATCGCGGACGTCGTGGTGGCGGCGCTGACCCAGGAGGGCCACGGCGGCAAGCTGTACGAGCTGACCGGGCCGAGGCTGCTCACCTTCGCGGACGTGGCCGCCGAGCTGTCCAAGGCGACGGGCCGGGACATCGTCTACCTACCGGTGACGGCTGAGGAGTTCGCGGCCGGGGCCCGCGAGCAGGGCGTGCCGGAGGACGAGATCGAGGGCCTGAACGGGCTGTTCGCCGAGGTCCTGGACGGCCGCAACGCCTACCTCGCCGACGGCGTCCACCAGGCGCTCGGCCGGCCCGCCCGGGACTTCACCGACTACGCCACCGCGAACAAGTCCGCCTGGACCGCGCGCTGACGCACCGCCTGGACCGACCCTACGCACCGCCTGGACCGACGCTACGCACCACCTGGACCGTGCGGTCAACGCACCACCTGGACCGTGGGCTCAACGCACCACTTTGGCCGGATCCCAGCCGGGGCCGGGCACCGAGGCCAGCAGCAGGCGCGTGTAGGGGTGCTCGGGCTCGGCCAGCACCCGCTCGACCGGGCCCCGCTCCACGACCACCCCCCGATGCAGCACCAGCGTCTCCTCGCACAGGTGCCGGACCACGGCCAGGTCGTGGCTGACGAACAGCAGGGCCACGCCCGCGTCGCGACGTACCTGGGCCAGCAGTTCCAGGATCTGGGCCTGGATGGAGACGTCGAGCGCGGCCACGGCCTCGTCGAGCACCAGCACCGACGGCTCGACCGCGAGCGCCCTGGCGATGGCGAGGCGCTGCCGCTGGCCGCCGCTCAGCTGGTGCGGGCGCGCTCCGGCCTCGCGGCTGCCCAGGCCCACCTGGTCGAGCAGCTCGGCGGCGCGAGCGGGCGGCTTGCCGTGCAGGCGGAGCGAGGTGTGCAGGCATTCGGTCGCGGTCAGCCGGGGGTCCAGCGAGAGGTAGGGGTCCTGGAAGACCATCTGGATCTCGCGTGCTCTTCGGAGCCTGGCCGCTTTGCCGCGCTCCTTCGGGCCGCGGGCGCGGCCGGCCACGGTGATCGTGCCGGAGTCGGGGGTGACCAGGCCGACGAGCATGCGGGCGATGGTGGTCTTCCCGGAGCCGGACTCGCCGACCAGCCCGAGCGAGCCGCCCGGCGCCAGCTCGAAGGAGACCTCGTCGGCGGCCACGGTGCCCTGGAAGGACTTGCTGAGCTTCTCTACGGCCAGCATCTGATTTCGTACGGGCGGCACCGAGCCGTGAGCGGCGAGCATCATGCCTCCACGAGGCGGCAGGCGGCCGAGCCGCCCGCGACGGTCAGGGGGCGCGGCTGCCAGGAGTCGCAGTCGCCGGTGGCGTGCGGGCAGCGTGGCGCGAACGGGCAGCCGGTGAACGCGTCGTCGAGAGACGGCGGCCGGCCGGGGATGGGGCGGATCGGGCGCGGGTCGCCGAGCTCGGGCGTGCAGGCGAGCAGCCCGGCCGTGTACGGGTGCCTCGGGTCCGCGAAAAGTTCCTTGGCCGGCCGGGACTCCACCACCGCACCGGCGTACAGCACGTGCACCCGGTCACAGTAGGCGGCGGCCAGGTGCAGGTCGTGCGTGATGAACAGCATGCCGAGCTCCCGTTCGGCCTGGATGCGGCGCAGCAGCGCGAGCGTCTCGGCCTGGGTGGTGACGTCGAGCGCGCTGGTCGCCTCGTCGGCCAGCAGCAGGGCGGGGTCGGCGGCCAGCGCGGCGGCGATGACCACGCGCTGGAGCATGCCGCCGGACAGCTCGTGCGGATACTGCCGCACGCACCGCTCGGGATCGTGCATGCCGACGGCGGCCAGCAGCTCCAGCGCCCGCGTACGGGCCTCCTCCTTGGACCGGCCCAGGGTGAGCATCATGCGTTCGGTGAGGAAGTCGCCGATCCGGCGTACCGGGTTGAGCGACGAGCGCGGATCCTGGTAGATCATCGACACCTGGGCGGCCCGCAGGTCCCTGAGCGCCGCGGGGCTCATCGAGAGCACGTCGTCGCCGGAGACCAGCACCCGGCCCGACACCCGCGCCCTCTGCGGCAGCAGGCGCAGCACCGCGCGGGCGATCGTGGACTTGCCCGAGCCGGACTCGCCGACCAGGCCGACGACCTCGCCCTTGCCGACGCTCAGCGACACCTCGCGCAGGATCGGCCGCCGGCCGCCCGCCTCGATCGTGAGGTCCTCCACGGAGAGCAGCATCAGATTCCCCTCACGCCCATGCGGTCGGCGAGCCGTACGCCGATCACGTTGAACGACACGACCACCAGGGCGATGGCCGCACCGGGCACCAGCACGGGCAGGAAGGCGCCCTGCACGATGGCCGGCTGCCCCTCCTTGACCATGAGGCCCCAGTCGGACGACGGCGGCTGCGCGCCGAACCCGAGGAAGCTCAGCGTGGCCAGGCTCATCAGCCCCTCGCCGAACAGCACCACGAGGTAGCCGACGATCGAGCGCCCCATGTTCGGCACCAGGTGGCGCACGCAGATCGCCAGCCCGCCCATGCCCTGCACCCGATAGGCGTCGATGTAGGGCTTGCCGCACTCGGCCAGCGCGACGCTCCTGGTGTACTTGGCGATCGTCGGCGCGTAGGCCAGGCCCAGCGCGATGACCGCCGTGGTCATGCCGTTGCCGAAGACGGCCACGATCAGCACCACGAACAGCAGCCCGGGGAAGGCGTACATCACGTCGGTCACCCTGGACACCACCGCGTCGACCCAGCCCCGGTGCCAGGCGGCCAGCGTGCCCAGGGCGACGCCGAGGGCCGAGGCGATGGCCAGCAGCAGCAGGGGGCCGACCAGCGAGGTGCGGGCGCCGTACAGGATGCGAGTGAGCAGGTCGCGGCCCGACTGGTCGGCGCCGAGCAGGTGCTCGGGCGAGACCGGCGCGAGCGAGGCGCCGAAGTCGACCGCGTCCGGCTCGAACGGCGTGATCAGCGGCGCGCACACCGCGCCGACCACGACCAGGCCGAGGAAGGCGGCGGCGAGCAGGTAGCCGAGCGGCCGGGCCGGGCGCGGGGACAGCGTTGCGACAGCGGTCATGCCCGCCTCCTTGCTCGGGGGTCGATCAGCGGCTGGACCAGCTCCACCAGCGTGGTCACCACGATGTAGGCGGTGACCATGAGCAGCAGCACCGCCTGCGTCACGGGGAAGTCGTGCGTGTTGATCGCGTTGACCAGCAGCGAGCCGATGCCGCTGAGGCCGAACGCGGTCTCCACGGTCACCGTCCCGGCCAGCATCCCGGCGGTCACCAGCCCGCACATGGTCACGATCGGGCCCAGCGCGCCGCGGAAGACGTGCCTGACCACGATCAGCCGCTCGGACAGCCCGGAGGCGCGGGCGACGGTCACGTGGTCGAGCTCGCGCTGCTCGACCATGGCCTGCCTGGTGACCCGGCTGATGATCGCCAGCGCGCCGAGCGCCAGCGTCACGGCCGGCAGCGTCAGGTGCCAGAGCGAGCCGCCGCCCATGACGGGGAACCAGCCGAGCCGGACGCCGAACAGCGAGATCAGCACGGTGGCCACCACGAACGGCGGCACGGAGGTGGCGAACGTCGTGCCCGCCACCACCGCCGCGTCGGTCCGCCCGCCGCCTACCGCCGCCAGCACGCCCAGCGCGATGCCGAACACCACGAACAGCACGGCCGCGTAGGCGACCAGCCCGAGCGTGCTCGGCAACCGCGCCGCCAGCAGATCGCCCACCTGGTCGTTGTACTGCGTGGACCGGCCCAGGTCGCCGGTCACGGCGTCGCCGAGCCAGCGCCCGAACTGGACGAGGAACGGGTCGTCCAGGTGGTACTGCGCGCGGACGGCCGCCAGGTATTCGGGCGTCAGGTTCTCCTTGCCGCCCGCCAGGAACGTCACCGGGTCGCCGGGCGCCGCGTACGACGCCCCGAAGATGACGAACGAGGTGACCAGCAGCGTCGCGAGCACCCCCGCCAGCTTGCGGATCATGCTCAGCCCTTGGCCCCGAGGTCGGCGGCCCACGGGTAGCCCATGTAGACCTGGGAGGCGGGCGGCCCGGTCACCTTGCCGCCGAGCACGACCGCGGACGGCACCTCGACGAGCGAGATCCACACCATGTCGGCGGTGAAGCGCCGCTGCAGCTCGATGACGTCCTTGGCGCGCTGGGCGTCGTCGGTGCCCGCCAGCGCCTTCGCGACGAGCGCGTCATATTCGGGCGAGCTGAAGCCGACCCAGTTGTTGGCCGAGCCCGTCAGGCCGTTGTCGTAGAAGCCGATCGGGTCGGACTTGGTGATGTACCAGTCGTCGGGCACCAGGTCGACCTGGGCGCGCAGCGCCTTGTCGGTGTAGAAGCTGCCGAACTCCGACGGCGGCACGGTCTTGATCTGCGCGGTGAGCCCGATCTTCTTGGCCGCGTCGACCACCGCGTTGGCGATCACCGTACGGGTCTCGTCCCCGTTGGTGGCCACCACGATCGGCTCCTTGGGCGTTCCGGCCTCCTGGACCAGCTTCTTGGCCTCGTCGAGAGACGGCGTCTCGGGCGCGCCGGCCAGCTGGTCGTAGGCGGCCTGGAAGGCCTGCTTCTCGTACGACCAGGCGCCCGCGCCCACCGGCACCTTCCACGGCCTGGCCAGCCCGGCGAACCCGGACTTGGCGATGCCCGCCCGGTCGACCGCCAGTGACAGCGCCCGGCGGATCTTCGGGTCCTTCAGCACGCCGCGGTCGGTGGGCAGCAGCACGAACACCCGCGTGGTGGGCCCGTAGGCGACATTGACCGCCTGGTTGCCCTGCAGCGCGACCGCAGGGCCGGTGCTGGAGAGGTAGGCGCCATCGGCCGCGCCCGTCGTCAGGCTGTTGACCAGCGCGGTGTCGCCGGCCCATTTGAAGGTCACCGTCTTGGTGAGCGGCTTGACGTCCTTGTTCCAGTAGGCGTCATAGCGCTCGATGGACAGCTCGGTGCCCGACTTCCAGTCCTTCACCTGGTACGGCCCGCTGCAGGCATCCGGGTGGCCCGGCGTGCCGTACTCCTTGCCGAGCTTGTCCACGACCTTCTGGTTCAGCACGATGCCCGCGCCGCCCGCCATGGCCTGGACGAACAGCGCGTTCGGCTTCTTGAACGCGATCGTGACCTGGCCCTCGCCGGACTTGCTGATCGACTCGACGTCCTCGAACTCGTCGGACTCGTCCATCCCCTCGCCCGAATGCCGCTTCAGGCTCCACACGACGTCCTCGGCGGTGACCGGCGAGCCGTCGTGGAAGGTGGCGTCCTTGCGCAGGGTCATGACCATGGTCTTGGGGTCGGGCTGGTCGACCTTCTCGGCCAGCCACGGCTTGACCGTCATGTCGGGCTGCGTCTGCATGAGCCGCTCGCAGACGTTGGCCAGGACCGTGCGGTTGTCGGTGTTGCCGTCGATGTCCATGTCCAGCGTGCCCGGCTCCTCGTCGAGCAGCCAGGTGGCCGAGTCGAGCGCGCCGGTCGCCTTGGCCGTCTGGTTCACCAGCGTGAGCTTGGCCGGGTCGGGCGCCTTGGTCGTGGCGGCCGGGCCACCGCACGCGGCGGTGAGACCGATCAGCCCGGCCACAGCGAGTGTCTTCTTCACAACGTCTCTTCTCCGTGCGGTCCGTCGTAGAGGTTCCAGGGCACGCGCTCGTACTCGTGGTCGCAGGGCGTGCCGGCGGCGATCAAGTAGTCGCCCGTGGTGAGGTCGACGCAGCTCGACAGCAGGGTGGCCCACTGCTTGACAGGGGGCTGGCTCTCGTCCGGGTGGGTGCAGAGCGACTCGGGGTAGCCGAGGTGGTCGGACATGGCGTGCCTGATCAGCTTGCGCGCCTCGTCGCTGCCGGACGCGTGGCGTACGGCCCGCAGCCCGCCCTCCGCGCGCGGCACCCGGAACAGCGAGTCGGCCGAGCCGGGGCGGTAGGTGGCGGCCAGCTGGGGCGGCATGAACGCCTGGTAGTGGTTGCCGTGCACGAGCAGTCCGTCGGTGGGATACATCCAGCCGACCGCGCCGGGCGTGGTCTCCAGGTCGATCGCGAAGCCGGCGCGGTGGGTGACCAGCGCGTTGCTGGCGATGTGGGCCCGCGACTTGGTCAGCGCCTCCAGCGCCGAGTTGAGGTCGGCGCTGTCGAGGACCCGGCGCCTGATCAGCGTCTGCGGCACGCCGATCGCGTCGTCGAAGCGGCCGCCGAGCCCGTTGGCGTTGAGCGCGATGCCCGCCGAGTTGGCCCCCTGCCGCCCGACCTGGCCCGCCTCGACGTGCATGATCACGGTGGGCTTGCCCGGCTGGACCACCCTGAGCACCATGACCGTGTCGGCCACGCCGGCGCGCCAGTCCCAGTTCTGGCCCGCGTAGACGTGGCCGTCGCCGGACGCCTGCTCCAGCATGGCGAAGGAGGTGCACCCGTCCGGCTCCATGGAGTTGAACGTGGTGTCGTAGATGATCTCCCCGCGCGCGTTCAGCGCGACGATGTCGAGGAACTCGACGCCGGCGCCCTCCGCGATGCCCTCCATCTCCTCGACCAGGTCGGGGGCGAAGGCCTTGCTCGGCTCCACCCAGCGCGCCGCCCGCTGCGTCACCTGGGGCCAGGCCAGGCCGCTGGAGTGGGCGAACGCCTCGGCGTAGTAGGCCAGCGCCCGGTGGATCCGTTCGCGGGCCTGCTCGCCGTACTGGCGCCCGCGTTCTCGCGGAGCTCCGGCGATCTCGACGACGGGCAGGGAAGTGAGGCTCAATGGTGCTCCTTGGACCGGCCGATGCCTGTAACGTTCATTTCAGTGAGGCAACGAGTCCGTAGCGGTCGTTTCCAGGAAAGAGTAATGAGCGCTACACAGGAGTCAAGGTTCGTAATGGAAAATTCACACAGTCCGATCGAGCAGCTCAGGAACACGGTCAAGCAGCTCTGGGACGAGCTGTCGCCCGCCGAGCGAGCCGTGTGCCAGTTCTTGATCTCCGCTGCGCCCGAGCAGATCCTCTTCTCCAGCGCGCAGGAGCTGGGCGCGGCGTCCGGCACGAGCAACGCCACCGTGATCCGCACCATGCAGCGGCTCGGCTTCGGCGGGCTGCCGGGGCTCAAGCGGGCGCTCGCCGGTGAGTTCACCTCGTCCGTCGCGCCCGACGTACGCATGCGGCAGCGCATCAGCCATGTCGGCCACGACCTGTCGGCGATCTGGGACCGGGTCTTCGACGAGGCCCGCGAGCGCCTCGACCACTGCCGCCGGCTCTATGACACCGAGGCGTTCCAGCGCGCGCTCGAGGTGATGGCCCACGCGAGCTCGGTGCTCGTCTACGGCGCGGGCGCCTCCGAGCCGTCGGCCCGCTACTTCGCGCTCAAGCTGGGGCGCCGTGGCCACCGGGCCCGCGCGGTCTCGGCCACCGGCTTCGCGCTGGCCGACGACCTGCTCTCGCTCCAGCACGGCGAGGCCGTCGTCATCTTCCAGCCCGGCCGCAAACTCAGGGAGCTCACGGTCCTGATCGACCGGGCGCACGCGGTGGGCGCCGGCGTGATCCTCATCTCGGATGAATTGGGGGGCACTTTCGCCGACCGCGTCGACGCCGTACTGGCCGCCCCCCACACGCCCACCGGCATCAGCGCCGAGCCGCTGACCGGCATCATCGTGGCCGACGCACTGCTGCTGGCGCTCGACTCGCTCGACGAGACCCGCTCCGTCGAGCATTCACACCAACTGACCGCACTCCGCGAGCAACTGCTGGGCCCCCGTATCCGCTAGCCTCGCCTCGTCACTTACGCGGGTATGGGGAAGGTGTAGCCGTGATCGGCTGGTTCGAAGCGGTGGTGCTGGGGCTGATTCAGGGCCTCACGGAGTTCCTGCCGATCTCTTCCAGCGCGCATATCCGCGTGGTCTCCGCCTTCTTCGGCTGGCAGGATCCGGGGGCCGCGTTCACGGCGGTGATCCAGCTCGGCACCGAAACGGCCGTGCTGATCTACTTCAGGAAAGAGATCTGGGAGATCATCTCCACCTGGACCCGCGCCCTGTGGACGCCCGAGCTACGCAGCCACTACGCGGCCCGCATGGGCTGGTACGTGATCGTCGGATCCCTGCCCATCGGCATCCTGGGCCTGGTGTTCAAGGACCAGATCGAGACGGTCTTCCGCGACCTGCGCCTGGTGGGCACCACGCTGATCGTCTTCGGCATCATCCTCTGGTTCGCCGACCACACCGCCCGCAACAGGCTCACGCTGGAGAAGCACCTGAGCTTCACGCACGCCATCGTCTATGGCTTCGCGCAGGCTCTGGCGCTGATCCCCGGCGTCTCCCGCTCCGGTGGCACGATCACGGCGGGCCTGCTGCTCGACTATCGGCGCGAGGACGCCGCCAAATACTCCTTCCTGCTGGCCATCCCCGCGGTCCTGTCGTCGGGCCTGCTGGAGGTCGCCCAGATCGGCGAGGGACAGGCACCCGCCTGGGGGCCGACCATCGTGGCGACGGTCATCTCGTTCATCGTCGGCTATGCGGCGGTGGCCTGGTTCCTGAAGTACATCAGCAACCACCGCTTCACCGGGTTCGTCATCTATCGCATCCTGCTCGGGCTGTTCGTCATCCTCGCGGTCACCATCGGCTGGATCCCCGCCCAGGGCTGAGCCGCTTTCAGCGCGTCACCGGCGTATGCGATGAGCCGCCTGGTGAGAGCTCGTACGGCGGCCGGGCAGCGCCAGGAGGACCACTCCGAGCAGCGCCCAGGCCGCCAGCACCACGAGCGGCGTCCCCAGCGCGGCCCCGTCGAAGTAGACGGTGTTGCGCACCGCCTCGCCCCCCGGTTCCACTGGCAGGAACCGGCCGATCGCGGCGTACCACTCGGGAATGAACCGCGCCCCGATCGGGCCTCCGCTGGCCGGCAGCCCGATCGGGATGAACAGCAGCGCCGCCAGCACCATCCCCCCGATGCCGATGGCCTTGAGCAGGCCCGAGACGACCAGCCCAATGGTCAGCACGATCCCCGCCGACACCACGACCAGCCAGCCGTATCGGCCGGGCAGGGCGCCGAGCACCACGTCCGCGAGCCAGGCATTGACCGAGGCCGCCACCAGGGCGCCCGCCACCAGCACCCCCACCCGCCGAGCCAGGCCGTGGCCGGGCGCGACCCGCGTGAGCAGCAGGGCCATCGCGAGGCCGGGCAGCACCAGGCTGAGCACGTAGAACATGCCGGAGGTGCCGCCCACGTCACCGGTGGCGAGCGGCACCGCGTCCTCCACCCGCAGCGCCCGGCCCTGTGTCCGCTCGGCGGCTTGGAAGGCCCCGGTGATCGCGGCGGCGCCCGCGCGCCCGCCCGCACTGGCCACCACGAGCCTGCCCTCCCGCGGGACCAGGATCGCGTCCACCTCCCGACCCAGCAGGGCCTCGCGGGCGACCTCGACGGAGGTGTATTCCCGCAGGTCGAAGGCGCCCGGCTTCTTGTACTCCATAGTCCCCGAGAGCTGGTTCACCAGCGTGTCCGGCCCGACCACCGCGACCGGCACGCCGTGCGGCTCCGGCTCGAAGAACGACCCGAGGAACGACCCGGTGAAGAGCATGCCGAGCAACGAGACCCCGACGAGCACGCCGATGATCTTCCTCATGTGGCTTCACTGTCTGTTGACTTCATCACTGTTGAATTCATCGCCGTGGAATTCTACATAGGTGAATTCCGTAGTTGAATGGGCCCATGGCCGAAGAACGCGGAAGGCGCCCGGGAAGCCCCCCGACCAGGGCATCGATCCTGGAGGCCGCGGTCGCCTCCTTCACCGCGCAGGGCTACGGGCAGACCACGATCAGGGCCGTGGCCCGCGCGGCGGGCGTCGATCCGGCGCTGGTGATGCACTTCTTCGGGAGCAAGGAGGGGCTGTTCCGCGCGGCGATCGAGCACAGCATGCCGGTCAGGCTGATGGCCGAGGCCCTCCACGGCGACCCGGAGCACATAGGCGAGCGGCTGGTGACCAGGTATCTGTCGCTCTGGGAGCATCCCGCGCACGGCCCGCGGCTGATCGCCATCCTGCAGGCGGCCGCCGCCACACCGGCCGCGGCCGACCTGGTGACGAACCTCACGCGGGTGGATCTGCTCGGGCCGCTCGCCGAGCGGCTGCCCGGCGACCACGCCGAGATCCGCGCGCTGCTCGCCGCGTCACAGCTGGTCGGCATGGCCATGTTCCGCTACGTGCTCAAGGTCGATCCGCTGGCCTCGCTGCCCGTGGACCGGGTGGCGGCCCTGGTGGCGCCCAACGTACAGCGCTATCTGACCGGCACGCTCTCGCTCGACGAGCTGACCGTCTCCGGCCGGTAGGTCACCAGCGTGAACAGCAGGGCCACCAGCGCGAGCCCGGTGGCCAGCACGATCACGCCCGCCCTGCCGTACCCGTCTAGCGCCAGGCCGCCGGCGATGCCCGCCACGAACAGCCCGACGTACTGCGCCGAGGACAGCAGCCCCAGACCGATCGGCACGTTGTGCGGCACGGCGGCGACGGTCCGGTACTGCTGCGCCGGCGCGACCAGCCACCCGAGCGCGCCCCAGCAGAGCGCCCACACCAGGGCGACGGGCAGGGCGAGGTTCGCGACCGGGATGAGCGCCAGGAACACCGTCGAGGCCGCCATGCCGATCAGCACCATCCGCCGCGGCCCGTACGTGTCGGTGAACCGCCCGCCGACCTGGTTGCCCACGACCCCGCCGATCCCCCACGCCCACAGGATGGCGGGCAGCGGCAGATCGAACAGCGAGCCGATATAGGTGTAGGCGGCGAACCCGGCGGCGAACATCAGCAGCTGCGTCGTCAGCACCGCCACCACCCGCCGGTCGGCCAGCGGGGCGAACCGGTCGGCCAGCCGTCCGGTGGCCTCGATCATGACATCGGGCACCACGGCGGCCACCCCGACGAAGCCGAGCACACCGAGCGCGACCACGAGCCAGATCGTGCTCCGCCAGCTCGACGCGGACCCGAGCCAGGTACCCAGCGGCACGCCGATCGCCGACGAGACGCTCAGGCCGCCCATCACCAGCGCGAGCGCGCGGCCACGGCGTTCGGGCGAGCTCAGCGCGTTGGCGACGCCGGAGGCGGTCGGCGTGAACATCGCCGCACCCGCCGCGGCGATGACGCGGGTGACCATCACCAGCGGGTACGTGGGCGCCAGCGCGGTCAACGTGTTGCCCGCCACGAACACGGCCAGCGCGATCAGCAGCACCCGCCGGCGCGACAGCCGCGCGGTCAGGGCGGCGAGCACCGGCGACAGCAACGCGTAGGCCAGCGCGAACACGGTCATCAGCTGACCGGCCGCCGATAACGAGACGTCCAGATCCTGTGAGATGGGGGTCAGCAGCCCAGCGGTGACGAACATACCGGTGCCGACGGCGAAATTCCCGAGCGCGAGAGGATAGAGCCGACTGCTCACTGAGTCTCCTTCAGTTTGATGCTCATCAAAGTGACCCATAGTTGGATTGTTGTCAAACAATGCGACGGAGGTAAGGTCGGACCATGCGCCTGCTCCCACATCCGGCCACTGCCGACATCCAGCTCACCGAGGTGTTGCGGGCGCTGTCCGATCCCATACGCATGGAGATCGCCGTCCGGCTCGCCGTGCGCGGCGAGATAACGTGCACCGAGGCGTGCGACGACCTAGGCGTCCACAAGTCGACGGCCTCACACCACTACCGGACGCTGCGCGAGGCCGGAGTGATCATGTCAAGGCAGGAGGGGCGGCTGAAGTACATCAGCCTGCGGCGCGACGGCCTCGACGCCCGCTTCCCCGGCCTGCTCGACGCGATCCTTTTGGCGGCCCATGTCCCGGTCTGAGAGGCGGCCCGCGTCTGACGGCCGCCCGCTACCCCAGACTGACGGGCGGCCAGCGTCCCCGGCTGACGGACCGCCCATCCGGCACGTCCTGCCCGAGCTGCTCGACGTGCTCGACCGCGCCGGGTCGGCCGTCCTGACCTCGCCGCCCGGCACGGGCAAGACCACCGTCGTCCCACTCGCCCTGGCATCGGCCGGGCTACGGGTGCTGGTGGCGGAGCCGCGGCGACTGGCCGTACGCGCCGCGGCCAAGCGGATGGGCGTCAGCTACACGATCCGCGGCGAACGGCACACCGGCGCGAACCCAATGGTGGAGGTCGTCACCACCGGCGTACTCCTGCAGCGGCTCCAGCGCGACCAGGAGCTTTCTGGCGTGGACGTGGTGATGCTCGACGAATGCCACGAACGCCACCTCGACGCCGACACCGCGCTCGCTTTCCTGCTCGACGTACGGGACACGCTCCGCCCCGACCTGCGCCTCCTCGCCGCCTCGGCCACCGCGGACGCCGTCCCCTGGTCCCGCCTGCTCGGCGACGCGCCGATCGTGCACGCGTCGGGGGCGACACACCCCGTCGAGATCGTGTGGACGCCCCCGGCACGCCCGATCGCCCCACCACACGGCCTCCGGGTCGATCCCGCACTGCTCTCGCATGTGGCTCAGGTCGTACGGCAGGCGCTGGCGGAACGGGAGGGCGACATCCTGTGCTTCCTGCCCGGCACGGGCGAGATCGCCAGGGTGGCCGCCCTGCTCGGCGGCGGGCTCTCGGACGGTGTCGAGGTGCTTCAGGTGCATGGGCAGGCGCCGGCGCGGGTCCAGGACGCGGTGCTGTCGCCCGGATCGACGCGCCGGGTGGTGCTGGCCACGTCGGTGGCGGAGTCGAGCCTGACCGTGCCGGGAGTGCGGGTGGTGGTGGACTCGGGCCTGGCCAGGGAGCCGCGCACCGACCACGCCCGGGGACTCGGCTCGCTCACCACCGTACGGGTCTCGAAGGCGTCGGCCGACCAGCGCGCCGGCCGGGCCGGGCGGGAGGCTCCCGGCACGGTGTACCGGTGCTGGACGTCGGCGGAGCACGAGCGGCTCGCCGACCACGCACGGCCGGAGATCGCCCTGGCTGACCTCACGGGCTTCGCACTCCAGGCCGCCTGCTGGGGCGACCCGGACGCCTCAGGCCTCGCCTTGCTCGATCCGCCACCACCCGCCGCGATGACCGCCGCCACCCGCACCCTCCACACCCTGGGCGCCCTGGAACCGACCCCTGGCACCGCGACGCCCTCGTACGCGCCGGACGACGACACCGACCAGGTGATGTGGCGGGTGACCGCGCGAGGACGGCGGATGGCACTGGTCGGCGTGCACCCGCGCCTGGCCAGAGCGCTCCTCGACCTCGGGCCGCGCGCCGCCGAGGTGGTGGCGCTCCTGTCCGACCAGCTCCCCCGCGACGCGGGTGACGACCTCGTGGAGATCTGGCGCTCGGCCCGCCACGGCCGCGACGGCTTCACCGCCCGCTGGCGCCAGGAGGTCCGCCGCCTCACAAGAAGCACCCCACCCGCGGACCGGCGCACCCCACCCCCAGGCCGACAGGCCGCACCACCGGACGGGCGGGAGCTGACCGACGACGCCCTGGCCGGGCTGGCCGTGGCGTTGGCGTTTCCCGAGCGGGTGGCGCGGCGGCGGGGTGGCGGATACCTGATGGCGTCCGGCACCCAGGCGCAGTTGGCCGAGGGGTCGCGGCTCGGCGAGGCGAAGTGGCTGGCCGTGGCGGTGGCCGACCGTCCCACCGGCTCGGCCTCCGCCCGGATCCGGCAGGCCGTGGTGATCGACGAGGAGACCGCCAGGCTGGCGTTCCCGGTGACCGCTGAGGAGGAGATCGCGTGGCGGACCCCGCCGGGCGAGCGCCGCGGCGACGTGTCCGCCCGAGTCGTCGAGCGGCTCGGCGCGATCGAGCTCTCCGCCACCCCGCTCAAGAACGCCGACGTACGCGAGGCCATCCTGTACGGCCTGCGCACCGAGGACGTACTGACCTGGACCAAGGAGGCCACCGCGCTCAGGGACCGTCTGGCGTTCTGCCATCGCGAGCTGGGCGACCCGTGGCTCCCGATGGACGACCTGGCGGAGATCGCCGAACGCTGGCTGGAGCCCGAGCTGTCCCGCGCCCGTCGCCGAGCCGACCTGGAGCGCATCGACGTGGCCACCGCCCTGAAACGGCTGATCCCGTGGAGCCGGCGGCTGGACGAGGTGGCGCCCGAGCGCTTCGCGGTGCCCAGCGGTTCTCGCGTCCGTGTGGACTATTCGGGCGGGCAACCGGTGCTGGCGGTCAAGCTGCAGGAGCTGTTCGGCTGGACGGAGACGCCGAAGATCGCGGGCGTGCCGCTCCTCGTACACCTGCTCTCCCCCGCCGGACGCCCGGTGGCGGTCACCGCGGACCTTGCGTCGTTCTGGCGCGAGGGCTACCGTGCGGTCCGCGCGGAGCTACGCGGCCGCTACCCCCGTCACCCCTGGCCGGAGGACCCGCTCACGGCGGCCCCCACCCGCCGCGCGAACCCGAGATGACCCCCGCGACCGAACGGGAGCCGCGATGACCGATGACCGGCTGCTTGAGGCGGCGCGCAACAACGCCGAGTGGTGCGACGCGGTGTGCCGCTCGCACGGGTCCCCCGGCACGTTCAGCGCGCTGAGCTGGACCAACCCCGGCGTCACCCCGACTTACTATCCCGATGCCGTCACCCTCTCCCCGGAGGGGACGTGGGCCGACCTGCTGGCCGGGGTCGAGGGCAAGCGGAGCGCCTCGGTGAAGGACAGCTTCGCCGTGCTCCAGCTGCCGCCCGGGTGGGACCTGCTGTTCGAGGCCGAGTGGATCCACCGCCCGGCCCCCACGACGACCGGCGAGGCCATCACGCCCACGGCGACCGGCGTGACCATCTCCCCGGCGGCAACCGGGGACGTCATCGCTTGGGAGGCGGTCCGCGACGCGGGCACGCTCCGCGACTGGGAGCGCGCCTGTTTTCCGGCGGATGACACAGATCTGTTCCGGCCGCCGCTGCTGGGCGAGGTCACCGTGCTGGCGGGCCGGATCGGCGGCGACATCGTGTGCGGGTCCGCGCTCAACGCGAGCGGCAGTGTCGTGGGCGTCTCGAACGTGTTCGCCTTGGGCTGCGACCTGAACGCCGCCTGGTCGGGCACGGTGGCCCTGGCGGCCGAGCTGTTCCCCGGCCGCCCACTGGTCGGCTACGAGACCGACCCGGCCCCCGCGTCCCGGCACGGCTTCACCCCGATCGGCCCGCTCCGGGTGTGGCTGAAGGCGTGACCCCGGACGCGCCGCCCCGACCCGGCGGCGCCACAGCGGACCTCAGCGCACATCGCCAGGCCATGGACGACCTCACCGCATGCACAGACGACCTCACCGCACGTCGTCCATGGTCGGGTTCGTCAGTACCTCGACCCTCTCCGACCCCACCCCCACATCCTTGAACCCGCTGGACGTGGCGACACAGACCACCGGCCCGTCGAAGTCCCGCCCCAGCTTGCGGTAGGCGGCCAGCCCGGCGGCTCCCGAGAGCTCCTGCCACAGCCCCTGCCTGGCCAGCGCCCGCTGGGCCGAACGCATCTCCTCGTCAGTCACCAGCAGCGCCTCGCCGTCACTGTCGCGCACCGCCCGTACGCCCCGATGCCCGCCCACCGAGCCGCCGATGCCGTACGCGTCGGTGTGCCCGAGCGAGACGATCGCGGCCGGCGCTCCCGTGGCGACGGCCCGCGCGTGAGGGCCGCCCGCGGCGGGCTCGCAGGAGAACATGCGGGGTGTCGTGCCCGTCAGCCCGAGCCGGCGCAGCTCGGTGAACCCCTTCCAGACCCCGTACAGCAGCTCCGCGTAGCCCGTCGGCGCGAACACCGCCGCCGGTACCCCGCCGAGCTGCAGGAACAGCTCGTACGCGATCGTCTTATAGCCCTCGGTCCCGAACGGGTGCCCGGTGTGGGTGACGGTCAGGTTGCTGACCGGGTGGTAGCCGAGCCGGTCCACGATCTCGCGCATCAGCGGCCAGCGCGCCTCGACCGGCACGGCGAGCACCTTGGCCCCGTACGCGCGGACCAGCGAATGGACGGCGGGCGGCGCGTCGGCCGAGGCGAGCACGATGGCGGGCAGGCCGGCGCGAGCGGCGTACGCGGCGGCCGAGGCGCCGTGGTTGCCCGACGAGGCCACCACCACGCCGGGCGCCCCCGCGCCCACGGCCGCGCTGACCGCGACCCGGTTGAGCCGGTCCTTGTGCGACCAGGTGGGGTTGCGCGACTCGTCCTTGACGTACACGCCTTCCAGCGGGATCAGCGGCGTGCCGCCCTCGCCCAGCGTGGGCGCGTGCAGTGGCGGCAGCAGCGGTGACCAGCGCGCGAGGTCGGGGCCCGGCTCCTGTTCGAACAGGGTCGCGCTGACCCGGGCGTAGTCGTAGTCGACCTCGACCGGATAGGCCAATGACGCGGTGCTCGTCTTGGGGCAGCCGCGGGTCAGCGGCGGCCACAGCGGATACGTGATCGAGGGGTCGCCCAGAGAGCGCTGGCCGGTGGCCAGGGATGGTCCGTTCACGCGGCCCAAGCCTAGACGCGCTATCATTGTGATATCACTTCGATAGCAAGGAGTCGGGATGCAACGATACGCTTTCCGCCTGAACGGTTTCCTGGTCCTCCTCGTGCTGCTGGTGCTCGCCGCCGTGGCGGCCATCGGCTCGCCGGAGGTTCTGGGCATCGGGTGGATCGTCCTCTTCGCGCTGGTCGCCAGCGGGTTCACCGTGGTCAACCCGAACGAGGCGAAGGTGGTGCAGTTCTTCGGCCGCTACATCGGCACGGTCGAGGACGCGGGCTTACAGTGGGTGCTGCCGTTCACCAACAAGACCACGATCACGCTGCGGGTCCGCAACTTCGAGACGGCCAAGCTCAAGGTCAACGACGCCGACGGCAACCCGGTCGAGATCGCCGCGGTGGTCGTCTACAAGGTGGACGACGCGGCCAAGGCCAAGTTCTCGGTGGACGACTATGAGGACTACGTCGAGATCCAGTCGGAGGCGGCCGTACGCCACCTGGCCACCACGCACCCCTACGACTCGCACGAACCCGGCCGCACCAGCCTGCGCGACGGCACGGAGGTGGCCGCCGAGCTCACCGCCGAGCTGCGCGAGCGCACCGAGCTGGCCGGGATCGAGGTGCTGGAGGCGCGCATCACGCACCTCGCCTACGCTCCCGAGATCGCCCAGGCCATGCTGGTCCGCCAGCAGGCAGCACAGGTCGTGGCGGCGCGCACCCGAATCGTCGAAGGCGCTGTGGGCATGGTCCAGCTCGCGCTCGATAGGCTGGCCGCCGAGCAGGTGGTGGAGCTGGATGAGGAGCGTAAGGCGCAGATGGTCTCCAACCTTCTGGTCGTCCTGTGCGGCGACCGGGCGATCCAGCCGGTGGTGAACACCGGCAGCCTCTATGCCTGAGCGCAAGAAGCTCCTGCTGCGCCTCGATCCGGCCGTCTACGACGCCCTCGCCAAGTGGGCGGCCGACGATCTGCGCAGCGTCAACGCGCAGATCGAGTTCGCGTTGCGGCTCGCGCTGAAGCAGGCCGGCCGGGAGCCTCGCAACGAAGGGTGAAAAGCCGCACACTTTAAGCATGTTGTGGACAGGCAGGTCCGCCATCGAGATCGCGACGGCCGTACGTCAGGGTGAGGTCACGGCCGCGGCCGTCGTCGAGGAACACCTCCACGCGATCGCCGAGCGCGATCCAGGGGTGGGGGCGTTCCGGCTGGTCAGGGAGCGGGCCGTGGATGAGGCGCGGGCCGTGCAGAAGCGCCGCGACCTGGCGGAACTGCCGCTGGCGGGCGTGCCCGTCGCGGTGAAGGACAACCTGGAGGTCGCGGGCGAGGCCACCCGCGGCGGATCCGCCGCGACGGCGGACACTCCCGCGCCCAAGGACCACGAGACGGTCGCCCGGCTGCGCGCGGCCGGCGCGGTGGTCGTCGGCCTGACGAACCTGCCCGAGCTGGGCCTGGTCGCCTTCGGCGACAGCGCCTTTGGCACCGTGCGCAACCCCTGGAACCTGGCCCGTACGGCCGGCGGCTCGTCGGCGGGCAGCGCCGCGGCGGTGGCGGCCGGGATGGTGCCGGTAGCGCTGGGCAACGACGGGATGGGCTCGCTGCGCATACCCGGGGCATGCTGCGGGGTGTACGCCATCAAGCCGGGTACGGGCCTCGTACCACCGCCGACGGAGACCTGGGGCGGCCTCACCGAGAACGGCCCGCTGGCCAGGAACGTAGCCGACCTGGCGCTGATGCTCTCCGTCCTGGCCGCCGACGAGGGTCTGGCCGAGTCCTGGCGCGGCGGCGAGCGGATCGAGCCGCGGCCGCGCATGCTCCGCTCGGTCTGGGCGGATGACGACGACGAGGTCTGGGCGCCCCGGCCACCGCAAGACACCCCGGAGCCCTTCGACCTGCGCGTGGCCTACGCCCCGCAGCCGCTGCCGGTGGGCCTGCCGATGGACCGGGAGTTCCAGGCGGCGGTACGCGCGGCGGCCGAGACCCTCAGGATCGCCGGGCACACGGTCGTCGAGCACGGCCCGCGCCTGCCGTCCGCCCTCGGCCCCGCCACGATCGCCACCTGGCTGACCCGCGCCTCCGGGGCGGCCGCCGGCCTCGACCGCAGGCGCCTGGAGCCGCGCACCCGTGCGCTGGCCCGCGCGGGCCGGGTGCTCCACGCGCTCAGGCTGGACGGCGAGCGGGGCCGCGCCCGCTGGCACGGCTACGGCGCCGATCAGTGGTTCGGTGACGCCGACGTGCTGATCACGCCGACACTGGCCCGGATTCCGCCGAAGGCCGACCGCTGGGGCGAGCGCGGGCTCTCGCGCAACCTGCTGGCCAACGTCAGGTACGCGCCCGCCACCGGCGCCTGGAACATGTGCGGCTGGCCCGCGCTCACCGTTCCCATCGCCACCCACTCCAGCGGCCTGCCGATCGGCGTCCAGCTCATCGCCCCACCCGGCGGCGAGCCGCAACTCCTCGGCCTGGCCGCCCAGCTGTCGGCAGCGCACCCGCCGGTCCGGCCGCGCGGCTACTCAAGCTGACCCCGGCGGACGAACCGACCCTGCGAACACGGTCGATTCAGCTGAAGT
Source organism: Nonomuraea sp. NPDC049158 (assembly GCF_040648335.1). NCBI lineage: Bacteria > Bacillati > Actinomycetota > Actinomycetes > Streptosporangiales > Streptosporangiaceae > Nonomuraea > Nonomuraea sp. NPDC049158. Next base: position 359,011 of record NZ_JBEZDM010000006.1, read on the forward strand.
CGGGCAGTCGGTGGCGGGCGTGGTCGATGAACGCCCGCGCGGCGGGCCCCGACGGCCCCGTGGCCCGCCAGATGAGCGCCATCCGGCCGCGCAGCCGCGGCTCGGTGATCTCCAGTACGTGCAGGTCGTCCTTCGCGACGGTGACCGCCGACTCGGGCAGTACGGCCAGGCCGAGCCCTTTGGCGGCGAGCTGCCCCAGCACGTACGGCTCGCTGGCCTCGAAGGCGACATGCGGCGTGAACCCGGCGGCGGCGCACGCCTCGTCGAGCGCGGCCCGCAGGCCGGTGCCGCGCGGCAGGCAGATCAGCGCCCGGTCTGCCAACTCCCGCAGCGTGATCGCGGGCTTCCCCACCAAGTCGTGAGCGACCCCTACGGCGGGCTCGTGGGTGAGCCCGACGGCGGCCACCAAAGCCTGGTCGATCACCACCTGCGCGTCGAGCCCCGGCGGCACGCTCGATCCGATGCCGATGAGGCCAAGGTCCATCCGCCCCACCCGCACCGCCTCGATCAGGCTCTCCGGATCGGACTCCTGCAGCGAGATCTCCACGGACGGATACCGATCATGAAAGTCGGCCAGCAGCCCCGGCAGGTCGAGCACGGAGGGCGCCGAGACGGTGCCCATCACGACGTGCCCGCGCAGCAGCCCGGTCATCTCGTCGACGACCAGCCGGGCGCCGGCGACCGCCGCGAGCGCGGCCCGCGCGTACGGCAGCACGGCCTCCCCCACCTCGGTGAGACGCACCTGCCGCGCCGAGCGGTCGAACAGCGGCTGGCCCAGCTCCCGCTCCAGCTGCCGGATCTGCGCGCTCACCCCGGGCTGGGCCACGTGGAGCCGGGCCGCGGCCCGGGTGAAGCCCGCCTCCTCCGTCACGGCCACGAAGTACTCAAGCTGTCGGAGCTCCATAACAAATCATGCTAGCAGCCAGACAATCCATCTCTTTGACTTCTGGATGGGCCGGACACAGGCTGAAGCGCATGGACATGCTGAAGGGCCCGGTGTTCCGACCGGGTGATGAGGGATATGACGACGAGCGGGCCGGTTTCCAGGCCCTCGCCCGGCACCGGCCGGACGTGATCGTCGGTGCGACGGACGCCGCCGACGTACGCGCGGCCGTGGCCATGGCGGCGGCGAACGGGCTACCGGTGGCCGTGCAGGCCACCGGGCACGGCATGCCGATGGCGGCCGAGGGTGGCCTGCTCATCAGCACCCGCAGGATGACCGGCGTACGGGTGGATCCCGAGACCGCGACGGCCAGGATCGAGGCGGGCGTGCGCTGGGCGCGGGTCATCGAGGAGGGGGCCCGCCACGGGCTGGCCCCGCTGTCCGGCTCGGCCCCGTCCGTCGGCGCCGTGTCCTACACGCTCGGCGGCGGGCTCGGGCTCATGGCCCGCCGCTATGGCTACGCCGTCGACCAGGTGCGCGCCGTCGAGGTGGTCACCGCCGATGGCGTACTCAGGGAGGTGACGGCCGCGACGGAGCCGGACCTGTTCTGGGCGCTGCTCGGCGGGCGCGGCAACTTCGGCGTGGTCACGGCGCTGGAGATCGGGCTGGTCCCGGTGACCGCCCTGTACGGGGGCGGCCTGTTCTTCGATCTCGCCACCGACGTGGTGCGGCGCTGGGCGGAGTGGACACGGGACCTGCCCGAGGAGATGACCTCGTCCATCGCGGTGATCCCGTTCCCGGACGCCCCGCAGGTGCCCGAGGTGTTCCGCGGCCGCCGCGTCGGCCACGTGCGGATCGCGTACACGGGCGGCCCGGAGGAGGGCGAGCGCCTGCTGGAGCCGCTGCGCGCGATCGGGCCCCGGCTCGTGGACTCGGTGAAGGAGCTGCCGTACACCGAGTCGGGCAGCATCCACAACGACCCGGCCGAGCCGATGGCCTACTACGCCACCCACTCGCTGCTGCGCGAGCTGCCCGCGCGGGCCGTGGACGCGCTGCTGGAGACGGAGCGCCTCATCCTGGAGATCAGGCATCTGGGTGGCGCGCTGGACAAGCCGGGCCTCGGGCCCGTGGTCAACCGCGACGCCCAGTATCAGGTCGGCGTCCTGTCCCGGCTCGCGCCGGGCGGTGACCCCGGCGAGGTGCGCCCGCTCCACGACGGCGTCCGCGAGGCCCTGTCGCCGTGGGACACCGGAGGCCGCGGCCTCAACTTCCTGTACGGCGAGAACACCGCGCCCGCCCAGGTCCGTCTGGCCTACGACCCGGAGGACTACCGGCGGCTCGCCGCGCTGAAGGCCGTGTGGGATGCCGGCAACCTGTTCCGGCTCAACGCCAACATCCCACCGGCGTGACGGCGCTCAACGCCAACATCCCACCCGCCTGACGGTCAGACCCCCATCGGGTGCCAGACCGTCTTCGTCTCCAGGAAACGCGTCATGCGGGTGAGGGCCGGCGCCGCCCGCCAGTCCTCCTCCGGTGACGGGCGCAGGACCCGCTTGAGGTTCTCCGCCGCCGCCTGCTCGCAGGTCAGCGCCAGCTCGGCGTCGGACACGCCGGTCAGGTCCAGCCCGTTGACGTCCATGTGGGCCGCCAGCCAGGGCGCGAGCTCCTTCTGATGACCCGTGAGGACATTGACGACGCCGCCCGGCAGGTCCGAGGTGGCCAGCACCTCCGCCAGGGTGATGGACGGCAGTGGCGTCCGCTCGGAGGCGATCACGACGCACGTGTTGCCCGTCACGATCGCCGGCGCGATCACCGAGATCAGCCCCACCAGCGGGTCCTCGGGCGCGACGACGCCGACGACGCCCGTGGGCTCCGGCGAGGAGAGGTTGAAGTACGGGCCGGCGACCGGGTTGGCCGTGCCGTGCACGGAGGCGATCTTGTCCGACCAGCCCGCGTACCAGACCAGCCGGTCGACCGTGGCGTCCACGGCCTCCAGCGCCGCCTTCTTGCCGCCGCCCAGCTCCTCGGCGAACTGCGCGCGGCGGCCCTCCAGCATCTCGGCGATCCGGTAGAGGATCTGGCCCCGGTTGTAGGCCGTGGCGCCCGACCAGCCGGGGAACGCCTTGCGCGCCGCCACCACGGCGTCACGGACGTCCTTGCGGGAGGCCCGCGAGGCGTTGGCGAGGAAGTCGCCCTTGGGCGAGGTCACGGCGTAGGACCTCCCGCTCTCGGAGCGCGGGAACGCCCCGCCGATGTACAGCTTGTACGTCTTGCGAACGGCCAACCTACTCATCGCCGCGCCCCCTCCGCATGGTCTCCTCCGACATCTCGACCGGCACGAAGACCTGGCCGCACCGGCTCACCCCGCAGCGGTGGGCGTACCAGCCGGTGCGTACGGGCCTTCCGGCGCGGGCGAAGGCGTGGCCGCGCGTGGCCTGCGCCCGCCGTCTACCCCGGCGGGAACGGCGGTGCTCACACATCAAGGTAGGCCTCCAACCCGAGCAGCCCGCCCTCTCGGCCGTATCCGGACTCCTTGTACCCGCCGAACGGCGCGGCCGGGTCGAACCGGTTGAACGTGTTGGCCCAGACCACTCCGGCCCTGAGCTTGTCGGCCATCCACAGGATGCGCGAGCCCTTCTCCGTCCAGATCCCGGCCGACAGCCCGTACGGCGTGTTGTTGGCCTTCTCCACGGCCTCGGCCGGGGTGCGGAACGTCAGCACCGACAGCACCGGGCCGAAGACCTCCTCCCGGGCGATGCGGTGCGACTGTGCCACGCCGGTGAAGACGGTCGGCGGGAACCAGAAGCCCTTGTCGGGCAGGTCGCAGGCGGGCGACCAGCGCTCGGCCCCCTCCTGCTCGCCGAGGTCGCTGAGCGAGCGGATCTTCGCCAGCTGCTCGGCCGAGTTGATCGCGCCGATGTCGGTGTTCTTGTCGAGCGGGTCGCCCAGCCGCAGCGTGCCGAGGCGCCGCTTGAGCGCCGTCAGCAGCTCGTCCTGGATCGACTCCTGCACCAGCAGCCGGGAGCCCGCGCAGCACACGTGCCCCTGGTTGAAGAAGATGCCGTTGACCACGCCCTCCACGGCCTGGTCGAGCGCGGCGTCGTCGAAGACGATGTTCGCGGCCTTGCCGCCCAGCTCCAGCGTGAGCTTCTTGCCGGTGCCCGCGACGGTCCGGGCGATGATCCGGCCGACCTCGGTGGAGCCGGTGAAGGCCACCTTGTTCACGTCGGGGTGGGCGACCACGGCGGCGCCGGTCTCACCCGCTCCCGTGACGATGTTGACGACACCGGGCGGCAGGTCGGCCTGCTGGCAGATCTCCGCGAACAGCAGCGCCGTCAGCGGCGTGGTCTCGGCCGGCTTCAGCACCACCGTGTTGCCGCAGGCCAGCGCCGGGGCGATCTTCCAGGCCAGCATGAGCAGGGGGAAGTTCCACGGGATGACCTGCCCGGCGACGCCGAGCGGCCGGGGGTCCGCGCCGAACCCGGCGTACTCCAGCTTGTCGGCCCAGCCGGCGTAGTAGAAGAAGTGCGCGGCGACGAGCGGCAGGTCCACGTCGCGCGACTCGCGGATGGGCTTGCCGTTGTCGAGCGACTCCAGCACGGCCAGTTCGCGGGCGCGTTCCTGGATGATGCGGGCGATCCTGAACAGGTATTTGGCCCGTTCGGTGCCCGGCATCGCGCTCCAGACCCCGAAGGCCTTGCGCGCGGCCTGTACGGCCCGGTCGACGTCGTCGGAGGAGGCCGTGGCGACCTCCGCCAGCTTCTCCTCCGTCGCCGGGTTGATCGTCTTGAAGGCGGAGCCGGAGCCGTCCGCGAACTCGCCGTTGATGAACAGCCCGTACGACGGCTTCAGATCGACGATGTCGCGCGACTCGGGCGCCGGTGCGTATGCGAAGCTCGCCATCATCAGTCCAAGGTGAAGTAGTCGGGGCCCGCGTAACGGCCGGTCGTGAGCTTCTGGCGCTGCATCAGCAGGTCGTTCAGCAGCGACGAGGCGCCCAGCCTGAACCAGTCGGGCGACAGCCAGTCCTCGCCCGCCGTCTCGTTGACCAGCACGAGGTTCTTGATGGCGTCCTTGGTGGTGCGGATGCCGCCGGCCGGCTTCACGCCGACCTGCCGGCCCGTCTGGTCGCGGAAGTCGCGGACCGCCTCCAGCATGATCATCGTCACCGGCGGCGTGGCGGCCGGGGCCACCTTCCCGGTGGAGGTCTTGATGAAGTCGGCGCCGGCCAGCATCGCCAGCCAGGAGGCCCGCCGTACGTTGTCGTAGGTCGACAGCTCGCCGGTCTCGAGGATCACCTTCAGGTGGGCGGAGCCGCAGGCGGCCTTCACCGCGACGATCTCCTCGTACACCTTGAGGTAGTCGCCGGACAGGAACGCGCCGCGGTCGATCACCATGTCGATCTCGTCGGCGCCGGCGGCGACGGCGAGCGCGGTGTCGCTCACCTTGACCTCCAGCGAGGTACGCCCGCTCGGGAAGGCGGTCGCCACGGAGGCGACCTTCACCCCCGAGCCGCGCAGCGCGCCGGCGGCCACGGCCACCAGGTCGGGATAGACGCAGACGGCCGCCACCCGGGGCGCTCCCTCGCCGGGGTGCGTCGCCTTGGTGCACATCGCACGGACCTTCCCGTGCGTGTCCGCGCCCTCGAGCGTGGTGAGGTCGACCATCGAGATGGCCAGGTCGATCGCCATGGCCTTGGCGCTGGTCTTGATGGAGCGGGTGCCGAGCATCGCCGCTCGCTGGTCCGCGCCGACCCGGTCGACACCGGGCAGGCCGTGCAGGAATGCTCGCAGCGTCGCGCCGGACAAGCCGACGTCGGCGAGCGAGGTAGTCACAGTTGACACCTCCACAGGATCGCCGACCAGGTGGGCTACCTCCAAACCGGATCTCTAAGGCGGCATAGGCGCCCCTCCTAGGTACTGCCTGGCCTGGAGTTTCCCGGGAGATAGGGCATCCGCCCGATGTGGCGGGTGGGGCCTTAGCCCGAACCTTAAGAGTGTCAGCAAGACACAAGAAGGAGACACACCATCATGAGTCCCGAGATCGAATACCAGATCATGAAGAGCCACGTCAACGAGCTGCGCCAGGCCGCCGCGCGACACCGTCAGGTACGCGAGGCACTGGAGGGCAACAAGTCCGAGCGCCGCTCGCTGTTCGGCAAGCGCCGCTCCTCATGACCGCCCCACAAGCGCCCGGCCGCGACCTCCCTCGCGGCCGGGCCACCGTCCCTCCCTAGGACCGCACCTCCGAAGGCGGCATCCGAATCGAGACGGTCTCGTGACGAACCCCGGAGAACCCATCGCGGCCACCGCACCAGCGGCCAAGCCGCGCGGCAACTGCCGCTAAATGCGTCGAAAGCGACTGGTGAGGCATGACATGCTGGACGACATGCTGGGACGTTCGGTAAGTCCCGTCTTCGTGGGGCGGGAAGAGGAGCTCACGACTCTCTCTCAAGCCTTCGACGAGGCCCGGAAGGGCGCCGCGACAGCCGTGCTGGTCGGCGGTGAGGCGGGAGTCGGCAAGACCCGGCTGGTGCAGCGCTTCGCCGAGCAGGCGGCGCGGAGCGGCGCTCATGTGCTGTACGGCGGGTGCGTCGAGCTCTCCACGGAGGGCCTGGCCTACGCGCCGTTCACGGCTGCCCTGAGGCAGCTGGTCAGAGAGCAGGGCACCACCCAGATCGCCGCGCTGCTGCCGGGCGGCGCCGAACGCGACCTGGCCCGGCTGCTCCCCGAGTTCGGCGAGCCCAGCGGCGACGGCGAGACCGACACGGGGCGGGCCCGCCTGTTCGAGCAGTTCCTGACACTCCTCCAACGGCTGGCCGGCAACCGGCCGACGATCCTGCTCATCGAGGACATCCACTGGGCCGACCGGTCCAGCCGCGACTTGATCGCCTTCCTCAGCCGCAATCTCGGCACCGCGCAGATATTGATCGTCATGACCTACCGCTCCGACGATCTGCACCGGCAGCATCCGCTCCGGCCGGTGCTCGCCGAGCTGGGCCGGGTCAGCAGCGTGCTCAGGCTCGACCTGCCCCGCCTGTCCAGGGACGAGGTCGCCCTGCAGATGGCCGGGATCCTCGGCATCGACCCCGACTACCCCAAGGTGGAGAAGGTCTACGAGCGCAGCGAGGGCATCCCGCTGTTCGTCGAGGCCCTGCTGGACTGCGGCGAGGACTGCGCGTTCCCCGAGTCGATGCAGGACCTGATACTCGGCTCGGTCGAGCGGCTGCCCGAGGAGACCCAGCGCGTGCTGCGTATCGCCGCCGCGGGCGGCATCAGGGTCGGCCACGCCCTGCTCGCCGCGGTCAGCGGCCTGTCCGACCTGGAGCTGGAGGCCGCGCTGCGGTCGGCCATCGCCGGGAACGTGCTGCAGATCGCCGACAACCGCGCCTACGTCTTCAGGCACTCCCTCATCCGCGAGGCCGTACACGACGAGCTGCTGCCCGGCGAGCACCAGCGGCTGCACTCGCGCTACGCCGAGGAGATCTCCCGCGACCGCAAGCTGGTGCCACCGGGCCGGGCCGCCGTGGAGCTGGCCCACCACTGGTACGGCGCGCGCAACGACCTCTGGGCGCTGATCTCGGCCTGGGAGGCGGCCCGGAAGTCGTTCGGGGCCTTCGCGTACACCGAGGCGATCCCGCTGCTCGAACGCGTACTCATGCTGTGGGACCGGGTCCCGGACGCGGCCGAGCGCATCGGCGCCGACCACACGGCGGTGCTCGAACGGGCTAGCGAGGCCGCCCTCGCGGGCGGCGAGCTCGACCGGGGCATCAAGTTCGTCAAGGCGGCCCTGGCGCAGCTCGACGAGACCCAGGAGCCGGCCCGGGTCGCCACGCTGATCGTGCGCTGGGCCAATCTCAAGATCTACAAGGGCAAGTCGGGCGTCCTCGACGACTTCCAGCACGCGCTGCGCCTGGTGCCCGAGCCGAACCTGGCCCGCGCGAGCGTCATCATGCCGATGAGCCAGCACCTGATGCTCCGCGGCGACGTCAAGGAGGGCACCCGGCTCATCGAGGAAGGTCTGCGCCTGAGCAGGGACCTCGGCGACAAGTGCCTCGAAGGAGACCTCCTGCTGAACCTGGCGCTCGGCCACTCGATCGACGGTGACACGGAGGCGACGCTGGCCACCAACCTGCGCGCGCTGGAAATGGGCCGTCAGGAGAGCTCGGGACGGCTCATCGCGCGGGCGATCGGCAACAACATCGACGCGCTGAGCGATCTGGGTCGCTCCGAGGAGGCCCTCGCGCTGGCCGACGAGGGCTGGCAGCTGGCCAAGCAGTACGGCCGGATGCGGGTCAACGGGCTGTTCATCCTGCTCAACAGGGCCGAGGCGCTGGAGGCCATCGGCCGCTGGGACGAGGCCCTGGACACCATCGGGGAGGCGCTCCGCTTCGGTCCCGTGCTGCGCACCTACAACCACCTGCTCCGCGTACGCGCCGACATCGCGCTGGCCAGGGGCGAACTCGCGGTCGTCGAAGGCATCCTGGCGGAGCTGGGCGTGCTCAAGGAGCGGTCCGAGGAGTTCCTTCAGGACATCACCAACAGCACCCGGCTGCGCATCGGCTGGCACCTGTTCAAGGGCGAGTCGCTGGCCGCGCTGGCCATGACCGAGCACATCCTGTCGTTGTCGTCGCAGTCCCCCAAGGCCATGCTGGGCTGGCGGCGGCTGTCCCTGCTCACCCTGGTCTGCGACACCGCCGAGGACGCCGAGCCCGACCGGGTCCGCGCGGTGCGCGAGCAGGCCGCCAAGGTCGCCGCGAGCCTCAAGGTCAGCGGGCCGGTGGCGGAGGCGTACAAACTGACCTACTCGCGCGACTTCGACGCGGCGGCGGCCGCCTGGGAGCGACTCAAGCGCCCGCACAACCAGGCCAAGGCCCTCGTCAGAGCGGCCACCGCGGTGGCGCGGTCGGGCGACAGGGAGGGCACGGCGACCCGGCTCGCCGTGGCCGCGCCGCTGGCCGCCGCGCTGCGGGCAACGCCGCTGATCGACGAGATCGACGCGCTATCCCGGCGCGTCGGCGTCGTCCAGCAGCAGGCGACCGTCCCCGAGTTGCTGACGCCGCGCGAGACGGAGGTGCTCCGGCTGGTGGCGCTGGGCCGTACGAACCGGGACATCGCCGCCGAGCTGTTCATCTCGGCCAAGACCGTCAGCGTGCACGTGTCCAACATCCTGGCCAAACTGGGCGTGACCACCCGCGGCGAGGCAGCGGCGGCCGCACACCGGCTCTCCCTGCTGTCTCGGTAGAAGCGAGCCTCCTCCGGCCGGGGCGCCTTAGGAGGCCAGGTCGCGGCGGAGGAACTCGGCGGTGTAGGAGCCGGTCGCCGCCAGCAGATCACGCGGCGTGCCCTCGAAAAGCACCTGGCCACCCTGCCCGCCGCCCTCGGGCCCGAGGTCGATGACCCAGTCGGCGTTCTTGACCACGTCCAGGTTGTGCTCGATGACGACGACCGAGTTCCCGGCGTCGACGAGCCGGTCCATGATGTCGAGCAGCCGCTTCACGTCCGACATGTGAAGCCCGGTGGTCGGTTCGTCCAGGACGTACACGGTGCCGCTCTTGTGCAGTTCAGTGGCCAGCTTGATGCGCTGGCACTCGCCGCCCGACAGCGTGCTGAGCGGCTGGCCGAGCGTGAGGTAGTCGAGCCCGACGTCGTTGACCGCCCGCAGCACCCGCCTGAGCTTCGGCTGCGGGAAGAACGCGTACGCCTCTGCCGCCGTCATCTCCAGTACGTCGCTGATCGACTTCCCGTCGAGCTTGTGCTCCAGCACCTCCGGCCGGAAGCGCCGCCCCTGGCAGTCCTCGCACGTGGACTTCAGCCCGTCCATGAACGCCAGGTCCGTGTAGATGACACCGAGCCCCTGGCAGGCGGAACAGGCGCCCTTGGAGTTCGGGCTGAACAGCGAGGCGCTCACCGAGCCGGCCCGCGCGAACAGCCGCCGGATCTCGTCCAGCATCCCGGTGTACGTGGCGGGGTTGGAGCGGCGCGAGACGCTGACGGCCGACTGGTCGATGACCACCGCCTCGGGGTGCCGGCTCAGGAACACGTCGTTGACCAGCGTGCTCTTGCCGGATCCCGCGACTCCCGTCACGACGGTCAGCACGCCGGCGGGGATGTCGACGGTGACGTTCTTCAGGTTGTGCGTGCTCGCGCCGGCGATCGTCATCGCTCCCGTGGGGGGTCGGTAGTCGGTCTTCAGGGGTAGTCGCCGCTTCATGTACCGGGCGGTCAAGGTGCCGGCCTCGGGCAGCGCCGCCGCGCTGCCCTCGTACACCACCTGCCCGCCGTGCGTCCCGGCTCCGGGGCCGATGTCCACGACGTGGTCGGCGATCCCGATCACCTCGGGGTCGTGCTCGACGACGATGACCGTGTTGCCCTTGTCACGTAGCTTGCGCAGCAGCGTGTTGAGCCGTTCGACGTCGCGCGCGTGCAGCCCGACGCTCGGCTCGTCGAAGACGTACATCATGTCCGTGAGGCTGCTGCTGAGGTGCCGCACCATCTTGACGCGCTGTGACTCGCCGCCCGAGAGCGTGGCGGTCTCGCGGTCGAGACTGAGGTAGCCGAGGCCGATCGTGACGAGGTCGCGCACCCGGTCGATCAGGCTCGCCACCACGGGAGCGCCCACCGGGTCGGTGAATCCGGCCAGCACCTCCACGAGCTCGGTGGCCTCCATCGCGGCGAGCCGGGCGATGTTGAAGCCGTCGATCTCGCAACCGAGCACGTCCTGGTTGAGCCGGGCGCCCGCGCACAGCGGGCAGGTGGCCGTCGTGACGTACTCCTGGAAGAGCCGGCGGTTGGCCTCGGACATCTCGGCGACGTCCTTCTTGATGTACAGGCGGGTGAACCGCGCCACCAGGCCCTCGTAGCTGGAGTTGATCGTGCCGCCCTGCCACTCCAGCGGCACCTTGGTCTGGGCGCCGTGCAGCAGCGTCGCCCATTCCCGCTCGTCGTAGTCGGCCAGCCTCTTGTCGTTGTCGAACAGGCCGGAGCTGGCGTAGATCTTCCAGTACCAGGTGCCGACGGCGAAGTGCGGGTGCAGGAGGGCACCTTCGTTCAGCGACCGGGACCTGTCCAGGAAGACGTCGAGGTCGAGCGCGACCGTCCTGCCCAGGCCCTCGCATTCAGGGCACATGCCCTGAGGGTCGTTGAAGGAGAAGGCGTTGGAGTAGCCGACGAACGGCTTGCCGACCCGCGAGAACAGCAGTCTCAGCAGCGAGTAGATGTCACTGATCGTGCCGACGGTCGAGCGCGAGCCGCCCCCGAGCCGCTTCTGGTCGACCACGATCGCGGCGGACAGGTTCTCGATCACGTCGACGTCCGGCTGCCCGTACTTCGGCAGCCTGTTGCGGGCGAAGGCGGTGAAGGTCTCGTTGAGCTGACGCTGCGCCTCGGCGGCGAGGGTGTCGAACACGATGGACGACTTCCCGGACCCGGATACGCCGGTGAAGACGGTGATCTGCCCCTTCGGGATGCTCAGGGAGATGTCGCGGAGATTGTTCTCGCGCGCGCCGATGATCTGGATACGGGACGTCTGCAACGCCACTCCTCGCCCTCGATAAACTCCGTACGCCGTACATCGTACTACGTACGGAGTTATGTTGAGTGAGAAGATGGATGACGTGCCGCCCACGATCGCCCGGACCAGCGCCGGAGACCCCGCCCGCACCATAGAGCTGCTCTGGCGGCAGCCGGGAGCACGGCCGGCGCAGCGCGGGCCACGTCAGGGCCACACGGTCGACGAGGTCGTCGCGGCCGCGATCGCCGTCGCCGACGAGGAGGGCCTCGACGCCACGACGATGCGGCGGGTCGCCCAGACGCTCGGGATCGGCACCATGTCGCTCTACACGTACGTGCCGGGCAAGGCCGAGCTGCTCGACCTCATGCTCGACACGGTCCTCGGCCAGATGCCGCGCCCCGACCTGTCGGAGTTGCCGTGGCGGGCGCGGCTGGAGGCGGTGGCGCGGGCCAACCTCACGGTGTACGAACGGCACCCGTGGATGCTCGCCGTGTCCACCACACGACCGCCGCTCGGCCCGGGGGTCTTGGCCAAGTACGAGCATGAGCTGCGGGCCTTCGAAGGGCTCGGCCTGGGCGACGTGGAGATGGACGCCGCCCTGGCCTACCTGCTCGGCTTCGTGCACTCCTGCGCCCGCTCGGCCGCCGACCAGCGGGCCGCCCAGAGCGAGGCGATGACGGATGAGCAGTGGTGGGCCGTCAGCTCCCCGCTGCTCGCCCGCGTCTACGACGAGGCCGCCTATCCGACGGCCAGCCGGGTCGGCGCGGCCGCCGGAGCCGCCAACAACGCCGCCTACAGTGCTGACCACGCCTACGAGTTCGGCCTCCAGCGCGTCCTGGACGGCCTCCAGGTCCTCATCGAACGACGCTAGACGACCGCATCGATCAGCAGCGCCACTCCGAAGATCGCGAACACGGCGGCGGCGCCATACCTGATCGCCTTCTCCGGCAGGTGCTTGCCCAGCAGGCGGCCCACCACGATCGCGAGGGCGTCGGCGGCGACCATGCCCACCGTGGACCCGATCCAGGTGCCCAGCCAGCCGTGCTGCGTCGCCAGCGTGATGGTGGCCAGCATGGTCTTGTCACCCAGCTCGCTCAGGAAGAACGCCACCGTCACCGCGACCACGGCGTTCCTGGTGGTGCGCCGGGCCTTGTTCGACTCCTCGTCCGTCAGCTCGTCACCGCGCAGCGTCCACAGGGCGAACCCCAGGAAGGCGAGGCCGGCCACGACGGAGATGGCTGTGGTGGGCAACGCGTCGCCGATCAGTCCGCCGACCGCGACGCTGACGAGGTGCACGGCGGTCGTCGCGATCGTGATGCCGGCCAGCACCGGCCAAGGCTTGAAACGGGTGGCGAACGTCATCGCCATGAGCTGGCTCTTGTCACCCATCTCGGCCACGAAAATGACCGCGAGGCTGATCCAGAACGCTTCCAACTGTCCTCTTCCGCGCGACCGAGCCGGAAGCAGGCACCCAGGGAGGTTTTCGGGCACGACTTCGGCCCGGTAGCGTCTTTATCTATAGCTACCAGGCCGAAGGTCTCGTCCGCCCGTACAGGCCCGCGTGACCGGGCGCGCAAGCGCGCCAGCATGTCGATCACGCGATTGGGACTACTCCCCTTCGGTAATTCCGAACAACCATAACAGCGGCCCGCAGGGACCTATTCCAGCGAGCAGCCGACCAGCACCGGCTCGTTGACGAGCGTGACGCCGAACTTCTCCAGCACCCCGTCACGCACCTCCCCGGCCAGCAGCAGCAGGTCGGACGTGGTGCCCGTGCCGTTGGGGTTGGTCAGGGCCAGCGTGTGCTTGGTGGAGATGCGGACCGGGCCGCGTTCGTAGCCCTTGGGGTAGCCCGCCTGCTCGATCAGCCAGGCGGCGGGCACCTTGACCAAGCCATCCGGCATGTCCCAGCGCGGATGACCGGGGGCTCGCGCCGCCAGCTCCTCGGCCTCGGCGGCCGACAGGACCGGGTTGGTGAAGAACGACCCGGCGCTGCGGGTGTCGGGATCGGCCGGGTCGAGCACCATGCCCTTGCCGCGCCGCAGCTCCAGCACCGCTCGACGAGCCTGGTCGAGCGGCACGCGGGCGCCCGGCTCGACGCCGAGCCGGGTGGCCAGCTCCTGGTAGGCCACGGGACCCGACAACTCCGAGACGTCGAGCGCGTACGTCACGCCGAGCACCACATGCCGCGCCAGATCCCGCTTGAACGCGCTGTCGCGGTAGGAGAAGCCGCACTGCCGCGCCTCCAGGTCGACCACCTGCCGCGTCCTGCGGTCGTAGGCGCGTACGCACCTGATGGTCTGGGCCACTTCCTGGCCGTAGGCGCCGACGTTCTGGATCGGGGTCGAGCCCACGAGCCCCGGAATGCCGGACATGCACTCGATGCCGGACCAGCCCTCGGCCACCGCGCGGGTGACCAGACCGTCCCAGTCCTCGCCCGCCTCAACCGTGACCAGCACCTCGTCGCCGTCACGGGAGACGGACACGCCCTGGGTGACGACCCGGATGACCAGCCCGTCGAACCCCTCGTCGGCGACCACCAGGTTGCTCCCGCCGCCGAGCACCAGGGTGGGCTGGGCCTGCCGGTCGGCCTCGGCCACAAGGGAGACGAGGTGCTCCGCCGTAGTGGCCTCGACGAATTCGCGGGCGGGGCCGCCCAGCCCCAGGGTGGTGTACGGCGCGAGGTTCTCCATGGGGCACAAGCTTATGAGGCCCTCGGCATGCCCAGCACCTTGTCGTGGTTCCGCCGGGATTCACTCGTGGGGCGCCTCGGGTTCTTTCACTCTTGGCGAGCCTCGGGGTGGCGCAGGCGGCGTACCGGAAGGCGGTCGGAGGGCACGACCAGCTCGCCCTTGAGGGCCAGCGAGAGCTCCAGGTCGGCGTTCTCGCCGTCTCGGGCGTCCTCGGGCAGCGCGCCGAGCGCGGCCGACCTGCGTACCGCCATCAGGTCGCCGCGCAACGCCCGCACCCGCCCCGGCCCCGCTTCGTGCCACCCCGCGCCGATCAGCGGTCGCTCCAGGCCGCCCTGCGATGCCTCTATATTGTCTGCCTCTATATCGTCCAACGATCGCTCCGTGCCGCCCGGCGGTATCTCCGTGCCGTCCGGAGGTCGCTCCAGGCCGTGCCACCCCGCTGCCACCGCGCCGTCCGCGACGGCCGCGACGAGCGGCGTGAGCGCGTCGCCCGTCAGTACGACCGAGGTCTCCATCAGCACGTGCACCTCGGACGTGTCGAGGCGCAGCAGCTTGGCCCGGCAGCCGCCCCACGTGGCCGAGCCGCCCCGCCAGTGCGGAGTCTCGGCCACCCGCCATTCGGTGATCCGGTCCGGATGGCGCAGCGCCAGCTCGTGCAGCACCTCACCGGCGCCGTCCACGTCGCCCAAATCGAGGGCCAGGACATGGGCGCCGGTGTGCTCGATCACCGACTCTATGGACGCCCGTACGTCCTCCGGCCAGCCATCGACGATGAGACTCACGGACGCCGTGACGTCGGCGGTCGCCACGCGCTGCCGCTCGGCGGCGACACCCGCCGCGTCGAGCCGGTTGGCGGCCAGGCTCGCGTCCCAGACGCGCTGGGCGTGCAGCATGTCGTCGCCCGGGTCACCCCGCTGTTCGGGGTCGCCGGAGAAGCCCAGCTCGGCGGCGGGATTGGCGCGGGCGCCTCTCGGCCTGGCCCCCGCGGTGCCGACACCCGTCGCCGCGCCCGCGCCGCCGGCCGTGTCGCGGCCCGTGCCGACGGTGCCCGCCACGTCCTCGGTCCTGACGGGAGCCAGGTGGCCGGGCGGCTTGTCGGTCACCGCGGAGACCGGGATCGATTCGACCGTGGGCCAGATCCTGCCTTGGTGCGGAGCTGTATTCATAGGCTCCCGCGTACCCGAGAGCCGCCCCGCCTACCATCCGACTCATCCCGCCGGGTTCGTCGTTGGGAACTCGTCGTTGGGGCTCGTCGCGCTAGGCGAGTTGAACCACCGCGCGGGCCTTGGACAGCACCCGGGTGTCGCCCGCCCTGGCCGTCAGCGCGACGACCACCCGCTTGTCCGGCAGCTTCTCCTCCACGACGCCGCTGATGGTGATCGTCGCGCCCTCGTCGTCATCGGGCACGACCACCATCGAGGAGAACCGCACCCCGAAGTCGACCACCGCGCCGGGATCGCCGACCCAGTCGGTGACGAACCGGCCGCCCTGCGCCATCGTGTACATGCCGTGCGCGATGACGTCGGGCAGCCCCACCGCCTTGGCGAACCGCTCGTTCCAGTGGATCTGGTTGAAGTCGCCCGACGCGCCCGCGTACATCACCAGGTTGAGCCTGCGGACGTCGTAGCCGGCGGCCGGGATCTCGTGCCCGACCTCGACCTCGTCGTACTTCACCGTGGCAGTCATCTCAGGCCGCCCCTCCGCGCTCGACGATCGTGTTGTACGTGGTGCAGACCGGCTCACCGGCGACCGTGGCGATGTCGCTTCTCACCGTCAGCAGCTCGTTGCGCCCGGCGCTGCGGATGTCGGTGATCGTGGAGCTGGTGACGAGCTCGTCACCGGCATAAATGGGGCGTACGTACTCGAAACGCTGCTCGCCGTGGACCACCATGGCCAGGTTCAGACCGAGGTCCGGATCGGCCAGCGCCTCACCGCCGCTCTGCAGGCTGAACACGATGGGGAAGGTCGGCGGCGCGACCACATCGGGATGCCCGGCGGCCTGGGCGGCGTCCCGGTCTCGGTAGATCGGATTGCCGTCACCGATCGCGGCGGCGAACTCCCTGATCTTCACCCGGCTGACCTCGTACGAGGACTTGGACGCGTACGTCCGGCCCACGAAGTCGCGGTTCAAGGCCATCTGTGCTCCCTCGCATGTCCGTTACGCAGACGCTAACAGAACAAGGTTCGGCTGTCGCCGGGATGACCATGACTTTGCCGCAGTGACGAGTGGCGACTTCCCCGCCGAGACAGCCGGTAGACGCGACAAACCGGCGCCCTGGAGTCAGGACGCCGGTTATGCGTTAGGTAAGGCCAGGAGAATGCCCCCGGCGAGACCGCGCTCGGAAAAGAGCTAGCGGGTCTCGCGGTGCGCGCGGTGGCAGCGGCAGTTGGGGCAGTACTTCTTCAGCTCAAGCCGATCCGGGTCGTTGCGCCGGTTCTTCCGCGTGATGTAGTTGCGGTGCTTGCACTCCTGGCAGGCCAGCGTGATCTTCGGCCTAACGTCGGTGGCAGCCACGTGGGAGTGCCTTTCTACGTTTGGGACTGGGACATGCCCAAGCCCAGGTCGGCGACCTGGGGAGGGGCAGTAGCGGAGGCCGGACTTGAACCGGCGACACAACGATTATGAGCCGTTTGCTCTGCCTGACTGAGCTACTCCGCCTTTGAGCCGGACGAACGACCCCGGCCCGTAGAGGATACCTGACCTGGGGAGCACATACGTAATCGACCAGCTCGCCCAGGCTGGCCGACCATTAAGCCTAGCAGCCGGGGTACAGCGGGCAAAATCCACGCACAACGACAAGGCAGGAGCGCGTTCTCGCGTCAACTCTCAAGTGCGCGGATCTCCACCTTACCGGCGGACAGGACCTCGACCTCAGGTCTTGGGCCAGTCCTTGCGCGCCGCCACGTACGTGCCACGCATCGGCACCGTGAACACCCACCCCTGCTCGCGTAGCAGAGCGACCGCCCGCCTGACGGTGCCCTTCGCGAGGCCGTACTGCTGCATGAGTGTCGTCTCGCTCGGGATCGGGAAGTCAGGCCGGAGTTCGCCGGCGCGGATCCGTTCGGCGATCTCGGCGGCGACCCGCTGGTAGGGCGACGTCGTCTCGTTGACGCGTGGCTGGTCTTCGGGACCGGCGAACGAGCCGACCCCGCGGACCGTGTAGACCAGACCGTCGTCTCGCAGCGTGCGGATGGCTTTCGTCGCGGTGATGCGCGACACCTCGAACTCGGCGACGATCTGGTGCTCGCTGGGGATGGCGTGGCCAGGCGGGATCGCCCCGCTGGCGATGCGGCGCCTGATCTCATTGGCGACCTGCCGATATATCGGCACAGGCCCCTCACGGTTGAGCACGCTCGTGACGATAGGTGAGCTATATCATGCCCTATTGTTCCACTACATGCTTCTTGTTGATCGCAGTCAACCATCTAACTGACTTATAGCAAGACCTAGACCAGACAGGGCAAGTGGACGTACGGTCAAGGCATGGTGGTTCCCGAACCCGCGCCTGACCTCCTCCTAATGACCTCGACCGCCCTCCGGGTGCCGCACGTCGTCGCCTACAGCGAGGAGACCGTCTCGCTGGCTCTCACCCTCCTCGCCGACGAGTGGGCGTTGAGCGGGCGGCGGCTGTCGTACATCGACCCTGCGGCAAGCGACTGGAGCCTGGGCGTGCTGTGGGCCCGGCAGCAGTCACACCGCCTTGGGAGGCCCCAGTACGACGAGCTGCACACGCTGCGGCAGCGGGAATGCATGCTGCATCGGCTCTGCCAGGTGTGCGCGAGGCCCGCGCTGGACCCCGGCACTGGGCGCCTCTCCTGGATCTTCCACGAGAAGGTACCCGCCGCGTCCGGTCACCTCAGCAAGCCGCCGACGTGCCTGCGGTGTATCCCAGGGGCGCGGGCCGCGTGCCCGCGTCTCCGGCAAGAGGCCCACGTCTACACTTCGCCCGACTACAAGCCGTGGGGGGTGAAGGGAATCGTCTTCTCCTCCGGCAGCCCGACTCGCCAGGACGTCCCGCTGACCGACAACGCCACGCTGGAATACACGCTCGCCAGGGCCCTCATCGTGCACGTATCGGATCTGCGGCCCGAGCGGGCCCCGTGGACAGCCCGGCCTTCGCCGCTTGGAGGGGACGAGCGAGGGCCGGGCCTCACAACCACACGATGCGCACGATGTAGACGAGTTGCCGTCGCTCCATCACGACATACGTGACGATGCCCGAGTGGCCGAACGGCATGGACAGCATGTTCCCGGCAGGGTTGCTGGATGGCGGATCGCCGCTCCACAGCGCGAGCTCCAGCAGCGCCCGAACCTCCATAAACGCAGGTAGCGCCTCGACCGGCAGCGTGTCGCGTTGTTTCTCCGCTGGCGGATCGAACTCGACGGCGTACACCAGGCGAGCCTACTGGCCGCGCTTGATACGTTCCCGGAGATCGGCGTCAACGGCGTCATCCCACCGCGTGGCGCCAGGCGGGCGTTCTCCCCGCTCGTAGTACTCCGCTGCGCGCTCTCCAGCCTGGAGGGTCTCCGCGTACTCGTTCGGGTCGGCTTTGAGGACTGCGGTCATCCACCAGCGCGTCTGAAACTCCTGGATGGGTGCCAAATCGTAGGAGATCTTCGCCTGATCCAACGCAGTCCGGTACTCGCGGTCGAACAGCACGTGGTCCTCGGCCGGCAGCGCGGTACGGATGGCTTTGGGGCTGCGGTCATCCTTGAGCGATGCCCGGATCTCCTCCGGCGTACGGCGTGTGCCATGCGGCTGAGCGCTCACCGGCTGCCCTCCTCTCGCTGCCCTTCAAGGCTACCGACCGTACAGGCATTTAGCACGCGAGTGAGAAGGACCGACTCGCACGCCGATCACTCGTCTGGCTAGCCCTGCCGTTCGGGGTGAGGTCGGCTTCGGACGCCTTGGCCTGACGCCCCCGCCGCAGAAACAAGGCGCTCGCTGCTTCGTCCAGCGGGCACCTGCTCAGTCGTCGCGCAGATAGCGCGCACAACGAGAAACGCCCGACTCCGCGATTTCACGGGTCGGGCGAATTGCCTTGTCAGTGTGCGAGCCCCCAAACGGAATCGAACCGTTGACCTTCTCCTTACCATGGAGACGCTCTGCCGACTGAGCTATAGGGGCCTGTCCGGCGCTGCGGACAGGTGTAACCATACACGGCCCTCAGCGATGACGCGAACTCGTCGGCCCACTAGCCGACCGCCTCGTATCCCCGCTGGAACGGCAGCTCCACGACCTCGCAGAGATCGGCCAGATCGACGTGCCGGGCCACCTCCGCGACCGACACACAGTCGGCGACGGGAACCCCGTCCCTGCGCACGCGGAGCACCTGTCGCCCGTCACGCTCGGCGAGAACGACCTCGTAGCCGTCTAATCCAACCCATCGCCTGTCCATAGCGGCACACAGTAGCTCCTGGGTCTCTCAATTTCCGATAGGCGACATGCGTTACACGCCATACCGAGTTGCTACTGCGGTCCTTGCGGCGGCGCATCTAGGTCGTGGGGAGTGCCGATTCGATGCCGGCCACGAGCTCGTGCAGCCAGTCCCCGCCACACTCGTACTCCCACACGAGTGCCAGCAGCATGTAGAGCAGTCGGTGGTTGGCCATGTGCGATGGCGCGTCGAGTGGAATGCCCGCGGGGAAGTACGCGTCGAGCATCGCATGCTGCGAGCCGGGCTCCGGGAAGTCCATCCTGGCCAGGTCCAGCCATGGGCTGGCGGCACCGCAGTCCGCCCAGTCGATGATCCCCTCGATCCGGGACCCGACCGACAGGACATGCCGCAGGTGGAGATCACCGTGCACGTACACGCAGGGCTGATCCCACCGACCACCGTCCACCAGGAGATCCCGACATCGGGAGAAGAGCCTCGGGGTCAAGATCCCGGCATCGGCGACAAGGCCGAGTCGATCCACCAGCCCCGCGACCTGATCAGCCCAGGTTCCCTCACTGGCGCATGGTGGCGGGCCGGACGCCTCCTTGAAAAAGCCCGCTCCCTTCACCGGAAGAGAGTGCACGGCACGCAGCAGCCGTCCCACCTCGGACGCCGCCTTGAGCGACGCGACCCCCGGCTCGCCAGAGACGAGTCGCGTCACCAGGTACGGAATCTCCGCGTCCGCCGCGCCGGCGATGACCTCGGGGACCGGAACGCCCCTCTCCGACATGGATCGCAAGGCCCATAACTCCACCTCGACTTCACGCGCGGCGGCGGCCTTGAAGACAGCGCGTGTCCCGGACTCCAGGGTCACTGCGGCGACCGTGTTGGCAGCGAATCCAGACAGCGGCTCATACCGTGTCACGCGTTGGGACAGCAAGCGCTGGATCAGCTCACCATCGATGCGCCCAGCATCGCTCACGACTACTCCCGTCAAAGGCTGGTCTGGACCGTACATACTGAGGTCAGTAGCGGTAGAAGCCCGCGAGGTCCTTGATCCTTCGGATGTCGTCGACGCGTACCGAGGCTCCCGTCTCGGGGGCGTTCATCATCTTGCCGTGGCCCAGGTAGACGCCGACGTGGTGGGTCTTAACGGTGTTTTTGGTGATTTTTCCGAAGAAGACGAGGTCGCCTGGTTCGGCCGAGCCGACTCGGCGCAGCCTGCGTACGTGGGCGTCGGTGGTGCCGGGGCCGAGTACGTCGGCGCCGAAGGCTCGGGCGTACACCCACCTGGTGAAACCCGAGCAGTCCAGCCCCCGTGTCCTGGCCGCCGGGCAGGGGCGCGTCTTTCCCCGGTAGCCCAGGCAGGTGCCCTTCGACGGTCCCGGGTCCGTACCGTGGCCGCCTCCCCAGGAGTAGACGACGCCCCGCTGCTGGATCTCGTACGCGATTCTGACGATCGCCGAAGGGGCGGGGAACCGCAGGAGCGGCACCGACGCGGTGGCGGTCAGCAGGATGAGGGCGATCGCCACCCAACGCCATCCCGATGCCGCCGCTAACCCTCGCAACCTAGGCATCGGGATTTATTCTGCTTTAT
This sequence comes from Nonomuraea sp. NPDC049158, assembly GCF_040648335.1. Classification (NCBI taxonomy): domain Bacteria; kingdom Bacillati; phylum Actinomycetota; class Actinomycetes; order Streptosporangiales; family Streptosporangiaceae; genus Nonomuraea; species Nonomuraea sp. NPDC049158. Next base: position 380,075 of record NZ_JBEZDM010000006.1, read on the forward strand.
CGGGCGGCCCGGCGAGCAGACCAGGTCTATCGGGCCGTGAGGGTGAGTTTCACCGAGCCGACCGTGACACGTACGCCGACCTTGCCCTTGCCCTTGGGCTTCGCGTTCGTGGTGAAGGTCAGCGTCGTCTTCTGGCCGCGCCCGAGCTCGGCGACGTCGCAGCGCACCGCCGTACCGCTGAAGTCGCAGCCCGGCGCCCGCACCACCCGCTGGCCGCCGAACGCGCGCCCGGACACCTTGACGTGCGTAACGGCGACCGGGCCGGTGTTGGACACGGTGACCGTGTACGTCTTCCTGTTCCTGGCCAGGCCGGAGACCGTCACCTCGGCGGGCGGGTTGGCCAGCTCCCCCAGCTCGTCCTCGGAGCCGTTGAAGGAGTTCTGGCCGCCGGCCAGCGTGCCCTTCTCGGCGGACTGCCAGAACGTGTGCCGCTCCCAGCCCTTGGGCAGCTCACCGGGATCGCCGCCCCAGCGGGCCAGCCACAGTGGGTGGGCGCCGAACTTGCCGGAGTCGCCGGTGCACGTCTGCCACCAGGCCCGGGTCGTGTAGATGATCGCCTGGCGGCCGGTCTGCTCCCGGTACTTCGCGGTGAACGACTTGATCCAGCCGACCATGTCCTTCTGCGACAGGCCGTAGCAGCCGTCCTTGCCGTTCTTGTCCTTGTACGGGTTCTCCTCCAGGTCGAGCACCCCGGGCAACGTCCACCCGTCGATCTTCCAGTCCCCGCCGTTCTGCAGGAAGAAGTCGGCCTGGGCGGCGCCGTCGGACTCGTGCGGCTGCGCGAAGTGGTACGCCCCGCGGAGCAACCCGGCCGCCGCCGCGCCGTCGTACTGCGCGTCGAAGGAGGGATTGCGGTAGTCGGTCCCCTCGGTGGCGTGGACGAACGCGAACTTCCCGCCGCCGGACGCGACGGCCGACCAGTCGACCTCGCCGGTCCAGTTACTGACGTCCACCCCGGCGACCCCGTCGGCGGCCCACGCGGTGCCGGTCATCCCGGCCGTGGCGACCGCCGCCAACAACAACAGACGTTTCACGCGGGAGATCATCGCGGAGCGCCGAACGGCCTCGCAAGAAATTTCTTATATCGGTATAAAACCGCATTTCAACGGCCGGAAATTGGTCATCCACAGGGTGTGTACGAGATGGCGTTTTCGCAGGTCAGGGCCGTTTATGAACGTCACTTTCACGTTTGCCAAACCGGCTTTATCTGGCTCAAGCTGATTCCGATCCTCAATCGAGCCCCCGACCTGGGGTTTCTTCGTCATGCCCGGAGGAGAACGACCATGATCCACGCCCGGGGACTGACCCGAGTGTTCAAGCTGAAGAAAGAGGCCGTCGAGGCCGTACGCGGCATCGATCTCGATGTGGAGGCCGGCCAGCTGGTCGCCTTCCTCGGCCCGAACGGCGCCGGAAAATCCACCACCCTCCGCATGCTGACCACCCTGCTGCCGCCCACCTCCGGCACCGCCACCGTGGCGGGCCGGGACATCGCCCGCGACCCCGCCGGCGTACGCGCCCGCATCGGGTACGTCGGCCAGAAGAGCAGCGCCGGCGAGAACTTCCGCGTCCGCGACGAACTCGTCACCCAAGGCCGCTGCTACGGCCTGGCCCCCGCGGAGGCGAGCAGGCGCGCCGACGAACTGCTCGACCTGCTCGACCTGCGGCCGCTGGCCCAGCGCAAGCCCGGCACGCTGTCGGGCGGCCAGCGCCGCCGCCTCGACATCGCGCTCGGCCTGATCCACCGCCCGGAGCTGCTCTTCCTCGACGAGCCGTCCACCGGTCTCGACCCCAAGAGCCGCGCCGAGGTCTGGTCGCACATCCTGCGGCTGCGGGAGGCGTACGGCACGACGCTCTTCCTGACCACCCACTACCTCGAAGAGGCCGACAGCATGGCCGAACGCGTGGTGATCATCGACAACGGCGAGATCATCGCGGACGGCACCGCGGAAGGACTCAAGAACGACCTGGCCGGCGACCGCATCACGATCACCACCGCGACGGAGCAGGAAGCGGCCACGGCCGCCGGGATGACCAGTGAGGCGACCGGCGAGACGGCGGTCGAGGTCGAAGGCACGAGCGTGCGGCTGCGCGTCGCCAACGCGGCCACGGCCCTGCCCGAATATCTGCGCGCGCTGGAGGCGAACGGCGTCAAGGTCGCCACCGCCGAGACCGCCCGCCCGACCCTCGACGACGTGTTCCTCACTCTTACCGGGAGAAGTCTCACCGATGACGACATTCCTTCGTGACACCGCGACGGTCTTCACCCGCGAAATCACCCCCGCGCTGCGCGAGCCCGCCGGGCTGCTGTTCGCGATGGGGCAGCCGCTGCTGTTCCTGTACCTGTTCGGCTCGCTGCTCGATGGGGCGACGGGCTCGTCGTGGCAGTGGTTCGTGCCGGGCATTCTCGTCATGATGTCCCTGACGGCGCCCATGTCGTCGGGTTATCTGCTGCTGGTCGAGTTGCTAGGCGGCTCGATGGAGCGGCTGATGGTCACGCCGTTGAACCGTTCGGCCATGCTGGTCGGCAGGACGATGAAGGAGATGGCGGTCCTGCTCTGCCAGGCCGTGCTGATCATCCTGCTGGCGCTCCCGCTGGGCTTCCGGCTGTATCCGGCTGGCGTGCTGGCCGGGCTCGCGATGTTGATCGTGCTGGGCGTCGGACTGGGGGCGCTCTCGTTCGTTCTCGCGATCAAGTCGGCGCCCAGCGGGAACCTGTTCTACCTGGTCACCCAGGTGGTGCTCTTCCCGATCCTGCTGCTGTCGGGGGTGCTGCTCCCCGTGGAGACCGGGCCCGCGTGGCTGCGGGTGGTCGGACAGATCAACCCGATCTCGTACATCGTCGAGGCCCAACGCGCCCTCTTCTCGGGCGACCTCACCAACCTGTCCATCCTGTACGGCACCGCGGCCGCCTGCCTCATCGCCGCGATCGGCCTCTGGCTGGGCAACCGGGCGATGCGCCGGGGAGTGTGATGTTCAGGGGCTGATCGCCAAGAACAGGAACGCGGCGAACAGCACCAGATGCACGCCGCTCTGCAGCAGCGTCGCCCGCCCCGGCACCACGGTGAGCGTCGTGACGACGAAGGTCAGCCCCAGCAGCACCAGATGCGTGGCGCCGAGACCGAGCACGAGCGGCCCCGTCAGCCAGATCGAGGCCACCGCGATGACCGGTATCGTCAGCCCGATGCTGGCCATCGCGGAGCCCAGGGCCAGGTTGAGGCTGATCTGGATCTGGTCGCGCTTGGCCGCGCGGACGGCGGCGATGGTCTCCGGCAGCAGCACCAGCAGCGCGATCACCACGCCGACCACCGCCTGGGGCAGCCCGGCCGACGAGACCGCCAGCTCGATCACCGGCGACTCGACCTTGGCCAGGCCGACGACCGTCACCAGAGCCACCAGCAGCAGCCCGAGGCTGATCATGGTGTCCCGCGCCGAAGGCCGCGGCGCGTGCTCCTCGGCGGTGGCGGGCGCACCCGCGGCCGCCTCGGTGGTGACCGGGAGGAACTCGGTGGTGACCGGGAGGAAGTAGTCGCGGTGCCGTACGGTCTGCGTCAGCACGAACAGCCCGTACAACAGGAGCGACACCACCGCCGCGAACCCGAGTTGCGCGGCGGAGAAGGCGGGCCCCTTGGCGCTCGTCGTGAAGGTCGGCAGCGCGAGGCTGAGCGTGCTCAGCGTCGCGACCGTCGCCAGCGCGCCTCCCGTGCCTTCGGCGTTGAAGACCGCCACCTTTCGCCGGAGCGTTCCGGCGAGCAGTGACAGCCCGACGATGCCGTTACACGTGATCATGACCGCGGCGAACACCGTGTCACGGGCCAGTGACGCCGAATGCTCGCCACCTGAGATCATCAAACTGACGATCAGCGCCACCTCGATCACCGTCACGGCCACGGCCAGCACCAGCGATCCGAACGGCTCGCCCACCCGGTGCGCGATGACCTCGGCGTGGTGCACGGCGGCCAGGACGGCGCCGGCGAGCAGCACGGCCACGATGATCACCAGGACGGGCGGGAGAACGCGACCCCATGACAACGCCAAAGCGAGGAGCGCCAGCAGGGGGACCGCGACCGTCCACTGTCTCGTTATGTAACGAAGCATATACAGGGTGTTGCCCAATCTTCCGGAGTTACCACCGATCATGCCTTGTCATCCGTTTTGAGGGGAAATAGACCATGGATCACGTGATCGCGACGGAGACCGCGTCATGGATCCCCGCGGCGCACCGGCTGGAGGTCGTCCTGTCCTCCCGGCTGCCGCCGACCGGCCAGATCACCACGGCCTTCGCCGTCGTACGGGACGACACCGACAGGATGCTGCTGACCTGCGTCGACCGGGCGGGACGCGGCTGGGACATCCCCGGCGGCCACCTCGAACCCGGCGAGTCACCCGTGGACGCGGCCGTCCGCGAGCTGGCCGAGGAGACCGGGCTGGTGCTGGCGCCCGAGGAGCTGTCCGTTTTCGCGTGGTTGCGGATCGAGCTGACGGGGCCAGTGCCTGATGGGTACCGCTATGGGGCGCTGACGAATCTGGTGATGTTCCAGGCGCGGCTCGACTCGCCGGGACCCGCCGTACGGCCCCCTGCGGGGTCGGAGAGTACGCGGGCCGAATGGCTTCCGGCCGAGGAGGTGGAACGGTTGTGCGCCGGGCAGATCTGGCTGACCGCGTACCGGACGCTCTAGCCGTTGCACACGCTTCGTTTAACGGATTAACCTCGTCCCATGCCCAGGGGAACCTCAGAAGTCAGCGAGCCGATGTACTTCGTGCTCACCGCGCTGCGCGGCGGACCGCTGCACGGACACGCGATCAGCAAGTCGATCAAGGAGCTGTCCGGCGGCCGCGTCCAGCCCTCTGTCGGCACCCTCTACGGCATCCTGGAGCGGCTCAACGAGCGAGGCGTGATCGCCGTGGACCGCGAGGAGACGGTCAACGGCCGCAACAGGCGCTACTTCAGGATCACCGACGAGGGCCAGTCGCTGGTGGAAGCCGAGGCGAGACGCATGCAGGAGGCCGCGTCCCTCGTCCTGCGGCCGACCACGTTCGCCTCCCTCGTCCGCCGCCTGACCGCATGACCACGCTCGAACGGCGCTACCGCAGGCTGCTGCTGGCCTACCCGAGGCAGTACCGCGTGGCGCACGGCGACGAATTACTCGACGTCCTGCTCGAATCCGCCGCTCCAGGACAGTCCACCCCGGTGCTCAGGGAAGTGTGGGGACTGCTCCGAGGCGGCGTGCGCACCCGCATCACGCATCAGGCGACGGGCACCGCGTGGGCGGACGGCCTGCATCTCGGGGTCACGGCGGTGTCGGCGGTGAACCTGGCCGCGCTGCTGCCGTTCACGGGCTCGCTGCCGCTGTGGACGCTGCTGTCGGTGCTCGCGCTGCTGGCGGTCATGCACGGATGGACGCGGACGGCGTTCCTGCTCACTCTCGTCATCGGCGTCAAGGCGGTCTCGATCGCCGGCGGCTGGCAGCCCTTGGACCTCACCCTCCTGCCGGTCTACCCGTCGTCGCTCGCCGACCGTCCCCTGTTCCAGTCCAGCAGCCCGCTCGAGGTGGCCGTGGGCTACGGGGTCGTACTGTCCGGCCTGGCGGTGCTGGCCTGGCGGCGGCACCGGCCACGCGTCCGGTCGTGGTGGTGGTTCGTGGCGGCGCTGGCGGCCGCGTGGGCGGGCCCGTCGTGGCTGCCGGAGGACACGCTGTTCCCGATCAGCCTGAGCAAGATGGCCGCCGAGGTGGTGGCGCTGGGGCTGGCCGTGGCGGGTGCGTACCTGGCCCGCGACCCGCGCTGGGCACTGGCCTCGGGCATCTACCTGGTGGTCACCTCGGCCGACCTGGGCCTGCACGGCGACCAGCTGACCAGGCAGCACCTCGCCTACTGGGGCGTACTTGTCGTGCTGACCCTGGCGACCGCGTTCGCGCCCTATCGGCAGCGGCGGCACGCTCTGGATTGACCATGCTCCGTTAAACGGAGTATGGTCCTCTGCCATGCCCAAGAGATCCCCTCTTGCTCCTGTCGTGGCGCTGGTCGCGCTGGTCGCACTCGGCGGCTGCGGGGGCACCGCCGAGAAAGCGCCACAGCCGTCTCAGACGGTGGCGGCCAAAGACAAGAAGCACCTGCTCGAATCGGTCAAGGCGGACTGCATGAAGCTGAAGGGCTTCAAGTACGTCGCCTACGTACCGGCGGAGAAGCAGGAAAGCGAGGACGACAAAGCCCGCAACCTTGGCGACTACCAGGCGATGCGCAAACATCGCGAAAAATATGGGTTCGGGGTATTCGCGATGCACGTCTACCCCAAGGAGATGGGGAACCCGGCCGTCAAGCCCGACAACCCGGAGATCAATCCCAACTGGAAGATCCAGACCTCGCTGTCCAAAGCCCAGGCGACGGCCTACCAGAAGGCGGCAGACGGCTGCATGATCGAGGCGGCCAAGAAGGTTCTCGGCAAGACCGTGAAGTCGATGGACGACTACTTCAACCAGCAGAATCGGGCTTCCGATCAGGCCAGTGCCAGGACCATCGACAGTGACCCCAAACTGATCGAGCTCGCCTCCGCCATGGCCGGCTGCCTCAAGGGCAAGGGCTACCCGATCGGCAAGACCACGCCCACGGCCATGTCCCGCCAGGGGCAGAAAGTGTTCCTCGCCCAGGAGGACAAGCTGGGCAGGCAACAGAGAGACGACGTGCCCGACGTCGCACCGCCGGTCAAGGAGGGCGAGATGGCGATGACCTACGCGCCCACGCTCACCCCGGAGGAGGCCAGGCCCTACCTGAACAAGGAGATCAAGGCGGCCCTCGACGACCTGGAGTGCGGCAAGGACTTCTACCCGGCGTTCATGCCCAAGGGCGAGGCTGTCACCCAGCAGATCAACGAAGAATTCGGCATGTGAGGCGCGGTGAAGTCGCCCCGCAGGCTGCTCGCCTTCGTCATCGCCGGTGTCGTGGCCATCGCCGCCGCCGGCTGGGTCGTCAGCACCCGCCTGCGCTCCCCCGCCGACGAGGCCGCCCGCCGCAGCGCGCCCAAGGCGTCGCTGGTCACCGCCGCCGTCGAGCGCCGCAAGCTGGTCAGCACGGTCGTGGTCAGCGGCACGCTCGAGTACGGCTCGCCGCTGCCCATCACCCTCGCGGGGGTGGTCGGTGGCACCTCGGAGCTGCAGCGGGTCACCCGGGCGCCGCGCCAGGGCAGGCTGACGGAGGGAGCGGCGTTCATGGAGGTGAACGGCCGCCCGGTGTTCGCGCTGCGCGGCTCCGTGCCGATGCACCGCACGATCGGCCCGGGCACCGACGGCAAGGACGTCAAGCAGTTGCAGAAGGCGCTGCGCAGGCTCGGGTACGGCGGCCCCACCTCGGGCGTGTTCGACCGGGCCACGATCGCCGCCGTCACCAGGATGTACAAGAAGAAGGGGTACGAGGCCCAGCAGCCCACGCTGACCGACCGGCAGGCCCACGACCAGTTGCGCAAGGCCGTACAGACGGCGCGGGAGACCCTGGCGACCGAGAAGAACACGCTCGACCAGGGGCGTGACGTGCTCCCGTTGAAGGTCAAGCTGACCAACGCCAAGGCGGACCTGAAGTCGGCGCGCGCCGCGCTGAAGGAGGCCGAGCGGCAGCGGCTCACTCCGGAGGACGACGCCAAACTGGCGACGGCCGACGCGACCGTACGCGCGGCCGAGGAGAAGCTGCTCGAAGCCGAGCAGGCGCTCACCGCGGCCAGGAATCAGCCGGCCGCCGCCCCGACCGCCACCTCTACCGCCCTGCCCACCGCCACGCCCGCGCCTCAGCCGACCCAGGACACGAGCCTGCTGGAGCTGAAGGTTCGCAATGCCAGGGCCGATCTGGACCAGGCGCGGGAGGCGTACGGCCGGATCAAGGAGGAGTCGCGGCAGGCCCGCGAGAAGCTGCTGGAAGAGCTGCGCAAAGCCGAGCGCACGGCGAAGGACGGGCTGGTCACGGCCGAGCAGGCGCTGCGCCAGGCCCGGCGGCTCTCCCCCACCAAGCTCAAGGTGGCCAACGCGGCCAAGGACGTGAGCGCGGCCAGGTCGCTGCTGGCGGAGTTCGAACGGACCTACGGCACGGCGATCCCGCCGGGCGAGATCGTGTTCCTGCCGAAGCTGCCCGCGCGGGTGCAGAAGGCCGCGGTGAAGGCGGGCGAGGCCGTCGAGAAGGAGATCGCCACGGTGACCAGCTCGACGTTCATGGTGACGGGGTCGGTCGAGAGCGCCGAATCCGACCTGCTGCGGACGGGCATGAGCGCGGTCATCGAGCTCGACTCGGGCAAGACGTACCCGGCGGCGCTCACCGCGGTCGGCGAGAAGGCCACGGTGCCCGACCAGGAGAAGGGCGCCGAGGGCACGCAACCGGTCCTGCTCACGCCGAGCTCGGCGAAGGGGCTCAAGGGCCAGTCGGGCGCCACGGTCACGGCCAGGGTGACGGTGGGGGCGACCGAGGAGCCGGTGCTGGTGGTCCCGGTGGCCGCCGTCGTCACGGGGGCCGACGGCAAGGCGCGCGTGCAGGTGGAGTACGCCACGGACAAGACCAAGGAGGTCGAGGTCCGCACCGGCCTGACCGCCGACGGGAACGTCGAGGTCACCGGCGCGCTCAACGCCGGCGACCGAGTGGTGGTCAGCGGTGTCTGAACCGGTCACTGCGCCGGTCACTGCGCCGGCCGGGTCCGCGGTGCCTGAGCCGGTCATCGAGCTGACCGCCGTGTGCAGGGACTACCCCGCGCAGCCGCCCGTCCGCGCGCTCGACGACGTCTCGTTCCGGGTGGCGCGCGGCGACTACCTGGCGATCGTCGGCCCGTCGGGCTCGGGCAAGTCCACGCTGCTCAACGTCCTGGGCCTGCTGGACCGGCCCAGCTCGGGCAGCTACCGCCTGGACGGCACCGAGACCACCACCCTGCGCGACGGCGACCGGACCAAGCTGCGCGGCGACCGCATCGGCTTCGTCTTCCAGTCCTTCCACCTGCTCGCCCACCGCAGCGTCGTGGAGAACGTGATGCTCGCGGAGATCTACGGCGGCCACCCGCGCAAGGGCAGGCGCGAGCGGGCACTGGGCGCGCTGGAGCGGGTCGGGCTCGGCCACCGGGTGAACTTCCCGCCCGACCGGCTGTCCGGCGGCGAACGCCAGCGCGCGGCCATGGCCAGGGCCCTGATGGGCGAGCCGTCCCTGCTGCTGTGCGACGAGCCCACCGGCAACCTCGACAGCCGCAACACCGAGGCGGTGCTCGACCTGTTCGACGAACTGCGCGCGCAGGGGCTGACGATCGTGGTCATCACGCACGAGCGAGAGGTCAGCACGCGCGCCGGTCGCCGGGTGCGGATCACCGACGGCGCGCTGGTGGAAGAGGCGTGATGCACGTACGGGATCTCGTCGGCGAGGCCGTCGCGGGCATGCTCGCCCGGCCGGTGCGCTCCGCGCTCACCACGCTCGGCACCGTGCTGGGCATCACCACGCTGGTCATCACGCTCGGAGTGGCCGCCACCGCGGGCAACCAGATCGTCGGGCGCTTCGACGAGCTGGTCGCCACGGCCATCACAGTGGAAGTACCGGAGAGCCCGAACGTGCCGCTGGTCGGCTGGGACTCGCTCGACCGGGTGACCAGGCTGCGCGGGGTGGTCTCCGCCGCGGCGGTGGCCGAGACCAAGGACAGCTCCAACCTGTCCGTCCGCTCCAACGATCTCGTCGACCCGGCCAGGGTGACCACGCAGAGCCTGACCGTACTGGCCGCCACGACCGGCCTGCCCGAGGCCGCCAGGGGCCGGATCGTCGAGGGCAGGTTCTACGACGCCGGCCACGTCAAGCGGGCGGACCGGGTGGCCGTGCTCGGCGACCAGGCGGCCAAGATGCTCGGCGTCACCCGTCTCGACCGGGCTCCGGCGATCTTCATCGGCAAGCACGCGTACACGGTCATCGGCATCCTCGGCGACCTGCGCCGCGAACGGAACCTGAGCACCGCCGTCATCGTGCCGCCCACGGTGGGCAAGCGGTTCGGGCTGCGTGACGTGACCAGGGTGCTGGTCAACACCAGCCTGGGCGCCGCCGACCTGATCGCCGGGCAGGCGCCGAACGCGCTCTCCCCCGGCAACGGCGACCAGCTGCAGGTCGTCGCCCCGCCCAGCCCCACCAGGGCGCGCGACCAGGCGCAGGACGACGTCAACGCGCTGTTCCTGATCCTCGGCCTGGTCTCGCTCGTGGTGGGCGCGGTCGGCATCGCCAACGTCACGCTGGTCACCGTGATGGAACGCGTCGCCGAGATCGGCCTGCGCCGCTCGCTGGGCGCGGCTCGCCGCCACATCGCCGCCCAGTTCCTGCTGGAGTCGACGCTGATCGGGCTCGCGGGCGGCGTGATCGGCGCGAGCGTCGGCGTGGTCGCCGTCGTCGCCGTCTCGGCCGCCAAGCAGTGGACGCCGCTCCTGGACGTACGGCTGGCGATCGGGGCGCCCATCGCCGGGGCCGTGGTCGGCCTGCTCGCCGGCCTGTACCCGGCACTGCGGGCGGCCAGAATGGAGCCGGTGGACGCGCTCAGGTAGCTTTTCGATCATGAACCCGACACCCGAGGACGGCATCACGCTCACCGTGTGCCCTTCCCTGACCGACCACGACCTCAACGACCTCTTCGCGGCGTCGTGGCCCGGCCACGACGCGACCTCGTTCGCGGGCCGGCTCGGCCACAGCCTCTGCTGGATCGCCGCCCATCGCGCGGACCGCCTGGTCGGCTTCGTGAACGTCGCCACGGACGGCGGCATCCACGCCTTCATCCTGGACACCACCGTGCATCCCGCCGAACGCCGAGCGGGCCTCGGTGTCCGCCTGGTCCGCGCGGCCGCCGACGAGGCCAAGGCGCGCGGCGCCGAGTGGCTGCACGTGGACTACGAACCGCATCTCGAGGGCTTCTACGCCCAGTGCGGCTTCCGCCCTACGGCGGCGGGGTTGACGCAGCTCTGAGGATCGCGGCTCTGAGGATCGCGGCGCGACGAAACGGCGGCGCGGAGGATTGCGGGAAGGTCTTTCGCGGGGTCTACTTCGTCCATGGCACTCCCCGAACTCGTCCCCTCCGGGCAGCCGGTGGACGTCCAGAAGACCAGCTTCTCACTCGATGTTCTCGGCCGCTTCTTCTGCAGCACCTGGCAGGAGGCGACGGGCAGCGGCGGGCCGCCGTTCTCGGCGGTGGTGGTCGGCGGCGGGATGTACGGGGCGTACTGCGCGACCAAGATCTACCGGCGGCACCCGGGCAAGCGGGTACTGCTGCTGGAGGCCGGCCCCTACCTGGTGCCCGAGCACGTGCAGAACCTCGGCCGCATCGGGCTCAACGTCCCCGCGCCCATCGCGCCCGGCGCCGATCCGCGCGTGCCCCGGGAGCTGGTGTGGGGGCTGCCGTGGCGGGGCAACGTCGACTTTCCCGGGCTCGCCTACTGCACCGGCGGCAAGTCCCTCTACTGGGGTGGCTGGTGCCCCCGGCTCACGGCGGATGATCTTCGGCATTGGCCGGCCTCGACGGCCGCGTACCTGGAGAGCACCTACCTGGAGGTGGAGAGCGAGATCGGTGTCGTGCCCGCGACCGATTTCATCGCGGGAGACCTCTATAAGACGCTGTTCGAGGCGTTCGCGTCCGCCGCCGCCGTGACACCGGGGTTCGAGACCGGCCTCGGCGATCGCGGCGCCGAGGTCGCGCCGCTCGCGGTTCAGGGAGACTCGCCGGTGTCGGGCCTGTTCAGCTTCGACAAGTACAGCAGCCTGCCGATGCTCATGGACGCGGTCCGCGAGGATGTGGCCGCCTCCGGGGGACGCGACGCGGACCGGCGGCTCTTCGTGGTGCCCCTGGCGCACGTCCTGCGGGCGCACGCGGCCGACGGGGTGGTGACCGGGATCGACGTCGACGCCGCCGGGCGGCCGGAGTCCCTACCGGTCTCCCCCGACTGCGCCGTGATCCTCGCCGCGAGCGCGGTGGAGACCACCCGGCTCGCCCTGGGCTCGTTCCCCACTCCGCTCATGGGCCGCAACCTGATGGCGCACGTACGCAGCGACTTCACCGTCCGGATCCGCCGGACGGCGCTGCCGCGGCTGCCCGAACACGTACAGACCGGCGCGCTGCTCCTGCGCGGGCTGGTGCCCGCCGGCCGGTTCCACATCCAGATCACCGCGTCGACGAGCCAGGGCGGATCCGACGAACTCCTGTTCCGCATGCTCCCGGACATGGACCTGCTCGAACGGCAGCTGGCCAACACCGATCCCGACTGGATCACGGTCACCCTGCGCTGCGTCGGCCAGATGCACGGGGACCGGACGACCGAGATACCGGACCCGGACAAGAGCTGGATCAATCTCAGCCCGCACGAGGTCGACGAGTACGGCATGGCGCGGGCGTACCTGCATCTCACGCTCGATCCGCGGGATGAGCAGGTCTGGCAGGCCATGGACCGCGCGGCGCTCGCCATCGCCCAGGCGGTCTCCGGCTCGCCGGACCAGATCCAGTACCTGTACGACAACGAGTGGCACGCGCAGCCGTTCCCCTTGGACCGTTCGTTCCCCGAGTGGCATCGGGGACTCGGGACGACCTACCACGAATCCGGCACGCTGTGGATGGGCGACGATCCGGCCACCTCGGTGACCGATCCGGTGGGCCGCTTCCATCACCTACGGAACGCCTATGCCTGCGACCAGTCGTTGTTCCCGACGGTCGGCTCGGTCAACCCGGTCCTCACGGGACTGACCCTCGCCAGGCAGCTGGCCGACCGTCTCTGAACGGAACGCCGTCTCCCTTGCGGGAGACGGCGACCGTGACCGTGCGAGTACTAGCGAACCCAGAGGGGGTAGTAGCCGGGACTACCCGTGCAGTCGTACTGGCTGAAGCCCTCCCGGACGTACTGCTGGCCCATGTCGATGCACTTGGACTTGGTGGTGAAGACGCCGATGTACACCCAGTCGGCCGCCTGAGCGGGGGTGCTGAGCACGCTGACGCCCATGACAGCGATGGCTGTCGTGAGGAGCGCGGCACGTAGACGCGGCATGTGTCTCCTTACAAACCCGGAGGGAGCGATACGCGAAGATCATGTCAGGGCATGGTCCGAAACGCGATCTCGGCGACAGTCGTTGCCGGTTCTCCCGTCGGAACCGGCTGCCGAGGGTGCCGCTCACCGAATGTCGATATTGTGATGCCCGGCATCGCCCTGGCGGCACGTAGAGAGCTGAGGTAGGACAAGTGGCGGCACATGGCTTCGGTGATTTCGCGAACATGAATATCGATGCGTTGCTGGCGGATTCACAGAAGCGGGTGGCCCGTTTCGAGGAAGCGCAGAAAAGGGCCGCAGACGTGGTCGGCCGGGCCGCCACCGCCGACGACCACATCGCGGTCGAGTGCACCGCCTCCGGCGTGAGCAGACTCGATATCGACCCGCGAGCCAAGCGCATGAGCGTCGAGGAGATGTCCGCGGCGATCCTCCAAGCGATTCACGATGCCGACGCGGACCTCAAGCGTCAACTGTCGGAGATCCTGACGGACTCGTTCGACGGGGACCTCCTGAACCCGACCGGCGACCCGGAAGCCGCAAGTGCGCAGGTCGAGGAGGCGCAGAAAGCGTTCGACCGCATAATGACCGACGCGATGGGCGAGCTGAACCGCATGCGCAAGGAGTTCGGCTACTGACCGGGGGACCCGCGTGGCGGTGTCGCCGCACCCGTTACTTCAGGCCGTCCGCCAGGGTCTTGTCGTACCCCCAGGCAATCCCACACGCCACCAGCAGCTTGAAGAGCTCCCACAGAACCTTGCTGCGCAACACCAGAAGGCGCTGCTCCATGGAGAGGGCCAGCGATTGCGCCTTCCATTGGCCGTAGAACCACCCCCCTCCGCCGAGGGTCCCGGAGAGCGCGAGCGCCGCCGTGAAGGTGGCACTCGTGAAATTGAGGTAGATCCACGCGGTCCAGAGGTTGGCCAGCACTCTGAGGATCAACGCAAGACGATGCGCCGAGTTGGCGGCGGTCTGCGAGCCCGTGTCGTACTCGTCGACCTTCTCCCCGAAAGCGGCTCGATCCATCGCCTGCCAACTGGCCGCCGACACATTGTCGTGCTGATCCCGCATGGACGCGCCGGAGGCGGACACGCTGCTGCTGATGGCACTCCAGCCGTCCGCGGCCTTGTGCAGCAACTGCGGATCCGCCGGGATCGTGAGGGCGTACTTGAGCACGTACTTCTGCAGCGACGGCAACAGGACGGCGGCGAACGCGTATTCAGCGAGTGCCGTCAGCTGCATCCACCGCAGATCGCCGCCGCCGCCGGGCTCGTACGGACTGGGCGTGCCACCCGGAATGGGGAGTTTAAATGCGTCGGACATTTTCCATGTTCTCCACTTCCGCGGCGTCCACGTTTCCGGATGCCGTATACAGCTCGTCTCGATGACCGTGCAATGATTGGGCCATGTCGCCCAGCTTCCGCTCGGCGGCGGCGACTATTTTGTCGTGCTCCTGGGTCAACGGAAGCCCAATCACACCCAACGCACCCCAGCCGAGCCGCATATTCGGCGGAAAGGTGCCGGCCTCTTCCAGATGTGACACGGGAGAAGTCCCGTCGGTGTCGTCGACAAGCGCGTCACCGAGTCTCTTGATCGCTCCCCTGTCGTATATCCGGGCCGACTCATCCCCACCTGTGCCGGGTGTAGCCGAAGGCAACGCCATCACCATCCGCTCTTTCGACGGTACGTCGACAAGATCCTATAAGCCGGAAGCTACGCATACCGGTCAGTCGTTGCCGAGCTCCATCGCGGCGCGGTCCAGCATCTCCTCGTCCTCGGAGACCTCGCCGCGTGAGGCGATGATCTCGGCGCCGCCCTGCGGCATGTCGCCGATCAGCGGGGTCGAGGGCGTCTGGGAGGCGTCGATGAGCGCGGGATGGGTGGGGCCGAGCATGCCGAGGCTGGCGTACTGCTCCAGCTTGGCGCGCGAGTCGGCGATGTCGAGGTTGCGCATGGTGAGCTGGCCGATCCGGTCCACCGGACCGAACGCCGAGTCCTCCGTACGCTCCATCGACAGCTTGTCCGGGTGGTAGCTGAAAGCCGGACCGGAGGTGTCGAGGATCGAGTAGTCCTCACCGCGCCGCAGCCGCAGCGTCACCTCGCCGATGACCGCCGTGCCGACCCAGCGCTGCAGCGACTCGCGGACCATGAGCGCCTGCGGGTCGAGCCAGCGGCCCTCGTACATCAGCCGGCCGAGCCGCCGTCCCTCGCTGTGGTAGCTCGCCAGCGTGTCCTCGTTGTGGATCGCGTTGACCAGCCGTTCGTAGGCCGCGTGCAGCAGCGCCATCCCGGGCGCCTCGTAGATGCCGCGGCTCTTGGCCTCGATCACCCGGTTCTCGATCTGGTCCGACATGCCCATGCCGTGCCGGCCACCGATCGCGTTGGCCTCCATCACCAGGTCGACCGGGGAGGCGAACTCCTTGCCGTTGATCGTCACCGGGCGGCCCTGGTCGAAGCCGATGGTCACGTCCTCGGTGGGGATCTCGATCGTGGGGTCCCAGAACCGCACGCCCATGATCGGATCCACGGTCTCGATGCCGTTGTCGAGGTGCTCCAAGGTCTTGGCCTCGTGGGTGGCGCCCCAGATGTTGGCGTCGGTCGAGTAGGCCTTCTCGGTGCTGTCGCGATAGGGCAGGCCGTGGGCCAGCAGCCACTCCGACATCTCCTTGCGCCCGCCCAGCTCGGACACGAAGTCGGCGTCGAGCCAGGGCTTGTAGATGCGCAGGTGGGGGTTCGCGAGCAGGCCGTAGCGGTAGAACCGCTCGATGTCGTTGCCCTTGAACGTCGAGCCGTCGCCCCAGATCTGCACGTCGTCCTCGAGCATCGCCCGGACCAGCAGCGTCCCGGTGACCGCCCGGCCGAGCGGGGTGGTGTTGAAGTAGGCCCGCCCGCCCGATCGGATGTGGAACGCGCCGCAGGTCAGCGCGGCCAAGCCCTCCTCGACCAGCGCCGCGCGGCAGTCGACCAGGCGCGCGATCTCAGCCCCGTACTTCGTCGCGCGACCGGGCACCGAGGCGATGTCGGGCTCGTCGTACTGGCCGATGTCGGCGGTGTAGGTGCACGGGACGGCGCCCTTGTCGCGCATCCACGCGACGGCGACCGAGGTGTCGAGACCACCCGAGAAGGCGATGCCGACCCGCTCGCCGGTGGGCAGGGAGGTGAGAACCTTGGACATGAGACAAGAGTATGCATTGCTTCGCATGGTCATGCAAGGTTCGGCTCGGGCCGTGGTCTTCGCGTGCAACAGTTTTTGCCCTTGCCCCCTCTCGGAGGTGAAAGAACGACGAAGGGCGAGAACCGTTGGAAGGCGATCCCCGATTCGCAGAGTTACGGGCTCGAGGTGGTCAACGACAAGATCATTTTCTCGCTGCGCTCGGGCGGAGTCTCCACCGTCTGGTCAGCGGCAAGTCGGCCAGCCTGGGCATCAAGCCGGTGGGCAATTCGATCAAGCTGCCGACGGCCGATTCCACTGGAAGAATCCTCAGCTACCCGCTCGGGGACGACCTGTACATGATCGACCTGTCCAAGATCCGGTAGCGTCGCGCGCACCTCAGAAGCGGTCGAGACGGCATTGTCACCGCCTCGACCGCTTAGAGAATGGTTCGGTCCCATTTGCTCCCCGCGTGTTACCGTCGGATCATGGTTGGGCCGATCCTCCCGCCGCCTTCAGATATCGCCCGCATTTGGCGGTACATTTTCTATGCGGATATGGTGAGTGCGCTCGTCCTGTTAGGAACAGGTGCCGTTTTTCAGTTAAGCCGCCAGACGGCATTCGCCGGCTACCTATCGGCAGGGACGGGCGTGGTTTCGCAGGCGTGCGCTCCCGTGGCCGCCATCATTCTGCTGTCAGGGCTCTGGTATCGGCCCAGCACCGGTAAATCGCTACTGGACCTCTCCAGCCCCAGCGAGCAGCGCGCCGCAGCGAAGTCGGCGCAGATGGACCGGGCGGTTCGGGCGCTCTACCGGAAACTGATCGTGCTTCGCGTCGCCATCGACATCGTCATCGTGCAGGCCGCCTTGTATGGCGTGTCGGCAGTGGTGCCCTATTGAATATCTCGCTCGCCCGGTTTCATTTGCTACCCCGCCTCGCCGAGGTCGAAGGAGACGTCGGCGAGGCGGATCGTACCGACCTCCGGGTCGTCGAGGAGCTTGCGCAGGTCGGCGAGTTTCCAGCGGTCGGCCACCAGCCCGTACACGACGCCCTCCTTGGCCGCATCCGCGAGCCACTCATAGGTCAGCTCGAACTCACTGAAATCGTCCCCCTCGTCAAGCAACCCGACCCACCTGCGGAACTCCGCCAGCGCCTCCTCCGGCTCGGTCTCGCACTGATAGGTGAGATCCGTCAGGGTTTGGTCCTTGGTCATGTCGCGGTTCCAGACGACCGCGTTCATCGAGGCCGGTTCATCGGAGTCGTCGTAGTAGGACGGCGCGTAGATGTAGGAGACGCCCGCCCCTCCGCAGAGTGTGTGCCTGCGGTTGAAGGCGACGAGCCGCTCGGTGGCCATCGGATGCGCGAACTCCACGACCGCCACGGCCTCGAGCGTCTGGGGAAGTCCGTCGATGGTCTTCCGGACCTCCTCCTTGTCGAAGCCGGAGTCCGGGTCCACGGAATCGATCGCGTCGTTCAGGCTGCCGACCGGCCCGTCGAGGGAAGGGGCCCGGACGGTGCCGAACAGGTTCTCCACGATCTCGTAGTCCGTCCAGCCCGCGCTGGGACCGGCCCGGCGCGGCTCCCCCCGCAGTGTGTACGACGCTTCCAGCAGCCCGCCGCCACTGCCATATCCGTACGACAGGCGCTTGTCCGGGTTCGCGATGCGGGCGGCCGTGCCGTACACCTCGGCGATCCGCGCGTCGTCGGAGGGGTCGATGAACACCCACAGGACCCGGTCGACGGCGCTGAAGGCCAGGAACAGCGCCGCGGTGACGACCAGGACCTTGACGAGCGATCTGGCCACGTACGCCCAGTCGGGCTCCCTCATGTTCGGCACCGCGCGCTCCTGCGACCTAGATCAAATCGGGTAAGGCGCACCATAGCCGCCCGGAACCGGAGCAGGCAGGGGAATCAAGCGCCCCCTCGGCTGCGAGAGCGCCGCCCGAAGCCGGTCAGCGGCAAGCGGTGATCGCCATCGTGGTGTAGGCCATGGTGAAGCCGCCGCCGATCGCGTCGATGGCGGCCCCGACGCCCGCCAGCACCTCGGCCAGCTGGTCCGGTGGGAGTTGGGTGAGCGCGCCGGTGGTGGGCAGCAGGTCGAGCCACTCGTCGCGGCTGTAGTGCCGCTCCCAGTCGAATCGCCACTGCTCCGGCTCGCCGAACTCGGCCGACTTCCGGATGCCGTCGGCGAACGTGGCGAACATCGCCTGGTAGATGTCCTGGCCCGGCCTCGGCGGTCCGGCGCTGAGCGGCGAGTCGGGCGCCACCTTCCGGAAGACGGCGGCGAACGCCTCAGCCACGAAGGGCGGCGGGTCGTACGCGTGCGCGAACACCGCCAGCAGGCCGCCGGGCCGCAACACCCGCGCCGCCTTGGCCGCGCCCGCGACGGGGTCCACCCAGTGCCAGGACTGTCCGGCGACCACGGCGTCGAAGGTACGGCCAGCGGCGTCCCAGTCCTCGAACGTCACCACCTCGACCTCGACCCCGGTACGGCGGGCGAACTCGGCCATCCGGACGTCCGGCTCGACACCCAGCACCTTGCACCCGGCCGCCAGGAACTGACGGGCTTCTATGCCGGTGCCGCAGCCGACGTCGACGATGTCGGGACCGGGGCTGGCGGCGATGATCTGCCGCACCAGGGCATCGGGATAGGCGGGGCGGGCCCGGTCGTAGCGTTCGGCGTCGACCCCGAACGACTCCGCCATCTGCCTGGCCTTATGGGGCTCGTTCCGTGGAGGCTCTGGTTGCTCCTGCGATAGAGTGGGCATGCGCCCACCATAGTGGGCAGGCGCCCACTCCACAATCGCGTAGCGTTCGCGGTGAGCGAAGAACGGGCGAAGCGCGCGAAGAAGGAGGACGGGCGATGCCGACTGGAGTGGCCCTCCGGGATGTGCGGCAGCAGTTGTTCGACGCCGCCGAGCGCGTCATGCTCCGCGACGGAGCGCCCGGTCTGACCAGCCGGGCGGTCACCACGGAGGCGGGCGTCGCCAAGGGCGTCCTGCACCGGCACTTCGAGGACTTCGACGCCTTCCTCGTCGAGCTCGTGCGGGACCGCATCGCCCGGCTCGAGGGCCAGGCCGCCGCCCTTCGCGACCGCGCCGGGACCGGCGACGTCGCCGGCAACCTGACCGAGGCGCTGATCGACCTGTTCGACTCGGTCGCCGTGGCGATCGTCGGTCTCGTGATCTTCCGGGATGAGTTGCGGGCCCGGCTGCCTCGGGCCCGGCCGGCGTTCGGCATCCCGGTCCTGACAGAGGCCGTGGCCATGATCGCCGCCTACCTGAACGAGGAGTGTCAGCTGGGTCGCATCGCGGCGGACGCCGACGTGGAGGCGCTGGCGCTCTCCCTGATCGGCGCCGGGCACATGCTGTTCGCCGGCCGGGAGGGGGTCGCGCCGGATCCGGCGGAAGTCGGCAAGGTGGTGAACGCCGTGGTCGCCGACGTCGTGCAAAGACGCCTGCTATGAGCTGACGCTCACCGGCCGGCGGGCGCGCATCAGGACGATGCCGACCGCGAGCGTCATGGCCAGGCAGACCGGGGTGTAGAGGAACAGGTTCAGCCAGTAGAACGGGCTTCCGGTGTCCGCGCCGAGGCCGAAGGCCCAGACCAGGCCGACAAGCCCGCGCACCAGCACACCCGCGCCCACGGCCATGGTGACCACCTTGGCCACCCAGCCGCCCCGCCCACCGGATGCCGTCGCCACCGATACGGCCGCCACGCTCAGCACGAGGATGAGCGGCAGCAGCACCCGTGGGGTGAAGGGCACCTCGGCGTTGAGGACGGCCAGGGAGAGCGCGCGGGGGTCGGCGATGGGCCGGACCACCCAGAACAGATGGACGAGTGCGTCGAGCAGCAGGACGGTGGCCGCGAACGCGCCGGGGCGTGAGATGTTCATGCCCTCCAGGAGGCGCCGAACTCGCCAATGGTTCCATGGAACCTTCTGCCCCCGAGCCGCCTCTGGATAGACATGTACTGGCCTGTTGCCGACCTGGACCCGGTGCGCCGGCTGCGCGTGCTCGCCGCCGGCGTTCCCGGTGCGCGTGTCGCCGAGCGGATTCTTCCCGACCCCTTCGAGCTGGTCTGGGAGGTGGCGAGCGACTTGGAGCGGGAGTTCGGCACCTTCGAGCCCGACATGCGACACCTGCGGATCGTCGCGGACGACGGAGGCGGGCGGCTGGTGGCCGAGGCCCGCAGCAAGTACGGCATGCGCGCCCGCTTCGACGTCGACCTGCGGCCCGGCTGGCGGCGCGGGTCGCCGAGCGGGCCCGATGAGCGCGGCGGCGCTCGTTCTGGCCGCTCAGCGCGGAGACACGATGGCGATGAACGACCTGCTCCGCGAGCTGACGCCGTACCTCGGCCGGATCTGCGGGCCCATCGCGCTCGACAGCGGGCAGGACGCGGTCCAGGAGGCGTGCGGTGCCGGTGGGCACGGTCAAGTCCCGGCTGGCGCGGGCCCGGCTGAGCTTCCGCAACGCCTGGCAATCGTGAGCGATTCCCCGCGGGGAATTGTCCGATGTCATGGCTCGCCCGGAGGATCCTCACGTAACCGAAGCGAGGGGAAGGACGGGCTATGAGGAGCTATCACCTGCGGCCGGGACGCGGGCTGGCCGGGCTGACCGTGGAGGACCGGGACGAGCCCGCGCCGGGGCGTGGGCAGGTCGTGGTCAGGATCCATGCGAACGGGCTGGGCTATCGCGATCTGATGGTGCTGGCGAACGACTATCCGCTGCCGATCACGCCCGGCGTCGTGCCCGGCTGCGAGGGCGTGGGCGAGGTCGTGGCCGTCGGCGAGGACGTGACCCGGGTCGGGCCGGGCGACCGGGTGGCGGCCACCGTGTTCCCGCGCTGGCTGGACGGGCCCTTCCTGCTGGAGAACGCCGCCCAGCTCGGCACCATGACCGACGGAGTGCTGGCCGAGTACGCGGTGCTGAGCGAGGACGGCGTGGTGCCCATCCCCGAGCACCTGTCGTACGAGGAGGCGGCGGCGCTGCCGCTGGCGGCCGTGACCGCGTGGAACGCGCTGACCTCCGGCGGCCTCCCACAGCCCGGCCAGACCGTGCTGACGCTCGGCTCGGGCGGGGTGTCGCTGTTCACGCTGATGTTCGCCAAGCTGAGCGGCGCCCGGGTGATCATGACGACGTCCGGCCCCGCCAAGGCGGAGCGGCTGCGGAAGCTCGGCGCCGACGAGGTGATCGACTACCGCGCGAACCCGTCGTGGTCGGAGGAGGTCCGCGCGCTCACCGACGGCAGGGGCGCCGATCGCGTCGTCGACCCGGCGGGGCCGCTGGAGCAGTCGCTGAAGTCGGTGGCGTTCGGCGGCGAGGTGGCGTTCGTCGGTTACCGGCTGTCCGGCGCCGAGGGCGCCCGGCCGGTCGACCCGGCGCTGCTGTTCGGGGCGGGCGCGGTGCTGCGCGGGGTGGCGACCGGCAGCCGCGCCCACTTCCTCCAGGTCAACCGCGCGCTCGCCACGCACCGGCTGCGTCCTGTCCTCGACCGGGTGTTCCCGTTCGAGGACATCCACGAGGCGTACCGCTACTGCGAGGCGGGCGGCGGCTTCGGCAAGATCGTCATCAGCCACGACCTCAGGAGCTCGTGAGGATGACGAGTTGCTGGGTCGCCCGGGTCATCGCGACATAGCGGTCGACCGCTCCTTCGATGCCCTCGCCGAACGCCTCCGGGTCGACGAGGACCACGAGGTCGAACTCCAGCCCCTTCGACAGCTCCGGGGTCAGCGACCGGACGCGGGACGTCGTACGGAATGTGGGATCCCCGATGACACACGCGATCCCGTCGTCATGTGCGGCGAGCCAGGTGTCGAGGATCGAGCCCAGATCCGAGACGGACCCGTGGACGACGGGGACGTCGCCGCGGCGGATGGAGGTCGGCACGTTGGCGTCCGGGAGCACAGCCCGGATGACCGGCTCGGCTTCCGTCATGATCTCTTCCGGCGTCCGGTAGTTGATGCTCAGGGAGGCCAGGTTGACCCGGTCGAGCCCGATCCGCTCGAGCCGTTCCTGCCACGACTCCGTGAACCCGTGCCTGGCCTGGGCACGGTCCCCGACGATGGTGAAGCTCCGGGACGGGCACCGGATCAGCAGCATCTGCCACTCGGCGTCGGTCAGTTCCTGAGCCTCGTCCACGACGACGTGCGCGAACGGGCCGGCGAGCAGGTCCGGTTCGATGGTGGGCAGTGCGGTCTCGTCGACCAGAGAGACCTTCGCGTCCTCTCCGCGCAGCATCGTCACCAGCCCTTCACCGTCGTCATCGGCGGCGAGCAGGTTGTCGACGACCTTGTCCATCTGCTCACGCTGGGCGGCGAGAGAGGCGTCATGCCGGCGCTTACGGCGCGCCGCCTCCGGGTCGCCGAGCCGCTGCCGGGCCGCGTCCAGGAGCGGCAGGTCGGACACCGTCCACGCCTGGGCGTCCGCGCGCTGCAACGCTCGAACCTCGTCGGGGCTGAGCCAGGGAGCGCACATCCGCAGGTAGGCGGGCACCGTCCACAGGTCTCCGACGAGGTCGGCCGCTTCGATCAGCGGCCACGCCTTGTTGAAGATCGTGAGTAGTTCCCTGTCCCGCAGCAGCGACTTGCGGAGCAGGTCAGGCGAGGCGTCGCCGTCGTGCTTGTCCATCAGGATCGTGAGCAGTTCCTGCCAGATCTGGTCGCGCGCCTCGTTGTGCGGAGTGCCGGGATCCGGCGCTTGGAACGCCTCGGCCCAATCCTCGACGCTCAGCCAGATGTCGGACCAGGGGGTGGTGATCGTCATCCCCTTGGTGGGCGGGTTCTCGTAGAACCTGACGGCCGGCTCGATCGCCTGCGTCAGGTTCGCGGACGACTTCAGGCGGGCCACATCCGGGTCGGCCTCGATCGCCGCCCCGGCGCCCTCGGCGACGAGGTCCCGCAGGGTGCAGGTCTGCACGCCCTCCTCTCCGAGGCTGGGCAGGACGTCGGCGACGTACGCCAGGTAGGGCTGGTGCGGACCGACGAACAGGACGCCGCCCCGGTGGTGACCGAGGCGAGGGTCGGAGTAGAGGAGGTAGGCGGAGCGGTGCAGCGCGACGACGGTCTTGCCCGTACCCGGACCGCCGTCGACGACGAGAGCGCCACGGGATCCCGCCCGGATGATGGCGTCCTGGTCGGCCTGGATGGTGCCGAGCACGTCGCGCATCCGTGCCGACCGGTTGCTGCCCAGGCTGGCGATGAAGGCGGACTGGTCGTCGAGCGCGGCGTGCCCGACCAGCCCGTCCGAGGTGAACACCTCGTCCCAGTAATCGTTGATCCGGCCGCGCGTCCAGCGGTACCTGCGGCGGCTCGCCAGGCCCATCGGGTTGGCGTGAGTGGCTCCGAAGAACGGCTCAGCCGCGGGGGAACGCCAGTCGAGCAGCAGTTGACGGCCCGCGCTGTCCCTGAGGCCGAGTCGGCCGACGTACACGGGCTCCGGGTTGTCCGCGCTGACCATGTGCCCGAGGCACAGGTCCAGACCGAAGCGGCGCAGCGCGCGCAGGCGAGCGGTCAGCCGGTGGATCTCCATGTCCCGGTCCATCGCCGCCCGGCCGATGCCGCCGGGCGCCTTGCGCTCGGCGTCGAGGCGGTCGGACAGGTCGGCGATCGACTGCTCAAGACTCTCCGCGATGGCCGCGAAGTGCTGCTCGTCGCCGGCGATCAGCGTCGGCTCGGCCTTGAGGACGAGGCGGTCGGGAAGGTCGAACGCGCTGGTGGTGAGGGGGTTCATAAAGCTCCGATCTGAGGTCGCTTGCGACCATGACGCACGGCAAGGCGGTCCCGCGTGGTTCACGCGGACACGGGCGGCCTTTCCCGGCTGACCGCGTCGAGCAGCGGCTTCGCGGCCACCGCAGCCCCGTCGGTACGGATCGTGCCGGCCACGGCGGTCGCCCGCACGCGGGTCTCGGGGGTCAGGACCGTCCTGAGCGCGGCTGTCAGGGACTCGGTGGTCGGAGTCGGACCATCGTGTGCCGTTCCCACCAGCGGTTCGACGTCCCCTCGTGATCCGTACGTCGACAACAACACCCGCACTTCGCGCCCCCGGTTTCCTGACGTTCTGGCCTACGGCCGTTGATTCTGCGGCACGACCGGGGTCTTGCCGCAAGCCCCCCGGTGCGCTATACGTTGAGAGTGGAAAGGCGCGGGTAATCCCCTTTCCCCCTTCGCGAAGCGGCGTCGCGCCGCTTGTCGTCACCCTACCCACGGCTCGTCGTAGACGATCTCGGTGTTGACAAGTGGGGGCTCCATAGGTCATCATGGAAATGCGACCGGAACTATGGGTCTGCGTAAGCGTGGACAAACAGCATTTGAGCGAGTACGCTCATGCATCCACGCTGCTTTTCTGACGACCCGCTCCGCTTGCTCACGTTGCGAGGTTGTCTGGCGTGCGTGTAGTCAGTCCGCCGCGAGCCCTCGGAAGGACATCTGTTGGCAGCCTCGCGCAACGCCTCCGCCGTACCCGCTGGTCCCCGTCGCGTCTCTTTTTCGCGCATCCAGGAGCCCCTCGAAGTTCCTGATCTTCTCGCTCTGCAGACCGAGTCGTTCGACTGGCTGCTGGGCAACGAGAAATGGAAGGCCCGGGTTGAGGCGGCTCGTCAGGCCGGGCGCAAGGA